>DATJAE010000099.1:0-9351 GCA_035516595.1 Kofleriaceae bacterium | reverse complement strand
TCGACCCGCGTGACCTTGCCCGCGGCGTCGACCGCGAACCGGATCGCGAGCTCGCCGTGCGGCGAGCGGCCGGCCTCGCACGCCAGCGCCTCGCGCAGGTGGCCGGCGCCGACCGCGTGGATCGTCGCGTCCGCGAGCTCGCCCGGCGCGCTCGCCGGGGCGCCGGCGTAGTGCTGCCACGCGACGCCGCCGCCGGCCAGCGCGACCACGCCGAGCGCGACCGCCGCGATCGCCGCGCCGCCGCGCCGCGCTCGCGGTGCCATCGGATAGCGCGTCTGCAGCTTCTGCTCGAAGCCGAACTTGCCGCTCGTGCGGGTCTCCGGCGACGCGGGCGCCTTGACCGCGCCGTTCGGATCGATGCTGCCGACCGACTTCGATCCCGACGGCTCGCTCCACGCCGCCGGCCCGACCTCCGGCGCCTCGGGCGCGGTGTCGAGCCACGGCTCGAGGCGCTCGCCGAAGTACTGCTTGACGTACGCGGCGAGCGACGCCGGCGTGACCGCGAGCCCGGCCTTCATCGCGAACGCCTCGAGCGCGACGCGCAGCTCGTCGGCGGTCGCGTAGCGGTCGGCCGGCTTGACCTCGAGTGCGCGCGCGATGATCGCGGCGAGCTCCTCCGGGATGTCGGCGCGGCGGCCGCGCGGCGGCGGGATGCGGCCCTCGACGATCGCCTCCATCGTCAGGTAGTCGCTTTCGCCCTTGAACAGCCGCGTCGTGGTCGCCATCTCGTAGAGCACCACGCCGAGCGACCAGATGTCGCTGCGACGATCGACCGGCTGGTTCTTGCACTGCTCGGGCGACATGTACGCGACCTTGCCCTTGCGCGCGCCCGCGATCGTCTTCTCCTCGGCCTGCGACTCGGCCTTGGCGATGCCGAAATCGACCAGCTTGATCGATCCGTCGTAGCCCACGATGATGTTCGACGGCGAGACGTCGCGGTGGACGATGCCGAGCGGCCGCTTGTCGGGGCCGCGCCGCTCGTGCGCGTGGTGCAGCCCCGCGGCCGCGGCCATCGCGATCGCGACCGCGTTGCCGAGCGGCACGTGGGCGCGGTGCTTGGCGACCATGTACAGCAGCTTGCGGAGGTCCTCGCCGTGGAGGTACTCCATCGCGAAGAAGTACTCGCCGTCGGCCTCGCCGATGTCGAACACCTGCACGATGTTCTGGTGATGCAGGCCGGCGGCGAGCTTGGCCTCCGCGAGGAACATGCTCGCGAACCGCTCGTCCTCGCGCAGCTCGGCACGGATCCGCTTGAGCACGACGTGGCGCTCGAAGCCCTCGATCCCGGTCGAGCGCGCCAGCAGCACGTCCGCCATCCCGCCGGACGCGAGGTGGCGCAGCACCTCGTAACGGCCGAGCCGTTCCACTCCCATCGCTTCGAGCCTCGCGCCGGGCCGCGCGCCGAGCAAGCGCACGGTGTCGCAAGCGATCACATGTTAGGGTGGTCCTACATGTCGGACGCGTTCGGGACGTGGCAGCTCGACGCGGTGATCGCGGTGGGCGGGCTCGGCGAGGTGTGGCGCGCGCACCGCGGCGACGAGGTCGCGGCGATCAAGCGGCTGCACACGCACCTCGCGCGCAACGAGGACGCGCGCGCGCAGTTCGCGGTCGAGCAGCGGCTCACCGCCGAGCTGCCGCGCCACCGCCACCTCGTCCACGCGTTCGAGGCCGGCGAGGTCGCCGGTCGGCCGTACATCGCGCTCGAGCTGATCGACGGCGAGGACGTGCGCCGGATCGTCGCGCCGGCCGCGACCCGCGACGATCCGAGGCCCGCGCACGCGATCGTCCCGCGCGCCCGCGCGATCGCGTTCGCGCTCGCCGCGTGCGACGCGGCCGCGCACCTCCACGCGCACGGCTACGTTCACGGCGATATCAACCCGGGCAACCTCGTGGTCGAGGTCGAGCCCGACGGCGACCGCGCCGTGCTGATCGACCTCGGCGTCGCGCGGCCGATCGGTCAGGGCGGCGCGGTGCGCGGCACGCACGCGTACATGGCGCCCGAGCAGGTGCGCGGCGAGGCGTGGAGCCGCGCGACCGACGTGTTCGCCATCGGCGTCGTGCTGTGGGAGCTGATCGCCGGCCGGCGGCTGTTCCACCGCGGCCCGCCGTGGCTGTCGATGGCCGCGGTGATCGAGGCGGACGTGCCGGCGCTCGCCGATCCGGCGCTCGACGCGATCGCGCGCACCGCGCTCGCCAAGCAAGCCGCGGACCGGACGGCGACGGCGGACGAGCTCGCGCGCCAGCTGCGCGCGGCGTGATGCGAGCTGTCCGATGGTCGGACGCGCGGCGCCCACGTGGGCGCGACCCACGACCCACGCGCCCACGTGGGCGCGACCCACGATCCACGCGCCCACGTGGGCGCGATCTGTCCGGCGCTCGGACGCGCGGCGCCCACGTGGGCGCGACCCACGACCCACGCGCCCACGTGGGCGCGATCTGTCCGGCACTCGGACGATGCTCCGCCGAATCCTGCCGCCCGCACTTCCAGCGTGACGAGCGTTCGTGTTACTTGGGATAATGGAGGATCTTCGTCATGAGCTGGATCACGATACCTGTCGCCGACGGCACGACGCTCGATGCGTGGCGCGTCGCGCCGCCCGCCGCGCCCGCGCCCACGGTGATCGTGCTGCACGAGCTGCTCGGCCTCACCGCGTTCATCCGCGACGTCGCGGCCCGGCTCGCCGGACAAGGCTATCTCGCGATCGCGCCCGACCTGTTTCATCGCACCGCGCCGCGCCTCGAGGCGACCGTGGCCGAGCAAGGCATGCCGCACGCCCGCCAGCTCACGCCGCCCGGCGTGAGCGCCGACCTCGAGGCGGTCCACGCCGTGCTGCGCGGCGATCCCTCGGCCGATGCCGCCCGGCTCGCCGCGTGGGGCTTCTGCATGGGCGGCCGGATCGCGCACCGCGCGAACCTGGTGCTCCCGCTGCGCGCCGCGATCGCGTTCTACGGCTCGTGGCCGCCCGCCGACGAGCTGCCCGGGCTGCGCGCGCCGACGCTGCTGGTGTGGGGCGGCCGCGATCCGCACTTGCCGCCGGAGCCGCGCCGCGCGCTGGTCGACGCGCTCGCCGCGGCGGGCAAGCCGTACGTCGACGTCGTGTTCGGCGATGTATCGCACGGTTTCTTCGCGGACCAGGCCGCGCCGGCGTCGCGGGTCGCCTGGCAGCTCGTGCGCGGCTTCCTCGGCGAGCACCTCAGCGCCCGAAGCTGAGCGATAACGCCAGCTCGGCGGCGAGATAGCCGCCCGCCGAGGCTCCGAACAGCTCCTGATCGGTGAGCGCGAACGCGACCCGCGAGTGCACCCGGCCCTGCGAGAGCGCCAGCTCGAGCCCGGCGCCCAGCCGCGGCCCGGTGAGCGTGGCGTCGCCCGCAGGCCCGACCGTCGTGCTCGGCGCGAGCGAGCGCGGGTCGTCCTCGGACGGCGCGTGCGGCGGACCGAGCGCGGCGACCGTCCAGCCGGCCGCGCCGAAGGCCGCGACCTGCCAGCGCACGCCGTTGCGCATGCCGTCGGCCAGCACGTGGTAGCGGCGCAGGCCGAGCGTTCCGCCGATCGCGCCGCGTACGCGGTCGCCGGCGAAGTCGTCGAGCGCGAGCACGGCGGCGTCGAGCTGCCACGGTCCGTGGTACCCGACCAGGCCGAACCACGCGATCACCGCGGGCGCGAACGATCCGGCGAGCGGGCCGTGGCTCGCGAGCACCGGGCCCCCGCCGAAGCCATAGCCGAGCTGGTCGGCGTGTCCGGCGCGCGGCGCGAGGACGGCAAGGCCGATCACCAGCGCGGTGCGCTTCATCGTGGCGCGCGACTGCATCGCGCGTACCAGCGCATCCGCGCGCGACCACGTCGGTGACGTGTCGCCGCCGCGCCACAATGTTGCACGCGACCGACGCGCCGGGGCGACGATCAGGCTTTGCCGGCGTCGTCGCTCGGCTTGGCAGCGGCCGCGGCGCGCTTGGCCTCGCGCGCGGCCTTGGCGGCAGCGCGCTCCTCGCCACGCTTGCGCTCGAGATCGATCTGGTTGCGCACCGCGCGCGCGCCGACGATGAAGCCGAGGAACATGCCGATCAGCAGCACGCCCGGGATGAACAGGATGTGACCGGACGTCACGAGCCACCGCCTTGCTTGGCCGCGGCATCGAGCTCGCGGCGCAGCTGCGCGATCTCGGCACGCAGCCCGACCTGGCGCAGCCACAGGAACACGACGAATAGCGCGGCGATCACCCACATCGCGGCGTAGGCGTAGATCACGTGCCGCTCGTTCTTCTCGACGTGATACTCGGCATCCTGGTGCACCTGCAGGGTCTGGGCGTCGAGCTGCTTGTCGACCGTCGCGAGGATCGACTTCGCGAAGTCCGGATCGGCGTTCATCGCATCGGTGCAGGTCTTGCGGAGCTCGGCCGGCGTGGCCGCGGGGGCGGGCTGCGCGGCGGCCACACCGCCCAGCGCGACGAGGAAGACGAGGACGAGCTTCATGACAGCACCCCCAGGTCGAGGCCGCGCTCGCGGAGCTCGCGGAGCTCGCGCTCGGCGCGCGTGCCGCTGATCCGGAGGAGCACGAGCGCCGCGAACCACACGTAGAACGTCGCGACCGACAGCCAGAACGCGCCGCGCATGCCCGGACCGAGCGTCGCCACCACGCCGTTGCGACCCGACGCGGGATGCGAGTCCTGCCCGACCATCGCGTAGATGAACGGCACGCCGACCATGCCGAAGATCGCCATACCGGCGGCCACCCGGTCGGCGCTCGGGCCGGCGAACCGGCGCACCAGCACGTAGCCGACCAGGATCAGCCAGAGCAGCAGCGACATGGTCAGGCGCGGCTCCCAGTTCCACCACACGTCCCACGCCGCCTTCGCCCAGATCGAGCCGGTGGCGAGCACGACCGCGCCGAACGCGACCGCGACGTCGGTCGACGCGCTCGCGACGTCGTCCCACCTCGCGTCGCGGGTCGCGAGGAAGCCGATCGAGCTCACCCCGGCGACGAACACCGCGGTGAACAGCACGAACGCGTGCGCGACATGGAAGTAGAAGATCTTCTGGTTGAAGAACAGGCTCGAGCCGTTGAGCCGACCGGTGTCGTCGAGGCCGTACTGGAGCGGCGCGTCGAAGAACACCGCGTGGATCGAGGCGACCAGCCCGATGGCGGCGAGCACGGCGAGCGCGGGGACGACGACCTTTCTCATTCGATCACCAGCGATTCGAACACCCAGATAGACAGTACCAGGAACACGGCGTCGTAGATTCCCACGAACTCGATCCAGTACCACGCCGCCTCGAGGTTGGCCGGGGTGGCGAGCAGCGCCGCCGTGGCCTTGGTCCCCGCCACGAACAGCGGGATCAGCAGCGGGTAGAGGATCACCGGCAGGAGCACGTCGCGCGAGCGCACCTTGAGCAGGGTCGCGGCGAACACCGAGCCGACCACCGCGATGCCGACCGCGCCGAGCACGATCACGAGCACGAGCTCGAGCGCGTGATCGAACAGCGGCACCGACAGGAACACCGCGAGCAGCGGCACCGCGACCACCGCGACCGCGAGCACGAGCACCGCCATGGCGAGCGCCTTGCCGAGGAACACCGCGAGCCGCGGCACCGGGGCGAGCAGCAGCGCGCGCATCGTGTCGTTCTCGCGCTCGCGATCGAACGCGCGGCCGAGCGCGATCGTGCCGGTGAACGCGATCGCCGTCCACAGCATGCCGGGCACCGAGCCAGCGGCGCCGCCGGCCTGGCGCGGGAACGCGAACGAGTAGATCACGACGATCAGCGCGCTGAAGAACGCCATGGTCGCGAAGATCTCGAGGCTGCGCAGCTCGATCCGCAGATCCTTCCAGGCGACGCGCGCGGCGTGGCTGACGAGCGACATGGCTAGTTGGCGTGGCGATGATAGAGGTCTTTCAGGTCGTCGTACGAGCACGCGTCGCCGCGTTGCTCGAACACCAGCTTGCCCCGCCGCAGCACCGCGAGGTGGTCGGCGCGCCCGGCGATCGCCTCGAGATCGTGGGTCACGACCACGACGATCGCGCCGGCGGCCTTGAGCTCGCCGAGCTGCTCGCCGAGCGCGAGCGCGCCGGTGCGGTCGAGCCCGGTGAACGGCTCGTCGAGCAACAGCAGCGACGGCTCGGTCAGCAGCGCGCGGGCGAGCGCGAGCCGCTGGACCATGCCGCGCGAGTAGGTGCGCGCCGCCCGGTTGCGCGCGCGGGCCTCGAGCCCGACGCGATCGAGCACGCGCGGGATGCCGCCGCGATCGACGCCGTACAGCCCGGCGACCAGCTCGAGGTTCTCGATCGCGGTGAGCTCGCCGTAGCACAGCGAGGCATGCGCGAGCATGCCGATCTCGCGGCGCACCGCCTCGCCGGCGAGCTCGCGACCGCCGGCGCGATACGCGACCTTGCCCGCGTTCGGCCGGACCAGCGTCGACATCACGCCGAGCAGCGTGGTCTTGCCCGCGCCGTTCTGGCCGAGCAGCGCGCACATCGAGCCGGCGCGGAGCTCGAGCGAGACGTCGGCGAGCGCGCGCTCGGAGCCGTAGCGCTTGGCGACCTTCGTGACGACGACGGTGTCGAGCCCGCTCAGTCGTCCCACAGCTTCTCGAGCTCGGCGAGCAGGGCCTCGCGGCGCTTGTCGTTGCGGCCCGACTGGTCGAGCGCGACCAGCTGGTCGAGCAGCGCCTGGCGCCGCGCCGCCCGCGCCGGGCTGCCCGAGCGCCGCCGCACGAGCGCGAACACCAGCGCCGACGCCATCAGCGAGACCACGAGCAGGCCCAGGATGCGCGGCACCCACAGCTTCCAGCGCGCGTCCGACGGCAGCCCGCTGACCGTCAGCTCCATCGACTGCTTGGGCAGGATCGTGATGCGCGGCACCACGATCCAGTGGCCGCGCGAGTCGTCGATCGTCTCGGTGTGCACGCTCGGCGGCAGCTTGCCGAGCACCATGCCGGGCACCGGGGTGACCGCGAGCTCGCTCTCGAACGCGCCGTACGGCAGGTCGAGGTGCCAGTCGACCTGACCGTGCTCGACCGGCAGCGAGAACGCACCGATGAACCGGCGCGCGCCGGGCGGCACCGGCCGCGCCAGCCGGAAGCCCTCGCCCGGCACGGCGGCGACATCGGCCTGGTCCTGCTCGGCGAGCACCGCGCCCTTGAACCCGGTCGGCAGCGGGACGGTGAGGCCGTCGGGACCCGCGACATACGGCGCCCACGAGTTGTTGTAGACCTCGAACCGCCCCTGCACCGCGAGGTACTCGTCGTCGACGTGCGCCTGCAGCGTGAACGAGAAGATCACGCGCGGCAGGATCTGGATCTGGAGGTGCGCGCCGCGGCCCTCGATCTGCTCGAACGGGCGCGAGCGATAGACCTCGCCGCGCATCGCGGTCTCGGCGTAGACCACCTGCCCCGGCTTGGGGATCAGATCGATCACCGCCTCGGGCTTGCCCTGGCTCGGCCACTGCGCCTGGATGTGCAGCGCGCCGCCGGACTTCGCGAGCTCGAAGGCGTTGGTCTCGAAGTTGCGGCCGTTGATCGTGAGCACCGCCTTGAGCGAGCTCGCCGGCAGGTGCTCGAGCTTCGCGGTGCCATCCGCGCCGGTCTCCACCATCGGTGCGTCGGCGGGCGCGTCCTTGGCATCGGCCGGGATCACGCGCACCTGGACGTGCGCGAGCGGATCGGTCGCGTTGCCCACGCCGCCGCGCGCGTCGATCGCGAGCGTGCCGGCGGGCAGGTCGGGCTTGGGCTCGAACGGCGCGCCGCCCTGGATGTCCTGCGGATCGGGCGGGCCGGGCTGCAGCCCGCCCTTGCCGATCACCGCCTTGGTGGCGGCGTCGACCAGCGTGATCTCGGCGTCCGGATCGGGCACGCCGGTCAGCGACACCCGCACCTTGCCGGCGGGCGTCGGCGTCGGATCGCTCGCGAGGTCATCGATCGGCGGCGCGCTCGAGGTGCGCTTGTCGCTCGACAGCGCGACCCGCACGCCGACCTGCGGCACCATCACGACCGGCTGCGCGATCAGCCGATCGATCGCGCCGGCGCGCGGCAGCTGGGTCATCGCGAAGTACGAGGTCGCGCCGGTGCGATCGAGCCCGGTGAACTGCGCGCGGCCCTCCTTGTCGCTGCGCACGATCTGGACTTCGATCGAGTTGTCCGCGCTGTAGCCGACCAGCGTGACCGGCACGTCGACCGGCGGCGCGTCCTTGAAGTCGTCGTAGGTGAGCCGCACGGTGTACGAGCCCGGCGGATCGTTCGGCTCGGGGCGCGGCTCGCCGCTGAGCTGGCGCGGCTCGGGCATGCCGGCCCCGCCGCCCGCGAACGGCGCGCCGCCCATCATCATGCCGCCCTGCACCGGGCGGGTCGACAGCATGACCTTCACGCCGCCCTGACCCGGCAGCGGGAACGAGTCGGAGCTGACCTCCTTCTGATCCTCGTCGGTGATCTTGGCCTGCACGGTCGCGCCGGCGGGCAGATCCTTGAAGAACGCGCGGCCGCCGTCGTCGGTGCGCGCGACCCGCGGCGTGCCGTTGACGATCAGCGTGACCTCGGTGCCGCTCACCGCGTTCTGCGGACTGCCCGCGATCACGCGCACGCTGACCGTGCCGGTGTCGAGATCCGGCCCGGGCAGCGGGTGGCCGAGCGCACCGGCCGGCTGGGCATGGACGACGCCGGCGGACGCGGCGAGCGCGATCGCGATCAGGAGCTGCCTCACGTCGTCGCCTCCTTGGCCGGCTCGGGCTCCGGCTCCTTGGGCTCCTCGACCGCGGTCGCGACCGGGGGCTCGGGCTTGGCCGGCCTGGCCTCGGCCTTGCCCTCGGCCTTGTCGGCCTTGTCCTCGGCCTTGTCCGCCTGGTCGTCGGCCTTCTTGCGGTCGGCGCGCTTGGCCTTCTTGCTGCCCTTCTTGTCGGCCTCGGCGACCGCGAGCCGCGCCTTGACCTCGCGCTCGATGCGATCGCGCACCGACTCCTCGCGAGCTTCGCCGTCCATCCGATCGAGCTCCTTGTAGATCTCGATCGCGCGCGCGCGATACGTGAAGATCATCGCGTCGGCGTCGCGCTGCGACAGCTTGCCCATCTGCTGATCGAACTCGGCCTCCTTGATCGCCTTGAGCAGCGTGCGCTTCTCCTTCTCGAGCTCGCCGCGCGGCCCGATCGGTCGCCCCCACGCCTGTTCACCGGCCTGATCCGGCGCGACCGCCGAGGCGCCGGTCCGCCACAGGTTGAGCACGGTCGCGATCACCGCGAGGTAGGCCAGGCACGCGAACACCACCGACGCGGTGATGTGGAACCGGTTCTCCCACGCGATGAACAGCCACCCGATCACGAGCACCAGGGCCAGCGCGGCCCGGCGCAGCACGCGGATGAGATTGATCTCGC
>DATJAE010000098.1:0-2197 GCA_035516595.1 Kofleriaceae bacterium | reverse complement strand
CATCACGTTGCTCACGTTGGTGGTGAGCGTGCTCGGCCCGCCGTTGGTCACGGTGCAAGTCTGGGCGAGCGGCGGATAGGTCGGCTGGGTCGTCACGACGACCGTGTAGCTCGTGCCGGCGAGCAGCGGCGGGAACGCGAAGCTGCCGTTGGCCGCCGGACTGACCGAGTCGGTGCCGTCGGTCACCGTGACCGTGCCGTCGAGCCCGGTGATGTTGCCCGACAGGATGTACGAGTTGGTCGCGCAGTCGACCACGACCGTCGTGATGTCGCCGTCGCCCACCATGCCGCTGCCGCCCGAGATCGAGCAGGTCTGCTCGGCCGGCTGGGTGCCGATCGCGACGCCGAACGTGGTGCCGCTGGCCAGCGGCGCCGAGGTGAACGCGAAGCTCTGGCCGCCGGCACTGCCGTTGCCGTCGATCATGATGTCGTTGCCGCCGTTGAGCTGGAGCACCACGCTCTGGTCGTTGTTGAGGCCGTAGACCGCGCCCGACACCACGAACTTGTTGGTCGTGCAGCTCACCGTGACGTCGCTGACGTCGGCGTTCGCGGTGCCGCTGCCGTTGGTGACCTCGCAGCTCTGGCTCGGCGTGATCGGCTGCGAGCTGACCGTCACCTGGTACGGCGTGCCCATCTCGAGCGGCGTCGCGAACTGGAACGATCCGGCCGAGCCGATCATCAGATCGTCGGTCGCGTTGTCCTCGAGCACCAGCCCGGTGCCGGCGAGGTTGTCGAGCACGGTGCCGCCGATCGTCTCGAACCCGGGCGGCGCATCGGGCGGCGCGTCCGCGACACCGGCGTCGTCGAGGCAGCGCGGATCGCCCGGGTGCGACCCGCAGAACAGCGGATCGCGCTTCTGGCACGCGGCGAGCGCGAGCGCGCACAGCGCGACGCGCAGCATCAGAAGCTCCTCGCCCAGCCGACGGTCGCTCCGCCCGGCACCAGCGCGATGGTCGGCCGCGCCGCCGTGGTCGTGGTGCCGCCGCGCGCGAGCAGGACCGCGCCGAGCACCGCGAGCGCGCCGCCGCCCGCCGCGACGCCGATCCCGGGCGTGCGCAGGTCGCGATAGTCGTAGCTCTTGCCGCTCGGGCCGCCGAGCTCGTACATCGCGATACCCCCGCCGATCGCGGCGAGGCCGACCGCGAGGATCGCGCCGGGCACCACCCGCGAGCGGTGATGGACGATCACGCCGCTCGTGACGTGGAGGTCGAGCGCCGCGGTCGCGCCGGGCGCGACATCGACGTGGCGCGTGCCGAGCACGACGCCGTCGCGCGACAGCGAGATGTCGTGCGGCCCCGACGGCACCTCGTGCTCGACCGGCGTGACGCCGACCGCGCTGTCGTCGATCGAGACCGTCACGCCCGGCGGGTCGGTCGCGATCTTGACCTTGCCGCGCGTGGCGGGCGCGAGCTGCGCGAGGTCGCTCATCAGCGCGTCGATCGTCGGCGGCAGGCGCGCGTCGCTGCAGCCCTCGCACGTGCGCTGCACCGAGACCACGTCGCGCGCCTTGCTGATCCAGAACGCGGAGAACTGGATCGTGCGGTGCGGGCCGGACCCCGAGATCATCGTGAGCACCGCGACCACGTGGGCGGACGACGCGCGCTTCTCGACCACCGCGCGCGCGCACTTGAGCTCGGTGACGAGCAGGCAGTTGGTCAGCGTGGTCACGCCGTCCGCCGACAGCGCGAGCGGCGCGAGCTCGAAGCTGCGCTTGGCCAGCCACGACGTGACCGCGGCCTGCGTCGCCGCGTTGATCGCGGGATCGCCGCTGACCACCACGTCCACGCCGATCGAGCTATCGGCGCGCGCCAGGCGCGGCAGCGCGAGCACCATCACGAGTACCAACGTACGCATCAGGCTCCCGACGACTCATCCTAACAGACCGCGCGCGCCCGCGGCGCGTAGATGGCTGGAGGGGGATGTGCGCGTACCAGCTTTGCACAGCGAGAATTCGCCGTAATGCGCGAGCGCGCCGTGACCTGAGCGGTCATGGCTCCGATCACCGTCACCCTCGATCGCTTCGACGCGCTGATCGCGCGCGGCGTGGTCGTGCTCGATTGCTCCGCGCGCTGGTGCGCGCCGTGCCGGATGTTCGCGCCGGTGTTCGCCGCGGCGGCGCAGCGCCGGCCCGAGCTGGTGTTCGGCACGCTCGACACCGATGACGAGCCCGCGCTCGCGGCCCGGCTCGACGTGCGCGC
>DATJAE010000097.1:0-3259 GCA_035516595.1 Kofleriaceae bacterium | reverse complement strand
GGACGAGCGCGCGGTGCAGCGCGAACGCCTCCGGCGCCAGCGGCGCCGAGCGGCCGGTCAGGTACGCGCACGCGGCGGCGAGCTCGTCGCGCCCCGGCTGTGGCCGCGCGATCGCCGCGATCGCGTCGACCAGCGAGCTGGCCGGCCGGTCCATGCCGGCGATCGCGGCGGCGCGGATCCGCTCGGCGGTCGCGCCGCCGCCGCGCGCCAGCGGGCCGAGCACGCGCGCGACCAGCTCGAGCAGCGGCCGCGGCCGCGCGGGATCGAGCAGCGCGATCAGCGCGCGCACCACGCGCTCGCCGGCCGGCGTGTCGCACAGCTCGGGCGACCACGCGAGCGCGCGGCCGCACTGCACGAGCGAGAGCGCGAGCAGCTCGGGCTCCGGGCCGAGGTCGGCCGCGAGCTGCTCGAACGCGCGCGGCCGCGCCTCGGGAGGCAGCGCGGCGAGCGCGACGGCGATCGCGGCATCGGCGCGCGGCGCGAAGCGCTCGGCGATCGCCGGCGGTGCGATCGCGCCGCGCTTCGCGAGCAGCGGCCCGGCGACCAGCGCCGCGATGTCGTCGTCGAGCGGCGCCGCGTTGCCCGGGCCGACCCACACGAACAGCGGGCCGTCGAGCCAGCGCGCGCGGGCGTCGCTGGTCGCGAGGATCGCGCCGGCCTCGCGATCGAACAGGTAGCGCACGAAGGTCTCGCCGACCTCGCCCGGCGACAGCGGTCCGGCGCCCGCGAGGTCGGCGAGCGGGGCGGCGAGCGCGAGCCGCTCGGCGTCGGGCGCCAGCGCGAGCGCGCGGCGGACCGCGGCGCGCGACCTCACGCGAGGAATCCCATCTCGGCGTACTCGAGCTCGGCGGCGCGCTGCAGGTGGTGCTGCTGGATCGGCGTGCCGTCGGCGCGCGCGGCGGTCGCGGCGCGCACCAGCGCGTTCATGATGTTGCCGCCGGCGAGCGGATAGCGCTGCGCGATCGCGCGCAGGTCGAGATCGGGCGCGACCTGCGCCTCCTTCGGCATCATGCCCTGCCACAGCGCGAGCCGCTGCGCCTCGTCGGGCGCGGGGAACCGGACGCGGAACCGGATGCGCCGGCGAAACGCCGGATCGATCGCGGTCTCCGCGTTGGTCGTCATCACGACCACGCCGTCGTGCGCCTCCATCCGCTGCAGCAGGTAGTTGACCTCGAGGTTGGCGTAGCGATCGTGGCTCGACTTGACGTCGGTGCGCTTCGAGAACAACGAGTCGGCCTCGTCGAACAGCAGCATGACCTGGCCGCGCGCCGCCTCGTCGAACACGCGCGCCAGGTTCTTCTCGGTCTCGCCGATGTACTTGTTGATCACCTGCGACAGATCGATGCGATACAGCTCGAGCCCGAGCTCCTTGGCGAGCAGCGAGCAGATCATCGTCTTGCCGGTGCCGGGCGGACCGGCGAACAGCGCCGACAACCCGCGCCCGTAGGGCAGCTTGCGATCGAAGCCCCACTCGCCGAACACCTGGCGGCTGTGCGCCGCGTAGTTGAGCAGCTCGAACACCGGCGCGAGCACCTCGTCGGGCAAGATCACGTCGGACCAGTCGAGCGTCGTGGTCACCGGCGTGGCGAGCGCGGCGAGCCGGTGGGCGAGCCGGCTGCGCACCACGCCGACGATGTGCTGCTCGCTCGCGACGCCGCCGCGCTGGTGCACGAGGTCGAGCCGGCCGAGCTCCTCGCACGCGTCGCGGATCGCCGCACCGGTCGCGGCGTAGCGCCGCACCACGGTGTCGAGCGAGGTGTCGGCCGCCAGGCGCAGCCCGGGCGGCAGGTGGCGCACCCACAGCCGGCGCTGCACCTCGGCGGTCGGAAACGGCACGTCGAACGACATCACGACGCGGCCCGCGCGGGGAAGCCACGGCGGGCTGTGCTCGACCACGACCGCGAACGCGCCGCGCACCCGGCGCAGCCGCTCGACCAGCCGCTGGTGGATCCACTGCTGGCCCTCGCCGTCGCCGTACTCGTCGGCGCGATCGAGCACGAGCACCGCGTCCTGCAGCATCGCCTCGCGGACCAGCGGGCGGAGCGCCGCGTCGAGCGCCTGCGCGTCGACCGCGATCTCGCCGAGGTCGGCGACGATCAGCGTGCGCCCGAGCTGGCGCGCCGCGGCGCCGAGCACCGACTTGCGGCCGACGCCCGGGATGCCGCGCAGCTCGATCAGCTGATCGGCGCGGCCGAGCGCGCGCGCGACCTGCGCGACGAGATCCTTCGCGGTGTCGGGCAGCAGCACGTCGGTCGCCGCGAGCGGCTCGCCGACGAAGTGCCCGGCCGCGCCGAGCACCGACGGCGGCGGCTCGGTCGCGCCCTCGATGAAGTCGAGCACGCGCTCGGCGATCCGCACCCGCTTGTAGACCAGCGGCGGCTCGACCGCCCAGCCCACCGCCGACGACAGCTCGACCAGGCCGTGCGCGATCAACGGCGCGTCGGCCGAGAACCGCAGCCGGATCTCGCCGGGCGGCGCGTCGGCGCCGGCGAGCAGCGCGATCAGGAACGCGACGTCGGTCTGCAGCGGCTCGTTGTGCCCGACCGTGTACGGGTTGAACGCGGTGCCGCGCTCGATCGTCGCGAGCGCGCCCAGCAGCGCGACGTCGATCGGCGCGAGCGCGAACCGCTCGCGCAACAGCTCGAGCGGCAGCGCGACGCCGAGCCGGCGCGCGAACCGGGCGCGCGCGGCGATGTCCTCGGCGCGCGCCGCGATCGCGCGGTCGAGCGCGGCGAGCTCGGGATCGCTCGCGATCAGCCGCGCGCGATCGAGCTCGCCGAGCACCGCGGTGCCGCGCGGCGCGAGCGCCTTGAGCCGGGCCATGCGGTCGACCAGCTGCGCGAACAGCGCGCTCCAGTCGGCGAGCTGCTGGCTCGGCTGATCGTAGCCGGGACGCGGATCGACCGACGTTGCCACGCGCCCATCGTAATCGATCATGGCGCGCTGCGGACGAGCTCGCCGAGCTCCCCGGCGCCGACCGCGGACAGCGCCGCGGCGACGCGCTCGAGCTCGCGCCGCGCGGCGGGCCGGCCGCGCGCCGCGTCGTCGAGCAGGTCGAGCGCGAACCGGGCCAGCTGCGCGCCGGCGCGGCCGCGCGGCAGCGCGAGCGCGAGCTCGAGCGCCGCGTCGAGGTGGCGCGCGCGGTCGGCCGGCGCGCCGGCGGCGCGGACCTGGCGCAACCGCGCCTCGGCGCGCTGCTCGCGCGCGGCGTCCGCGTCGGGCAGCGCGCGCGCGGCCTCGAACGCGCGCGCGCACGCCG
>DATJAE010000096.1:0-27464 GCA_035516595.1 Kofleriaceae bacterium | reverse complement strand
CGGGGACCGTGATCAGCGGGTCGTCGAGCAGGCCCGAGCCGATCAGCACCTCCGGATCGTCGTCGGAGCAGCGTTCGTAGTCGGCCGGCGGGCACATCGTCATCGACCAGCGCAGCCTGCGACCGGGGTGATCGGGATCGGCGACCAGCGCGCACACCGTGCTCGGCACGAGCTGCTGCAGGATCACCGCGGCCGGCGGCGGGTTCGACAGATCGATGTCGACCACCTGCTCGGGGACCGTCGCGGTCATGCCGATCACGCGCAGATCGACGACGATGTTCGGATCCTGGAAGCTGCCGCACCCGGCGGCGCACACGACGAGGATGATCGACTTCACCATGTACCTCGCACGCCCAGCGTGGGCAGGATCGGGTAGCTCGTGATCGGCGACGACTGGCGGTAGCGGTAGTCGTACTGGATCGCCTCGACGTTCTGGCGATCGAGCACGTTGATCACGTCGAGGTAGGCGCCCAGGCTCCACCGCTGGTAGAGCCAGTCGTGCTCGACCCGCGCGTCGAGCTGGAAGAACGTCGGATCGCGCACCGAGCGGGTCGGTCCGAGCACCGGCACGTAGCTGCCGCTGTCGGCATCGAACGTCGCGCCGATCACCGGCGTGTCGGGCCGGCCGCTCGCGAGCTGGACGCGCGTACCGACCTCCCAGCCGCCGCCCGGCTTGTAGCTCGCAACCGCGTTGAGCACGTGCGGCTGGTCGAACGGCGTCGGCGCCCACGAGTCGCCCGCGCGCTGCTGGATCGAGTGGCTGAACGTGTACGACAGCCAGCCGAACGCGTGCGCCGTGATCTGGCGCTTGATCAGCACCTCGAACCCGTAGGTGCGCTCCTCCTCGCAGTTGCAGAAGTTCAGGTAGCTGTAGGTGCCGTCCGAGTTCTGCACGACATCGTCGGTGAACACCACGCGATCGCGGCGGTCGACGAAGTAGGCCTCGCCGTCGAACGACCACACGTGATCGGGCCGGAACTCGTAGCCGAGCCCGAAGTGATAGCCGTGCTCGAGCCCGACCGTGGGATTACCGAACCGCTTGTCGAGCGCCTCGGGCTGGGGCGGCTCGCTGAACTGGCCGACGTACGCCTTCGCGGTCCACTGATCGCTGATCTTGTAGCGCGCGACCAGCCGCGGATCGATCGAGGCGCGATCCTCGCCGTCGAGGATGTAGCCGTCGACTCGCATGCTCGTGATCAGGCGCAGCCGCCTGGTCACGTCGATCCCGAGATCGATGTAAGCGCCGATCCCGAGCATCTGCGAGCCGCGCAGGATCTGCGACGGCGGGATGTCGATGCCGGTCGGATTCGCGATCTCGTTGTTGTCGGGCAGGAGCGCGGTGTAGCTGGTCACGCGCGACAGCATGTCGAGCCCGGTGTCGAGCACGAGGTACTTGTCGAGCCGGCCGTTGATGCGCAGGCGGTACGACAGATCGTTGTTGACGACGCCGAGGCTGGTGAACGGGCCGGTCGCGCCGGCCTCGGCGCCGGCCAGCGTGACCGTGTCGCGGCCCCACGACGGCGACAGCGTGAGCCTGAGATCGCCGCCGAGCGGCCGATCGTAGCTCGCGATCACCTCGAGGAAGCTGATCGCGCTGTTCAGATCCTGCGAGGTCATCGCGTTCGGATCCTTGTCGAGCACGTGCAGCGAGTCATCCGAGCCGACCACCAGCAGGCTGAGGTGGCCGTTGGCGTGCAGGTTGTAGTCGACCTTGAGCTGGTAGTCGTCGTAGACCGGCGTGACGATCCGGGTCTCGCCCGACGACGGCTGCGGCAGCACGAGCGGCAGCAGCAGATCGATGTACGAGCGCCGGCCGGCGACCGCGACGGTGAGGTCGTCGGTGATCGGGAACCTCGCGTAGCCGCCCGAGTCGAGGAAGTCGACCTTCGCCGAGCCATGGAAGCCGTCGCTCGCGGTCGAGCGCGACTCGAGCGCGACCACGCCGCCGTGAAACCGTCCGAACCGCGCCGGAAAGCCGCCGGGATAGAAGTCGATCGACTCGAGCATCTCGGCGTTGAAGATCGACGGTCCGCCGAGGAAGTGGAACAGCGCCGGGACCTCGTGGCCGTCGAGGAAGATCCCGGTGTCCTGCGGGTTCGAGCCGCGCACGAGCAGCAGGCCCACGCCGAACGGCGAGCGCGCGATGCCGGGCAGCGACTGCAGCGCGCGGATCGGATCGCCGAACGTGCCGGGCACGTTGGTCAGCTGCTGGCGCTGCAGCGTGCGCTTGGTGACCTCGAGCTGCTCGCGCTCGCCCTCGACCACGGTCTCGTACGGGTTGCCGCCCTTGGGCCGCATCCACAGCCGGACCTCGAGCGCCTCGCGCTTGCCGATCGCGATCGGCCGCTCGAGCCGATCGAACCGCGGATCGACCGCGATCAGCTGGTAGTTGCCGGCCGGCACGCCGTGGAAGAAGAACGAGCCGTCGTCGCCGGTCACCGCGTCGATCCCGAGCTCCTTGATCGCGACGATCACGCCGGCGAGCTTGCGCCGCGTGCCGCGCTCGAGCGCCACGCCCTGCAGCACGACCGGCGCGGTCATCGAGCCGGCGTGGTTCGGCGGCCCCGGATGCGCGGGCGGCGGCGCCTTGCCGAGCTCGGGCTCGGGCTCCTCCGGCTTCTGCGTGATCACGAAGTTGATCGCGGTCTCGACCGTGATCGCCGCCGGCTTGCCGTCGATCTCGGCCGGCTCGAACACGTACTGCATCGCCGCCGCGACCGCGGCCTCGTCGAAGCCGTCGCCGACGTGCTCGACCACCTCGACCGCGGTGACCACGCCGGTCGCGTCGATGTGGATCCGCACCTTGACCTTGGCGGTCTTGCCGGCGGCGAGCGCGGCCGGTGGATAGTCGGGCGCGACCGCCTGCACGAGCTTGGGTGGCCTGGTCACCACGCCGGTCGGCTTGGCGGGTGGCGGCGGCGCGGGCATCCGCACGTCGTCGTCGGCTCGCGCGACTGCCGTCAGCATCGCGAGCACGACGCACACCCGGAGCATGGCGAGCAGTATACGACCCGCGGCGAACCGCGATGGTTGCCCGCCGAGGCGCTACGACTGTGACGTCCGCCGCAGATGAGCCAGCAGCTTGTCGAACAGGCCGCGCAGCGCGCCCTCGAGCGCGTCCTTGCGCATCTGGGTCAGATACCTCGGATCGAACTTCGCGCGCGGCACCTCGATCTTCGCGCCGCCCGACAGGAACGACAGCATCTTGCCGCTGTCGTCGGAGATCGCGAGCCGCAGCTCGGCGTGGACCTCGACGTTCGCGCCGCTCTGCACCACGTCCATCCTCACGACCGACAGATCGATGTGGCGCGGATCGAGCCCCCAGCGCTGCGCCTCCGCCTCGGTGGTCGTCACCTGGGGCGCATCGCGCAGCGAGTCGAGCAGCGCCTGCTTGACGACCTCCGCGTTGGCCTTGCGCGTGATCTGGTCGGCACGGCCGGGCGACTCGTCGCTCGACGACTTCACGAGGACGTACAGATCCGGACGATCGTCGACCGCGTGCGGCGAGTGACCGAACCCCGAGGCGTGATGCCCGGGCCGCGCGGCCGGCGCGGGCTCCGCGGCGACTGGCGCGGGCAGAGAGTCGGGCAGGTCGTTGGCGCGCGCGACCGCGATCGCGGCCTGGCGCGCCTTGTCGCGCACGGTCTCGTCGGTGTCATCGCTCGCGAGGTTGCGCAGCGACGGCAGCGCCGCCTTGTGGCCGAGGTGGCCGAGCGCGGTCGCCGCGATCGCGCGGACCTCGGCGCTCGGATCCCTGAGCGCGGCGACCAGCGGCTTGAGCGCGCGCTTGTCGCCGATCCGCGCGAGCGCGACCACCGCGGCGAGCCGGGTCTTCTCGCTCGAGCTCGCGAGCTGGTGATCGAGCTCGGCGATCCGATCGGCGCGCGCGGGCGCGGCGCGGCCGAGCGCGACCACCACCGCGATCCACACGACGAGCCTGCGGCCGGTCATCGTGGCGACGATTAGGCGCTCGGCGACGCGATGAAGTCAACGTTTTACGGGTGTATGGTTGGAGGTCAAAATGGCGGTGTCGGATACGCAGTTTCGCATCGCCGTGCTCGCCGGCGGTGCGCTGCTGGTCGCGGTCATCATCGGCGTGCGGTTCTGCGGGGAGCTGTCATTGCCGCCGAAGCCGGCGCCGAGCGCGGAGCCGACCGGCACCGAGAGCCAGCTGCTCGCGAAGTCGACCACGTCACCGTCGGTGTATCGCGACTTCCTCGAGCACGACGCCGCGCTCGCCGGCGTGCGCGCGCCGACGATCGAGGAGATGAGCCGCAAGCTCGCGTATCACATCGACGAGCCATCGCACGGCATCGCGCTCGCGCCCGGCAAGCCGCCGATCGAGCTCGCCGGGCTGCGTTTGCACATCGAGCGCAAGGACGACACGGTCGTGCTCGCGATCCAGAACCTGCTCGACGCCGATGTCGCGTACGAGGTGGTCACGCGGCCGAGCGTGGACCCGAGCGCGTGCACGCAGGTCGTCGCGCGGCCGATCGATGCGATCGTGCTCGCGAAGGGCGCGACCGCGCTGCGCACCGAGTGCGGCTGGTTCGACGACATCACGATCGTCGTGACCAAGGTCGAGACCATGGAGGTGCCGCCGCTGTCGAGCTGGTACCTGAGCCAGCTGCCGCCGCGCGTGCTCGGCGTCGAGGAGCGGGTCGCGCGCGGGCATCGCGCCAACGATCAGTGCTCGCCGGTGATGCCCGCGGTGGTGCGAACCGGGATCGAGCGGGGTGAAATCACCTGGCGAGATCTCGTCGACTTCTATGCGCGACATCGCTGCCAGACCTATCAGTTTCCTCCGACATATCGCGCATTTAAGTCGGATGGCGAGCGCGAGCTGCCGGCGGTCGACCGATAGCGTCACGAGATTCCGCAGCCTTAGACTTGCGCACCAGCCGCATGCGGATTTAGCCTGTTTTTGAGTTACGCGGAGTTACGGGTGACCAAGTCCGAGCTCATCGAGAAGATCTCCGAAACGTTGAAGCTGCCGGCTGGTAAGGCGGAGGCGATCGTCAACACCATCTTCGACTCGATGGTGAAGGCGCTAGAGCGCGGCGAAGGTATCGAGATCCGCGGCTTTGGTAGCTTCACGGTTCGCAAGTACAAGGCATACGAAGGAAGGAATCCGCGGACCGGCGAGACCGTGCACGTCGCCGAGAAGCGATTGCCTTTCTTCAAGGTCGGCAAAGACTTGCGAGAGCGAGTCAACGCCGGGCTCGGCACGCCGCTGCCCGCCGACAAACCCGACGAGCCCGACGATACCGATCCGAATGACGCGGACGATTACGGCGAAGACGAAGAGGACTAAGTTCTCGACACGACGCCGGCATCTCCGTCGACGGTGACCAGCATGCCGTCGCTAAGTTGCGTCCACGCGTCGTGACATCCGACGACGCACGGGATGCCCAGCTCGCGGGCGAGTGCGGCGCCGTGATCGAGCAAGCCGCCGGTTTCGCTCACGAGCGCGGCGCATCCGGCGACCAGCACCGCGAGCGCGGGAGTCACCGCACGCGTGACGACGACATCGCCCGCGCCGACGGCGATCGCGCTCGCCAGTGAGGCGAATCGCACCACGCGGCCGACGACGCGCGGCCCGGTTCCGATGCCGTGGAGCGCGACCCGCTCGGCGGTGTGCGGTGCGCCACCGACGACGACCGGCATTTGCCACCGCGCCGCGCGGGCGGCCGCGGCGCGGCTCGCCGACGCTCGGCGGTGCGCGTCGTCGCGATCGAGGCCGGCGAGCGCGGCGTCGAGCGGCAGCCAGAAGATGTCGTCGCGGCCGAGCTCGAGCTCCTCCGCGCGCGCGAGCAGGGCGCGGCGGACCAGCCACTGCGCCTCGGCGAACAGCAGGTCGTCGCGCTCGGCCAGCTCGCTCGCGAGCTCGGCCAGCGTGGCCTCGCGCGCCGGCCGGGACGGCGCCGGCGCCAGCGCGGCGCGCGCCACCGCATCGCGCACCAGGCCGGGCTGCTCGCCGAACGTGGCGACGGCGACGTCCCACGCCGGCGCGAGCACGCCGAGCGCGCGCTCGACGTCGGCGATCGCGAGCTCGCCGCGCGCGGCCGCGAGCAGCGTGGTCTCGATCGCGCCGGGCCGCGCCGCGCCGGCGAGCGCCGGTCCCGCGGCGGCGCGCGCGGCGGCGACCAGCGGCGACAGCTCGCCGGCCCAGATCGCGTAGCACGCGACGTAGCGCGCGACCGCATCGGCGAGGCCTTCGACCGGTGCGTCGAGCAGCGCGCGAAGGCGCGCTTCGATCGCCCGGGCGCGCGCGGCCAGCTCGTCGCGATCGCCAGCCACCGGCGGCGGCGCGCCGGCGCGCGGCGCGCTGTACAAGAATCCCGCACACAGCCGCAACGACCACGGCGCGGCGCCGGCGGCGTCGACGCGCTCGACCAGGCCCTGCTGCGCCGGCGACAGCGGATCCGGGTTGTGCGCGATGTCCCACGTCCAGACCCGGCCGTCGCGCAGCGGCGCGAGCACCGGCCCGGGCACCGGCACGAACGCGCGGGGGGCGGGGTGGACGATCGGCCGCGCCTGCACGAGCCACAGCCGGTCGCCGGCGATCAGCTCGACGTCGGCGCCGCGCGCCGCGCCGATCGCCGCCTCGGCCGCGAGCGCGAGCGCCGCGATCGGATCGCGATCGCCGCGCGCGAGCCGCGCCAGGGCGCCGCCGCGCTGCACGACGATCGCGTCGCCGGCCGGATCGCCCGGCGGGCGGGTGTAGACGGTGACGCGCTCGCCCTCGACGAAGCGCTGCACGATCACGCCGATCGCGATCGCCGCGCCGCGCCGCCGCGCGTAGGCCGCGGCGAGCGGGGTGAGCGCGCTCGCCCACACCGCGCGGATCGCCGCCCACACCTCGCCGGCCGGCACCGCGCGCCGCGACGAGAACACGCCGGCCGCGGCGCCGGCCTCGCCGTCCTCGATCGTCGCCGACGAGCGCACCGCCAGCTCCGGTCCGAGCGCCGCGGCGCGCGCGCTGACCTCGGCGACCAGCTCGGCCGGCAGCTCGGCGCGCTCGATCCGCGCGGCGGCCTCGGCGAGCGCGTGGCCGAGCTCGGCGAGCGGGGCGTCGAGCGCGCCCGCGGCGTCGCGGAACGCGCGGTCGTCGATCGCGAACCCGGGTGGCACCGGGAGGCCGGCCGCGGAGAGGCGCGCCAGGCCCCGCGCCTTTCCGCCGCAGCTCGGGTCGGCGTCGGCCAGCTCGTGCACCCACACGCAAAGCACAGTACGATCGTTTGGTGCGGCTTGCCGTCGCGATGATCGTGCTGTGCGCGGCCGCCCCCGCGCGCGCCGACGACTCCAAGCTGCGCAAGGAGGACGTGCCGCTCCAGCCGCGCGCCCCGCTGCGCGGCAAGGACAAGCTGTGCTGCGGCTATCCGCTGGCCGACGACCTCGGGTTCGCACTGCGCTTCTACTGGCTGTCGCTCGAGGCCGACTACGACGATCCGCAGAGCACCGCGGTGCCGCGCAGCGGTCGGATCACCGCCGTGCCGAAGAACACGTTCGTCGAGCTGTACACGCCCGAGGGTTACTACTTCGGCCACGTCCCCGAGCGCTTCGCGTGGTCGCTCCGGCTCGAGGGTACCGGCCTCATGAAGGACGGCCGGATCGTGAACTACACCGGCAAGTGTCCGTTCGGCTACGGCACGTGCTTCGAGCAGCTCGACGTCGAGGAGCTGCCGTTCGGGCGCGGCTCCGGCGTGCGGCCGCTCATCCCGTTCAAGTCGGTCGCCGTCGATCCGCGGCTGGTGCCGATCGGCGAGCCGATCTACATCCCCGAGTTCGACGGCCTGGTCCTGCCCGACGGCTCGATCCACGACGGCTGCGTGCGCGCCGACGACACCGGCGGCGGGATCAAGCGCCGCAAGATGGACTTCTTCGTCGTGACCTACGGCAACTTCCGGTTCCTGCTCGACGAGCTCGAGAACGTCACCTGGATCACGCCGCACATCCAGGCGCCGCGCTGCGAGTACCTGCGCGATCTGTAGTAGCGTGGCGCCGTGCTCGACGGCCTGTTCGTGACTCCGGCGCTGACCGCGATCGCCGAGGCGCTCGCGGCGGCGCACGCCGACGGCAAGCTCGCCGTGATCGGCCACGCCAAGCTCGCCGCGGCGCTCGCCAGCGCCGACCGCGCGATCGTGCCGGTCGGGATGTCGGCGCGGGCGGCGCGGCGGCTCGCCGGCGCGCTGCCGGATCTGTCCAGCGTCGGTGATCGCGAGCTCGCCGGCGTGATCGGTGTCGATCTCGCGCTCGACGACGCCTGGCAGGACACGCTCGCCGCCTGGAAGCGGGTCGTGCGCGACGGCGGTGCGATCGTCGTGGTCGATCGCGGCCGCGCGCCGGAGGCGAGCCGGCGCGCGCTGTGCGCGGGCCTGAGCGAGCTCGAGCAGCGACGCGCCGGCCGCGCCGTGATCACGAGCGGGTTGGTAACGCACCTGTCATGAAATTCACGCGCTTCATGTTTCGTCGCCTCCGCGCAATGGATCTCGCCGCGGCGATGACTAGGTTCTTCGCATGCGGAAGCTCATCTTGCTCGTTCCCTTGATGCTCGCGGCGTGCGCGCCGACCGGTTACTACGTCTCCGACATCCAGCCGATCCCCGGCGGGATCGCGGTCAAGAAGTGCGCGTTCGACGATCGCGGCAAGGCGACCACCGATGACTGCCAGATCCAGAACATCCCGATCGGCGCGGCGCCGGCCGAGGTGCCACAGGCCGCCCCACCGGCTCCTGCGCCCGCGCCGAACTAGACCGGCGGCCGATTGTCGGCGTCCGGATCCTTCTTCTTCGGCGGCTTGAAGATCAGATCCATCGGCTGATCGGCCTTCTTGCCCTTGGAGTGATCGCCGCGGTCGTTCGGGTTCACGCCCGGCGGCACCACCCACGGGATCGTCGGGTTCGGCTCGCTGCGCGCGGCCTCGTACATGTAGCGCGCCCACAGCGGCACGACGGTCATGTACGCGGCGTCGCTCTTGCCGAGCGCGCGCTCCTTCTTGTCGTCGCCCATCCACACCAGCGTGGTGAACTTGGAGGTGAACGCGATGAACAGGTTGTCCGAGGTCGCGCTCGAGGTGCCGGTCTTGCCCGCCGCGTTGATCCCGGTCGCGCGCAGCACGTTCGCGAAGCCGAACTCGACCTCGTGCGCGAGCAGCCGCGTGGTCAGGAACGCGGTGCGCGCCGAGATCGCGCGCGGCGCCTCGACGCCGGCCAGCGCCGCGACGCGATCGAGCCGGTCGCCCGGCGCGAGCTCGGGATCCTCGGCGACCGTGTTGTCCTCGACCGTGTCGCCGTTGCGATCGACGATCCGCCGCACGTAGATCCAGTCCTTGGCGTGCGCCTCGGGGCGCGGCCACCACGTGCCGAGCCGCGCGAACAGGGTGAACGCGCGCGCCATCTCGTCGAGCTTGCTGCACGACGCGCCGAGCGCGAGCGCGTCGTCGGCGAAGATCTTGGTCGTGAAGCCGAGCCGGCGCGCCCACTCCTCGACGTTCTTCGCGCCGAGCCGGCGAAACAGGTCGATCGACGGCACGTTCTTCGAGAACACCAGCGCGTACTCGAGCGTCACCGCGTTGTCCCAGGTCTCGCCGAGGTTGGTCGGCGTCCAGGTCTCGCCGGTGTCGGGATCGGTGATCTCGACCGGCACGTCGTCGAGCACGGTGTCGAAGCCGTAGCCCTGGTCGAGCCCGAGCGAGTAATAGATCGGCTTGTAGGTCGAGCCCGGCTGGCGGCACGCCTGCACGGCGCGGTTGAACACCGAGCGGTCGTAATCGGAGCCCCCGACCATCGCGACCACGTAGCCGCTGTGATGATCGGCGGTGAAGATCGTGGTCTGCGGGTGCGGCACCTGCTCGAGCTGGACGACGTCGGGATGCGCGGCGTCCCAGTCGGCTTGCTCGTCGTGCGCGACCCAGGTCGGGTTGTGCTTGTCGGGCAGGCCCCAGTCGCGGAACTTCGCGACCGAGCGGATCTCGCGCGACACCCAGATCACGTAGCCCGGCTTGAGCGCGTCACGCGCGCTGTCGATCGTGTTGTCGTTCTCCGCGTTGCCGGACTCCCACTTCGCGGCCCAGCTCATGTTGCGCAGCGGCAGCTGCAGCCGGCGATCGCCGACCAGCACCTCGGCGTGCTCGTTGTCCACCTTGTCGACCACCGCGAGGTAGCGCTTGCCGGGCGCGAGCGGGCCGTCGCCGTAGAGCTGCTTCTGGCGCGCGATGAACGTCGCGCGCGCCGCGCCGTCGAGCCGCCACTCCGGCCCGCGCCAGCCCTGACGCTTGTCCTGATGGCGCGCGCCGAAATCGGCGTTCTCGTAGGCCGCGGCCTCCCAGGTCGGCTCCGCGGCGGTCTCGATCCGCAGGCCGGCGTCGAACAGCGCGTCCTGGCCGTACTTGTCGGCGACGTAGCGCCGCACGTGCTCGGCGTAGTACGGCATGCGATCCGGGAAGATGTCGCGATAGAGATCGAGCTTGATCGGCTCCTGCTTGGCGGCGGCGACGTCGGACGCGCTCGCCAGGCCGTACTCGGCCATCTTGTCGAGCACGAGGTTGCGGCGATCGAGCGCGGCCTTCTCGTGATGGATCGGCGAGTCGGCGGTGGGCGCCTTGGCGAGCCCGGCGATCAGCGCGCACTCGGCGAGCGAGAGCTGATCGAGATCCTTCTGGAAGTAGCGGCGCGCCGCCGCCGCGACGCCCCACGCGCCGCCGCCCAGGTAGATCTGGTTGAGGTAGACCGCGAGGATCGCCTTCTTCGAGTAGGTCGCCTCGAGCCGGCGCGCCATGATCGCTTCCTTGGCCTTGCGCGACAGCGACTTCTCCGCGCCGAGGAACTGCTTGGCGACCTGCTGCGTGATCGTCGAGCCGCCCTGCGCGAAGTCGCCGGCGGTGATGTTGCGCCACGCCGCGCGCGCGATGCCCCTGAAGTAGATGCCGCCGTGGTTGAAGTAGTCGTGGTCCTCGATCGCGAGGAACGCGTCGACCAGCTTCTGCGGGATCTGGTCGTACGGCACGAACTCGCGCCACTCGTGGGCGAACTCGCCGAGCAGCGTGCCGTCGGCCGCGTAGATCCGCGACACCGAGGGCACCGCGTGGGGATACGCGCGGAGATCGCGCAGCGCCGGCGTGCGCAGCGAGAAGTAGCTGTACAGGATCGCGCCGGTCATCAGGCTCGCGATCACGCCGGCCAGCGCCGCGAAGCCGTACAGCTTGCCGAGCCAGTACAGGAGGCCACCGTCGGCGCGGTTCGCCACCGCGACGCGGCGGCGCGGGTCGGGCGCGACTACGACATCCATGGGTCGTGGATACTAGCAGTCGCGACGCTGGCGATCGACGCCGCGAGATCGTGGCCCTGGTGCCGCGATTTCGGCGTACCGTGAGATCGTGCGAACGGCCTGGTTCCTCGTGGTGGGGCTGGTCACGACGGGGTGTCGCCAGCTGCTCGGGATCGGCGACCCCGTACCCGAGCCGGGTGATGCCAGGGCCGGCGACGCGCCCGCGAGCGACACCGCCGTCGATGCCCGGTCGGCCGACTCCGGAGACATGCTCGACGGCAACCCGATCTGCATCGCGTACGCGACGCAGGTCTACGGCGGGCATCACTACTTCGTGACCGCCGCGATCGAGAGCTGGTCGGAGCTCGTCACCGCGTGCTCGGAGATGGATGGCCACCTGGTCAAGATCGAGACGGCCGGCGAGAACGCGTTCATCGGGGAAAACTTCACCGCCTCCGAGATCTGGATCGGCCTGTCGAGCAGCAACAACCACTACACGTGGACCGACGGCACGGCGCTCGGGTCGTACAACGGCTTTGCCGGCGGCGTCGTCCCGCCCGGCCAGAACAACTGCGTCGGCATGGACTCGACGCAATGGAAGTCGCTCCCTTGCACGCAGGGCATGCCCGGCGTATGCGAATGTGAATGACCCGCGCGATCGCGCTCGCCGCGATGCTCGTCGCGTGCCGCGACAACCGCCCGCCTGCACCGCCGCCCGCAGCCCCGGCCCCGGCGTCGTCGGCGCCCGCGCCGCGCCCGGCGCTGCCCGACATCGACGCCGCGGTCGTGCTCGATCCCGACGCGACGACGCAGCAGCGCTTCGCGGCCGAGCCGGTCGATCCGCGCTGGGCCCAGGACACCGAGCGCGACGTGCACCAGCGCCTCCAGGCCGTGCCGCTCGCGCCCGAGGTCGAGTGCCGCAGCACGCAGTGCCGGATCACGGTGGTCGGCAGCGACGCGCAGCTCGCCCACCTGCTCGACCAGCTCGCACCGCTTCACGCGATCGCCAAGACGATCCTCTTGACCGCGCCGGAGAAGCTCGCGGACGGCCGCACCGCGCTGCACGCCTACGCCCGGTTCGAGCGCCACGACGGCGTCGATGGTAACTAGGCGGCCGCGAGGTCGGCGATCGCGCTGGCGTCGGCGAGCTGCGACAGGCAGCGCACCAGGTGCGCGCGGATCTTGTGCTTCTTCGAGTACACCGTCTTGAGGCTGATCTGCATCTCGGCCGCGATCTCGTCGGCCTCCATGCCGCGCTGGTAGTACAGCTCGACGAACGTGCGGTCCTTGTCGGTGAACTCGGACAGCATCTCGTTGAGGTGGTTCCAGCGCTCCTTCTCGATCAGGTGATCGAGCGGGGTGCGATCGCACTCGATGTGCGGATCGATCGCGCCGTCGACCTTGTCGAGCATCGGGCGGCGTCCGGCGCTGCGCAGGAAGTCGTAGGCCGCGTTGACCGAGATCATCCCGATCCACGAGCCGAGCTTGGTGCCGCGCGTCGGGTTGTAGATGCGGAGCTTGTGCATGTCGTCGCGGACGAGCTGCATCATGACGTCGGCGTAGATCTCGTCCAGGTCCGCGCTCGACAGGCTCGGCGCGTACTTCAGGGTGACCTTGGTGATGCAGCGATAGATGAGGGGACGGAACCGGCGCACCAGCTCGGCCCAGCCGCGGGCATCGCTGCGCAGCACGCACCTCAGCAGCTCGCGATCGGTCCACTCACTCGGGGCCTTGGCAGTGCGTGCGAGAAGAGCCATGTCCATCCCTCCGGTGCATGCCCATACAGCAACCGCGGTGCCACGCGTAAGCTGTCAGAATGCTTGAGCCCCGATCGCCATCCACAGGTGGTGGCCACCAAACATTGGTGGAAACGACCAGGAGCGGGGAAGGTTCGAGACCGCGCTCCGTACCAGCACTCCCGGCTAGGCCTTGGCGACCGCTGCATCCCAGCGCGCGAGGTGGTCCTTGACCCAGCTGCGATCGGTTGCAGGCTTGAACCGACGCTGCTCGCGCCAGGTCGCGCGCAGCTGCTGCTGATCCTTCCACACGCCGGTGCCGAGCCCCGCGAGGAACGCCGCGCCGAGCGCGGTCGACTCGACCAGCTCGGGCCGCGCGATCTCGACGCCGAGCACGTCGCTCTGGAACTGCATCAGCAGGTCGTTGGCCGACGCCCCGCCGTCGACCTTGAGCGTGCCGAGCGTGCGCCCGGAGTCGCGCTCCATCGCGCGCAGGATGTCGACGTTCTGCAGCGCGATGCCCTCGAGCGTGGCGCGCGCGAGGTGGGCGCGCGTCGTGCCGCGCGTGATCCCGGTGATCGCGGCGCGCGCGTCGGGCCGCCAGTGCGGCGCGCCGAGCCCGGCGAACGCGGGCACGACGATCACGCCGCCCGAGTCGGGCACCTCGCGCGCGAGCGCCTCGACCTCGGCCGCGGTCTTGATGAAGCCGAGGCCGTCGCGCAGCCACTGCACCGCCGCGCCGGCGATGAACGCCGAGCCCTCGAGCGCGTAGCGCAGCTCGCCGCTCGCGAGCTTCCAGCCGACCGTGGTGAGCAGGCCGGACTTCGACGCGACCGGCGCCTCGCCGGTGTTCATCAGGATGAACGCGCCGGTGCCGTACGTGCACTTGGCGTCGCCCGGCGTGAAGCAGGCCTGGCCGAACAGCGCCGCCTGCTGATCGCCGGCCATGCCCGCGATCGGGATGCCGTCGCGCAGTCCGGGCATGCCGCGGGTCGTGCCGCACGTCCCCGACGACGGGACGACCTGCGGCAGCAGCGCGCGCGGCACGCCGATCGTCTCGCACAGCTCGTCGCTCCACGCGAGCGCGCGGAGATCGAGCAGCAGCGTGCGCGACGCGTTGGTCACGTCGGTCGCGTGCACCGCGCCGCCGGTCAGCCGCCACAGCAGATAACAGTCGATCGTGCCGAACGCGAGCTTGCCGTCGCGCGCCGCGGCCGCCAGGCCGGGCACGTTGTGCAGCAGCCAGCTGACCTTGGTGCCGGAGAAGTACGGGTCGAGGGTGAGCCCGGTGAGCTCGCGGACCCGCGCCTCCTTGCCGCTCGCCTTGAGCTCGGCGCAGCGATCCGCGGTGCGGCGATCCTGCCAGACGATCGCGTGGTGCGCGGCCTTGCCGGTCGCGCGATCCCACAGGACGGCGGTCTCGCGCTGGTTGGTGATGCCGATCGCGGCGATCGTCGCCGTGTCGATCCCCGCCAGCGCCTGCCCGAGCGCGACGGTGACCGAGCGCCAGATGGCTTCCGGATCGTGCTCGACCCAGCCGGGCTGCGGATAGATCTGGGGGAGCTCCTGATAGCCGCGGCCGCGCACCGCGAGCGTCTCGTCGAGGACGAGCACCGTGGTGCCGGTCGTGCCCTGGTCGATCGCGATCACATGGCGCATGTCAGCTCTCCTGGCGTGGCGGTCGCGCGGCGGACGTGGTCGATCACCTCGGCCGCGACGATGTCGCGCTCGACGTCGGCCGCGATCAGGTGAAAGCTGCGCTCGAGGATGCGCGTGCGCACCGCGCGGGTGGCCTCCGCGATCCGCGCCGCGCACGCCACCGGCGCGGTGTGATCGCGGCGCGCGTGCAGGACGAGCACCGGCTGGGTGACCTCGGGGAGCTCGCCGTCGACCACGCGCATGAACACCGCGAGCTCGGCGAGCGCGCGCGTCGGGATCGCGCGGTAGCACGGGTTCTCGGCCTTGGTGCGGCGGTCGCGGACGTCGGAGCCGAACAGCTTCGGGATCGCCTTCCACCGGCGCAGCGCGCCGCTGGCCGCCCAGCGCGCGACCCGGCCGGCCAGGCCGTCGAGCCACAGCGGCGTGGCGAGCGTCGCGACCGCGGCGACCTCCCGGCGATGTGCGGCGAGGTGGAGCACGAGCAAGCCGCCGAGCGACTGGCCGACCACCGCGACCCGGGAGCAGCGCGCGCGCAGCGCATCGAACGCGTGCTCGACCGCGTCGGCCCAGTCGCGCCAGGTCGTGCGATCGAGATCGTCGATCGTCGTACCGTGACCCGGGAGCCGCAGGCCGCTGGCGGTGAAGCCGGCCGCGTGCAGGCGCTCGCCGAGATAGCGCACCTCGTACGGCGTTCCGGTGAAGCCGTGCACGCACAGCACGCCGACGTCGTGGTCGCCGACGAGCTCGAATGCGTCGCCGAGCGTCACGGCGCCGGAGTATCACACCGCCTCATACATTGACAGTGACGAGCCTTCGCGAAACGATCGTCTGGGGTTGCGAGAACCGTTGCAATGAGCGAGTGGAAGACCCGCATCACCAAGGTCCAGGTCGTCAAGCCGGCCAAGGAGACCGGCGAAGCCTGCCTCGTGCTCATCTATCCGCCGGGCCCCGACATGGGCAAGCGGTTCGCGCTCAACCGCAACGAGATCGTGCTCGGCCGCGGCGGCGATTGCGACATCCAGGTCGATCGCGACTCGGTGTCGCGCCGCCACGCGCGGGTGTATCGCAGCGGCGAGGCATGGTCGGTCGAGGATCTGCAGTCGACCAACGGCAGCTACGTCAACGACGTGCCGGTCACCAAGTCGGTCTTGCGCGACGCCGACTTCCTCAAGATCGGCGCGGCGATCTTCAAGTTCCTGTCGGGCTCGGGGATCGAGGCGAGCTATCACGAGGAGATCTACAAGATGACGATCGTGGACGCCCTGACCGGCGCCCACAACAAGCGCTACTTCCTCGAGTTCCTCGAGCGCGAGATCGCGCGCTGCGCGCGCTACCGCCGGCCGCTGTCGCTGCTGATGTTCGACATCGACCACTTCAAGCTGATCAACGACAAGCACGGCCACCTCACCGGCGATTACGTGCTGCGCGAGCTCGCGCGCCGCCTGCTCGGCCGCGTGCGCCGCGAGGAGCTGCTCGCGCGCTACGGCGGCGAGGAGTTCGCGGCGGTCCTGCCCGAGACCGACATCACCGGCGCGCGCACGTTCGCCGAGCAGATCCGCCGTCTGGTCGGCGATCAGGCGTTCGAGTACGAGGGCGACACGTTCCCGGTCACCGTCTCGGTCGGCGTGGCGTGTGTCGAGGGCGAGGACATCGACGTCTCGGCGTTCATCAAGACCGCCGACGATCACCTGTACAAGGCCAAGCGCGAGGGCCGCAACCGCGTCATCGGCTAGGAGCCGAGCACGGCGCGGCGGCGCGCCAGGCTATTCTGCAGATTTCGTGCGACCGCGGGCGCGCTGCCGGCTCGATCCTCCATGAACGACGATTCTCGGACGCTGGTGGCCGACGCCCAGTTCCTGCTCGCCCAGGTGCTGTGGGATCCGCGCGAGGACCGCGAGCGCGCGATCCAGCTCGCGGAGCTGGCGGCGCGCAGCCATCCGGATCCGGCGACCCGCGCGGTGATCGCGCGCTGGATCAACTACCGCACGGCGAGGTCCGGCTCTGCCGGACCGCGCAGCGCCGGCGAAGCGGAGATGATCGACGGCGTCGCGGTCGAGCACGTGCGCGACAACGTCCGCGCCAACGCGCTGGTCGACCGGCGCTTCCGCGTCGCGCGCTAGGCTATCGATCGATCAGCGCGTCGACGTAGTACGGCCGCCCGCGCACGAACTCCGCGACCACGCCGACCACGCTGATCGTCGCGGCCAGGATCGCGAGCGGCGTGGCATGGCCGGGCAGCGCGAGCGCCGCGCCGAGCAACAGGCTCACGCCGAGCACGCGGCCGCCCCAGGCCAGCGCCAGCGTGGCCACCTTGTGATGCGACAGGAGATTGTCGAGCCCGCCGCACGCGAGCTCGAACGCGAGGATCACGAACACCGTCCAGCGCGGCGCGCGGGTCCACACCAGCACCGCGAAGATCAGGATCGGCATCGCGATCGCACCGACCAGGCGCACGAAGTCGGCGCGGTTGAAGTCGCCGTGCGAGCGCAGCTTCGGCCAGCCGACCACGACGTAGTCGATCCCGCTGATCCAGGTGATCGCGACCACTCCGAGCATGATCGCGCGCGGCGCGTAGTCCTTGTCGTAGAGGTAGACCGCGAGGATCGCGCCGAACGACGCGCTCATCGTGATCGCGCCGCGCCACAGCTTCTTGCGCGCGATCCACAGCCCGACCATCGCGACGATCGGCCCGGCGATGCCGAACACGAGCAGCCCGATCAGGATCCGGCGATCGGCGACCAGCGGGAACAGCAGCATCACGCCGATGCCCTGCATCTGGGTCCAGGTCTTGGCCTTCGCGATATAGCTGGTCTTGAACGTCAGGCCGCGCTGCTCGTACGCCGAGCGCAGCGCCGTGATGAAGAACTCGCGCACGAACATCGCGGCGCACGCCCACCACGGCACCAGCGGCGAGCCGTGCGGCCCGATCTCGGCGAACGGCGCATACGCGAACGCGACGAACACCTTGTCGGCGATCGGATCGAGCAGGCCGCCGAGCACGGTCGGGCCGTACTTGCGCGCGAGCATGCCGTCGACCCAGTCGGTGCAGCCGATCAGCGTGCCCGCGATCAGCGCGCTCCATAGCAAGCCGTTGTCGCCGCGCTGGTAGCCGGCGTAGATCAGCCAGCTCAGCACCGGCATCGGGACGAGCCGCGCCAGCGTCACCTGGTTCGCAGTGATCCAAGGACGGCCGGGCCCAGGCACGGGGGGACCCTAGCACGGCGACCGAGACACCATCGGCCGGCCATGCCACGTGTGCTACCCTCGTCCTTCGTGACGAGCGGGATCACGCAGCGTGTGTTGCTGCTCGGCCCCGACGACGAGGCGCGCCGCGCGCTGCACGTCCTGCTCGATCGCCGCGGCCTGCCGGTGGTCGCCGCTGGCGAGCTCGATGCCGCGCGCCGCCACCTCGCGAGCGAGCCGTGCGATCTCGTGCTCGCCGCGCCGGAGCTCGCCGCGCAGCTGCTGCGCGCCGCGGCGGACGCGCCGCCGGTGGTCGCGGTCGTGCGCACCCGCGAGCTCGCGACCTCGCTGTCGCTGCTCGACGCGGGCGTCGACGACATCATCACCGATCCGGTCGACGATCTCGCGGTCGCGCTCGCGCTGCGCCACGTCGCGCAGGCGCGCCGGCGCGCGTCGCCGATCGCGTCGCCGCAGCTGATCGGCGACGGCGGGGCGATGCAGCGGCTGCGCGCGACCCTCCGGCTGGTCGCGCCGACCCGCACGACGGTCCTGGTGCTCGGCGAGAGCGGCACCGGCAAGGAGCTGGTCGCGCGCGCGATCCACGACGCGTCGCCGCGCCGCCACGCCCGGTTCGTCGCGATCAACTGCGCGGCGATCCCGGCGGCGCTGCTCGAGAGCGAGCTGTTCGGCCACGTGCGCGGCGCGTTCACCGACGCCGCGCGCGACAAGCCCGGGCTGTTCGAGGAGGCCGACGGCGGCACGCTGTTTCTCGACGAGGTCGGCGAGCTGCCGCTCGCGCTCCAGGCCAAGCTGCTGCGCGCGCTCCAGGAGTCCGAGATCCGGCGGGTCGGCGACACCGCGCCGATCAAGGTCGACGTCCGGCTGATCGCGGCGACCCTGCGCGACCTGTCGGACGACGTCGCGGCCGGGCGGTTCCGCGAGGACCTGTTCTACCGGCTCAACGTGCTGCCGGTCCAGGTGCCGGCGCTGCGCGAGCGCGCCGAGGACATCCCTCAGCTCGCGCGGTTCTTCGCCGCCCGCCACGCCGCGCGCCACGGCCGCGCGGTCGAGCTGTCGCCGGTCGCGATCGACGCGCTCGCGCGCCAGCCGTGGCCGGGCAACGTGCGCGAGCTCGAGAACGTGATCGAGCGCGCGCTCGTCCTGGCGGACGGGCCCGAGATCGACGTCGACTTCCTGGCGACCGTGATGACGGTGCGCCCCGGCGGCGCCGCGCCCGACGATCAGGCGCTGTCGATCAAGAAAGCGACCCGCACCCTCGAGCAGGACCTGATCCGCCGCGCGCTGGGCGTCACCCAGGGAAACCGCACCAACGCTGCGAAGCTGCTCGAGATCAGCCACCGGGCGCTGCTCTACAAGATGAAGGAGTACGGCATTTCCTGACTTACATACGCGCACGGGATTTTGGAGATCGCGGCGCGGCATGACAAAATTTTTCCCCGCAGGGGTTCCATGGCCAAACAGTGCATCGGTCTCGACATCGGGTCTTCGTGCGTGAAGGCCGTGCAGCTGCGCCGCAAGGCGAACGGCTGGGCCCTGCAGGCGTTCGGCATGCAGCCGCTCGTCCCGCAGACCATCGTCGATGGCACGATCATGGATCAGGGCGCGGTGAGCGATGCGGTGCGCCAGCTGTGGAGCCGGCTCAAGCTGCGCCAGAAAGACGTCGCGATCGCGATCGCGGGGCACTCGGTGATCATCAAGAAGATCGCGGTGCCGATGATGCGGCCCGACGAGCTCGCCGCGAACATCCGCAACGAGGCCGAGCATCACATCCCGTTCGGCCGCGACGACGTCGAGATCGACTACCACGTCACCAACCCGCAGAACCAATCGGGCCAGACCGAGCTGCTGCTGGTGGCCGCGAAGAAGGAGGTCGTGTCGGACTACGTCCAGGTCGTGCGCGACGCCAACCTGTCGCCGCAGATCGTCGACGTCGCCGCGTTCGCCAGCCAGAACGGCTTCGAGGTCAACTACCCGCTCGATCCGCGCGAGACCATCGTGCTGATCAACATCGGCGCTGCGATCTCGAACATCAACATCGTGCGCAATGGGGTGTCGCTGTTCACCCGCGATGTCACGATCGGCGGCAACGCGTACACCGAGGAGATCCAGAAGCAGATGGGGATCGCAGCCGACGAGGCCGAGGCCTACAAGGTCGGCGGCACGCAGACCGAGGACGGCGTGGTGCCGCAGGAGGTGCTGCGCGTGATGGAAGGCGTGTCCGAGGTGATGGCCGGCGAGTACCAGCGCTCGCTCGACTTCTTCCTCGCGACCACCGCGGACGCCAACGTCACGCGGATCGTGCTCGCCGGCGGCAGCGCGAAGGTCACGTCGCTGCACCGCGCGATCGAGCGCCGGTCGCGGCTGCCGCTCGAGGTCGCGGACGCGTGGCGGCGCGTCGAGATCGATCCGCAACTCGATCGCTCGTACCTCGCGGCGCACTCGCCCGAGGCGCTGATCGGCGTCGGGCTGTCGATGCGGGCGGCGGGAGACAAGTGAGGCCAGGCCGATGATCAAGATCAACCTCCTCCCGCAGAAGCGCGCCAAGCTGCGCGTCGCGCGCGCTCGCGAGCCGGGCGGCGCGGACATCTGGATCGGCGTCGGCGCGCTGGTCGCGGTCGCCGTGATCGTGTTCTTCGCGCTCGATCAGCCCAAGCGCGCGCGGCTGCGCGAGCTCGCCGACCAGGACAAGGCGCTGCAGACCGAGGTCAACGAGAAGACCAAGGCGCTGCAGGGCTACAGCGAGCTCAAGAAGGCCGCCGACGAGGCGGACGCCCGCGCGATCTCGATCAACCGCCTGATCAACGCCAAGATCGTGCCGGCCAACGTGCTGCACGAGCTCGGCGAGATCCTGACGCCGAACCACCTGCCGACGATGACCGAGACCATGGCGAAGCTCACCGGGACCGGCCTCGAGGGCGATCCCAACAAGCGGATCGATCTGACGTGGGACCCGACCCACGTGTGGCTGACCTCGTACGTCGACAAGAAGGGCGACTTCACGCTCGAGGGCGGCGCGCAGACCGAGGGCGACGTCACCCAGCTGTCGAAGCGGCTCGCCGCCTCGGTGTACTTCGTGGACGTGTCGCCGTCGCGCGAGGATCGGGTGAACGACAAGGACAGCGGCATCACGTACTACAAGTTCACGATCACCGGAAAGGTGGCCTACTGATGGGGGCCGCAGCCGACTTCGCGCGCATGCCGACCCAGCGCAAGGTGATGGTGTTCGTGATCGCCGGCGTGCTGCTCGGCGCGCTGTATCTCCAGTTCGGCTACAAGCCGCTCAAGAACCGGGTGCAAGACGCCGAGGATGCGTTCACGGCGAAGTCGCAGATGAACAAGCAGCTCGAGGCCGATATCCCGCGCTACGAGGCGCTCAAGGCCAAGATGAACAAGCTGCACCGGATCATCGAGGAGAACCAGAAGGCGCTGCCCACCGAGGCGGAGCTGCCGGCGTTCTTCGAGATGCTCAACCGCAAGGTCAACGAGGCGGGCGTCGAGGTCAAGGACAGCCAGCGCGATCCCGAGGCGCCGGTCGAGACCTTCATCAAGGTGCCGGTCACGTTCGAGATCACGGGCACGTTCATGCAGATCGAGAAGTTCTTCGCGTCGCTCGTGCCCAGGCACCGGCGCGACGGCGCGGTCGAGAAGCCGAAGGGGGATGCGGTCGAGGAGCGCGAGCGCATCGTGTCGATCGACGATCTCAGCATCAACAACCCGGTGGTGCAGAACCACGAGATCGTGTTGACCGCGAAGTTCACCGCGACGACCTATCGCGAGGAGAAGCCGCCGACCCCGCCGGGCAGCACTCCGTCGCCGGGCGGCGCCGCGCCGGCTCCCGCGGCTCCGGCGGCTCCGGCCGCGCCCGCCGCGGCCAAGCCGCTGCCGCCCGCCGACACGCCGGCCGGCGCGAAGGCGCGGGTGGACGACGCGATGAAGAAGGACGAGCAGCGCACGCGCACCGCGCCCGGCATGTCCAGCGCCACGGGAGGCAAGTGATGCGCGCGCGATGGTTGGTGCTCGCGGTGCTCGCCGCGTGCGGAGGAGACGACGCGGGACCGCCGCCGCCCGCCGCGGCCCCGCCGCCGGCGGGCGCCAAGCCGCCGCTGACGCAGGCCGACAAGGACAAGATCCTGCAGCCGCGCATGCACGCGGAGGAGCGCGTCGAGTGCCCGGTGGTCGAAAAGCCGACCGGGCCCGAGTGCAAGGTCGAGTCGCCGACCTGCGACCCGGGCCTGTACTGCCTGCCGACCGCGAAGGCCGGCTTGCACTGCGAGCCGTGCCCCGAGCGCGACGGCATCCGCCACGAGTTCAAGGACCGCGACTTCGTCGAGGCCGACGACATGCGCGATCCGTTTCACTCGTACATCATCATCCCGCCCGAGCTGGTCAACCACGAGAGCAAGAAGGAGCCGCTCGGTCCGTGCACGCGGCCGGACCAGCTGGTCGCGACCAACTACAGCTACCTCGATCTCAAGATCGTGGGGATCGTCGCGCAGGGCACGCAGCGCAAGGGCTTGATGATGGACTCGTCCAACATCGGCAACATCGTCAAGCGCGGCGATTGCGTCGGTAAAGAGAAGGCGCTGGTGAAGGACATCCGCGACGACGCGCTGACCGTGGTCGTCAACCCGGAGCAGCCGGCCAAGGGGCCGATCCGTCCGCCGATCGAGCACACCTACGAGCTGCACCCGGGCGGATTGCAGGTCCCGGTGTCGGCCCCGGGCCCCGATGCGTCGGGGCCGAGCGGGCCGATGGTCGCGCCTCCCGTGGCGCCGCCCGCGCGCCCGTGATCGAAAAATTGTGATCCGGCGCGGAGCCGGGCGACAATTTTCGCAGCGACGCGGCTCGGCCGCGCGCGCTCGCGTCGTTCGAGACGCGGCGCTCGTCGTTTGCCCGCAACGCAGGAGTGATGATCATGAGCTCGAGGATCTGGATCGCCGCCGCAGTTGCCGTCGTGCTCGGCGCGTCGTCCGCGGTGCGCGCGGACGCCAGGAACGAGGTGCGCGCGGTCACCTACGACGAGGACGCCGGGATGACGCGCGTCCACGTACGCGGCGCGACGACGCCGACCTTCACCGTCTACAAGCTCGACAAGCCGAGCCGGGTCGTGATCGATCTGCCGGGCGCGCAGCTCGCCGAGGCGCTGCGCGGTCACGACAGCGCGGCGACGTTCACCGCCGGCACCTGGGCGGTGTCGACGATCGCGGCGCAGCAGCTCGACGACGGTGCGGTGCGCGTGATCGTCACGCTCGCGCGTCCCGGGCGCTACGACGTCAAGACCGAAGGCAACGACGTGATCGTGATGGTGATGCCGCGCGATCCGGCGCCGAAGCTGGCGAACCCGGCCGAGCTCGATGCCGCGAAGGCCGCGGCGACCCGGGCGCAGGCCGAGGCCGATCGGCTGCGCGCGGTCGCGGCCGAGCAGACGGCGCGCGCCGAGGCGGCGCAGCGCGCGGTCGAGGCGGCCAAGCAGCAGCAGGCGACGAACGCGGCGAGCGCCGCGGACCTCGCGCGCGCCAAGGATGCCGCGGCGCAGGCGCAGGCCGACGCCGACAAGGCGCGCGGCCAGGCGATCGACGCGCAACGCGAGGCCGCGCGATCGCGCGACGAGATGGCGAAGGCGCAGCAGCGCGCCGATCAGGAGATCGCGAAGAGCCGCGCCGAGGCGGCGCAGGTCGTGACCGCCGCGAACCAGGCCAGGAGCGATGCCGAGCGCGCGCGCGTCGAGGCGGCGCAGGCCAAGAGCGACGCGGACAAGCGCAGCGCGGCGGCGGCGCAGGCCGAGGCCGAGGCGGCGCGCACGCGCGCGGAGGCCGAGCAGGTGCGCAGCGCGGCGGCGCAGGCCAAGAGCGATGCCGACAAGCGCACCGCCGCGGCGGCGCAGGCGCAGGCCGACGCCGAGCGCGAGCGGGCCGCGGCGCAGCAGGCGGCGCAGGACGCCGCGCGCACCAAGCTCGATCTGTCGCGCGAGTCGGCGAAGACCCGCGCCGAGCTCGATCAGGCACGCGCCGAGGCGGCCAAGACTCGCGCCGAGGCCGACGCCGCACGCCAGGACGCCGAGCACGTGCGCCAGGAGGCCGACGCCACCAGGGCCGAGCTCGCCAAGCTCGGCGCGGCCGAGCGCAAGAGCCACGCCGAGGCCGAGGCGGCCAAGGCCGAGGCCGCGCGCGCCAAGAGCGACGCGATCGCGGCGCGCGCGGATGCCGAGGCGGCCCGCGCCGAGGCGGCGGCCGACAAGCGCCAGGCCGACGCCGACAAGCAGCGCGCCGAGACCGAGCGCGCCGACGCCGAGAAGCTGATGGCGAGCGCCCGGCAGCAGGTCGCGGCGCTCGATCAGAAGACCGCCGCGGCGCAGCAGCTCGAGGACCGGGCGCGCGCGGCCAGCGCGGCCGCCGAGGCGCGCGAGGAGGCGGCGCGCGACGCCGCCGCGAAGGCGGCCAAGGATCGGGCGGATGCCGAGGCCGCGGTCAAGGCGGCGCAGGTCGCGCGCGACCGCGCGGCCGCCGCGGATCGCGCGAAGCTCGCGGACGACGAGCGCAGCGCCGAGCAGCGGCTCGCGGATGCGCGCACGGCGACCGAGCAGGCCGCCGCCGAGCGCAGCGCGGCCGAGCAGGCGGCGGCGCAGGCCAAGCAGCAGCTCGCGACCAGCCGCAGCGCGCTCGCCAGCGTCGAGCAGCAGCGCCAGCTCGCCGAGGCCGCGGCGACCGATGCCGCGCGCAAGCGCAGCGAGGCCGAGGCCGCCGCGAGCGATGCGGTGCGCCGGCGCGGCGAGGCCGAGGTCGCGGCGAGTCAGGCGACCAGGCAGCGCGGCGAGGCCGAGCGCGCCGCGAGCGATGCGGCGCGGCGGCGCACCGTCGCCGAACAGGAGCGCGCCGCGGCGCTGCTCGCCAAGACCCAGGCCGAGGACGCGGCCAAGGCCGCGCAGGCCGCCGAGGTCGCGGCCGAGGGCCAGCGCAAGATCGCCGAGGCCGCCGCGGATCGCGCGGTCAAGGCGCGCGACGACGCGCAGGCCGGGCTCGGCGAGCTCGAGACCCGGCGCGCCGCCGCCGAGAAGGCGGCGAGCGAGCTCGAGGCGCGCACCAGGGCCGAGGCCAAGGCCCAGGCCGAGATCGCGGCGGCGAGCGCGCGCAAGGCCGGCGACGCCGAGCTCGCCAAGGCGCGCGCGGCCGCCGCGGCGCTCGAGACCGATCGCAAGAAGGCCGAGGCCGAGCTCGCCGATCGCCGCAAGGCGGTCGAGGCGCAGCAGGCCGAGGCGGCGCGGCTCCAGACCGTCGCGGCGCAGGCCAGGGACGCCGCCGATCGCGAGGAGCTGCGCAAGACGCGGCTCGCCGAGCAGCGCGAGCAGGAGGAGCAGCAGCTCGCCGCGATCAAGCAGCAGAAGGCCGCCGCCGCGGTGACGCCGGTGGTCGCGAAGGCGCCGCCGCCGCCGCCGGCGCCGGCGAAGAAGGACGTGAAGCTCGCCACCGTCAAGGACATCCTGTTCAGCGGCGATGCGTCGGCCGGCACGGTCGACCTCGCGATGACCGGCGACGCCGACGTCGCGCTCGGCGAGGTCACCGCGGAGCACGTCGAGCTGATCGTCGACCGCGCGCAGCTCGGACCCAAGCTCGAGCGCACGCTCGACGTCAGCCGGTTCGGCAGCCCGATCCGGCTGGTGTCGTCGTTCCGCGATCGCCGCACGCCGAACCGGGTGCGGCTGGTGGTCGAGCTCGCGCAGCCCGCGACGCCGACGATCGATCGCGACGCCACCGGCGTGCACTGGCACCTGGCCGCGAACGACGTCGCCCGGCGCGCGCCGCGCGCGACCAACGTGCCGTCGCCGGTGTTCGGCGGGTTCGGCGCGGTATCGACGCCGGTCGCGCAGCAGTCGGTCGCGCAGGTGCCGCCGCCGGCCACCGGCCGCCGCCGCATCTACCACGGCGCGACGGTCGATCTCGACTTCAAGGACGCGCCGATCCACGACCTGCTCCGCCTGCTCGCGGCGACCGGTCACGTCAACATCGTCGTGCCCGACACGATCGACTACAAGGTGACGGTCAGCCTCAAGCGCGTGCCGTGGGATCAGGCGCTCGAGGTGATCCTGCAGTCGCACGGGCTGTGGTACCGGCGCGAGGGCAACCTGTACCGGATCGCGCAGCGCAAGGACCTCGACGCCGAGGACGAGGCCGAGGCGACGCGCCGCGAGGCCGCGATCAAGGCCGAGTCGCCGCATCCCGAGGTCGTGCGCCTCAACTACGCGTCGGCCAACGAGCTCAAGGGCAAGTTCGAGGGCATGCTGTCGCCCAAGGGCAAGATCGAGGTCGACGAGCGCACCAACGCGCTGATCGTCAACGACGTCGCCGGCAACCGCGAGCAGATCGTGCGGCTCGCGCTGTCGCTCGACACCCAGACGCCGCAGGTCACGATCGAGGCGCGCATCGTCGAGGCCGACTCCAACTTCACCCGCGACATCGGCATCCAGTGGGGCGGCAACGCGCTGGCCGGCCCGGCCGGCGGCAACGCGACCGGCCTGACCTTCCCGTCGTCGGTCGCGATCACCGGCGCCAACACCGACACCAACACGCCGGGGGCGGGCGTCGCGGTGCCGTCGGACTTCGCGGTCAACCTGCCGGCCGCGACCGGCACCGGCGCGGGCGGCGCGATCGGGTTCTCGCTCGGCTCGATCGCCGGCAACCTGAACATCAACCTGCGGCTGTCGGCGCTCGAGAGCGATGGCACCGTGCGCATCATCTCGGCGCCGAAGGTGACCGTGCTGAACGGCCGCGAGGCCAAGATCGCGCAGGGCACGTCGGTGCCGATCTCGGTCGTGTCGGCCGCCGGCACCAACACCCAGTTCGTGCAGGCCGACCTGAGCCTGACGGTGACGCCGTACGTGTCGCTGCGCGACTGCGCGATCGCGATGCAGCTCGCGGTGACCAACAACGCGCCCGACTTCAACCACACCGCGGCCAACGGCATCCCGACGATCCAGCGCAAGGAAGCCCACACCCGCATGCTGGTCAACGACGGCGAGACCTCGGTGCTCGGCGGCATCTACACGCGCAACTACGGCGCGCAGTACGCCAAGGTGCCGCTGCTCGGCGACTTGCCGTTCTTCGGCTGGCTGTTCAAGCGCCGCACCGACACCGATAACCGCACCGAGCTCCTCGTGTTCATCACGCCGCGGATCACGAACCGGGCGTCGCTCAAGTGCAGCCAGTAAGCTAGCGGCGTGCCGCTGTTCCTGATCGGCTTCATGGCCGCCGGCAAGACGTCGGTCGGCCGCGCGCTCGCGGGCTCGCGCCGGCGGTTCGTCGACCTCGACGACGCGATCGCCGCGATGGGCGAGCCGGTCGCGCAGCTGGTCGCGCGCGACGAGCCGGAGTTCCGCCGGCGCGAGGCCGCGGCGCTGGCGGCCGCGATCGCCGACGCGCGCGACGGCGACGTGATCGCGACCGGCGGCGGCGCCGCCGGGTACGCCGACAACCTCGAGCGCATGCGCGCCGCGGGCTGCGTGGTCGCGCTCGACGTCGATCTCGCGGAGGCCGAGCGCCGCGCGGCGGGAGGGCCGGCGCGGCCGCTGCTCGCGAATGCGGCGCGGCTGGCCGCGGCGCTGGCG
>DATJAE010000095.1:0-27237 GCA_035516595.1 Kofleriaceae bacterium | reverse complement strand
ACGCGCGGGGTCGGTGCCCGAGTGGACGACCACTGCGGCACCGGCCAGGAGCACGCCGCCGGCGAGCAGGACCACGCGTCTCACGCCATGGATGTAGCCGCATCCGGGCGCCGGCACAAGATTGTTCCGGAGATCCGCGGTAGCTTTCGCGCGACATGCCTGCCGGGCTCGCGCTCGATCTGTCCGCGCTGCCGGGCCCGGCCGACGACGCCGCGGCGCTGCGCGCGCTCGACGCGATCAGGGCGCGGCGCGATCGCGAGGTCGCGTTCGTCGACCTGTGCGACGACCGCAGGCCGGCGCGCGCGTGCATGGACTTCGCGCGCGCGCTCGATCCGCGGATCGACACGGTGGTCGTGCTCGGGGTCGGCGGCTCGTGCCTGCCGGCCCGCGCGCTGCACGGCGCGCTCGCCCCGGCGTTCGACGCGCTGGCGCCGCGCAGCCCGGGCATGCCGCGCCGCGTGCTGTTCGTCGACAGCATCGATCCGGCGACGCTTCGCGATCTGCTCGAGCGGATCGATCTCGATCGCACGCTGTGGAACGTGATCAGCAAGTCGGGCAACACGGTCGAGACCTGCGCGCAACTGTGCGTGGTGGCCGATCGGCTCGGCGGGCGCGTGCCGAGCCACGTGGTGTGCACGACCGATCCGTCCGCCGGCGCGGTGCGCGCGTTCGCGGCCGCGCGCGGCTGCACGAGCTTCGCGATCCCGCCGGGCATCGGCGGTCGGTTCACCGCGCTCACGCCGGTGGGCCTGCTGCCCGCGGCGCTCGCCGGGCTCGACGTCGCCGGGATCCTCGACGGCGCGGGCCGGCTGCGCGGGCGGGCCGACCATCCGGCGACCCAGCTCGCGGCGCACCTCCATCACCAGCACGTGGTGCACGGCCGCTCGATCGTCGTGCTCACGACCTACGTCGACGCGCTGTACGACGCGTGCGAGCTGTGGCGCCAGCTGGTCGCCGAGGCGCTCGGCAAGCCGGGCGCCGGGCCCACCCCGATCGCGGGGCGCGGCATCCCCGAGCAGCACAGCCAGCTCCAGCTCTACGCCGACGGCCCCGACGACAAGGTGTACGTCATGCTCACCGCGCCGCGCACCGGCGAGCTGCGCATCCCCGCGATCGAGGGCGCAGGCGCGCTCGGCTACCTCGCGGGGCGCGGGCTGGGCGAGCTGTGCGAGATCGAGCGCGACGCGACCACGCAGGCGCTGATCGCGCGCGGCCGCCCGGTCGGGACCATCGCCCTGCCATCGGTTTCGGCCGAGGCGGTCGGCGAGCTGGTGATGCTGCTCCAGCTGTCGTCGGTGATCGCCGGGCCGCTCTACGGGGTCGAGCCGTTCGGCGAGCCCGGCGTCGAGGACGGCAAGCGGCGTGCCGCGGCCGCGCTAGGAGCACCTCATGCGTGAGCGCGTCGTGATCGCGCTCGCGCTCGCCGGCTGCGTGCACGCCGCGCCGCCGCCGCACAGGCCCGCGCCGGCCGCGTCGGTGGCGATCGGCGCGTGCGGCGACCCGGGCCGCGACGGCGTGGTCGGCCAGGCGCCGCGGCTCGAGCGCGCCGACCGCGATCTCGACGGCGACGGCCGGCCCGAGATCGTGGTGGTCGATCGCTCGCTGTGCACCGCGGAGGGCAACTGCTACTGGAACGTGTTCGCGCCGCCGGCCGGCCGGGAAGGGAGCGGGGCGGGCTCTACCCGACCCGCGGGAGAGTGCGCGCGCTACCTCGGCACGTTCGCGGGCGCCGCGCTCGAGCCGCTGGCCGCCAAGGGCGACGAGAACATGGCCGACGTCCGCGCGTACTGGAACCAGCACGACGGCCGGCTGTTGCTCCAGTCGTATCACTTCACGCGCGGCGGCTTTCAGATCGTCGACGTGCTCCAGTGTAAGCGCGGCTCCGATGATCAGCTGCAATGCGCGGACACGGGGCGCTGATCCCCACGGGATTCTGATACGATCGCGATCGGGTGACCGATACCGGCCGCAACAAGACCGTCGTTACCGCGATCTCGAAGATCAGCGATCGACCGGTCGCCAAGGAGGCGTGCCTGGTCGTCATCTACGGGCTCGAGCTCGGCAAGAAGTTCAACCTCAACCGGCCGCAGATCATCATCGGCCGGTCGAGCAAGGCCGACATCCAGATCGATCAGGAAGCCGTCTCGCGCAACCACTGCAAGATCATCAACACCGGCAACGCGATCATGCTGCGCGACATGGGCTCGACCAACGGGACCTACGTCAACGACGAGATGATCGACGAGTACGTGCTGCGCGACGGCGACTTCATCAAGGTCGGGCGCTGCATCTTCAAGTTCCTCAGCGGCAACAACATCGAGAACGCGTATCACGAGGAGATCTATCGGCTGACCACGGTCGACGGCCTGACCCAGGTGTTCAACCGGCGCTACTTCGTCGAGACGCTCGAGCGCGAGATCGGCCGCGCGCTGCGCTACCGCCGCGATCTGTCGCTGATCATGTTCGACATCGATCGCTTCAAGGGCGTGAACGACTCGTTCGGCCACCTCGCCGGCGATCACGTGCTGAAGCATCTCGCGTCGGTGATCAAGACCCGGATCCGCCGCGAGGACGTGCTCGCGCGCTACGGCGGCGAGGAGTTCGCGATCGTGCTGCCCGAGATCGATCACTACAACGCGATGCAGTTCGCCGAGAAGATCCGCAAGCTGGTCGAGGCGGCCGAGTTCAAGTTCGAGGACGCGGTGATCCCGGTGACCGTGTCGATCGGCGTCGCGAGCCTGCGCGGCGAGATCGAGGACGCGCTCGAGTTCATCAAGCAAGCCGACACCCACCTGTTCGGCGCCAAGGAGGGTGGCCGTAACCGGGTGGTCGGGTGATGGACGAGCGGCCGCCATCCCGCCGGCCCGACACGCTGAGCGACCCCGCCGACGAGCTACGCGAGAAGAAGCGGCTGCTCGCCCAGCTCGTGGTCCACGACCTGCGCAGCCCGCTGTCGGCGGTGCAGGGCTACCTGAATCTGCTGCGCGAGGAGCTGTCGCCCGACGCGGTGTCGCCGCAGGCGGTGCAGTACATCGAGGACGCCGAGCTGCTGGTCGGCAAGGCGCTCGGCCTGGTCGCGACCATCCTCGACGTCGACGAGCTCGAGGACGGCATCCTTCGCGCCGCGCCGGCGCCGGTGAAGCTGACCGAGCTGATCGAGCGCGCGCGCGCCGGCAACCGCGCGCACTTCGAGGTGCGCCAGCTCCAGCTCGACATCGCGGTCGAGCACGAGCTGGTGGTGCGGCTCGATCGCGATCTGTTCGGCCGCGTGCTCGAGAACCTGCTCGACAACGCGACCCGCTATGCCCCGCGCGGCGGGCGCTGCGCGATCGCGGCGAGCCGGCGCGACGGCAGCCTCGAGATCGCGATCGGCAACAGCGGCCCGCCGGTCCCCGAGGCCGATCGCGCCGCGATCTTCGGCCGCTACTTCCAGGTCGAGCGACGGCGCGCCTCGGCGCGCGCGAACCGCGGCCTGGGGCTGTACTTCTGCAAGCTCGCGGTCGAGGCGCACGGGGGGACGATCCACGTCGAGCAGCGCGGCGATCTGGGCGCGGTGTTCGTCGTGCGCCTGCCGGAACAAGCGCCGGGCGCGCAGCCCGGATAACATACGGCCCCGGTGACCTGGGCGCCGCTCTTTCTGTCGCTCGAGATCGCGACGATCGCGATGGTGCTTTCGATGATCATCGGCACCGGGCTCGCGCTCCTGCTCAGCTGGCGCAAGCTGCCGGGCCGCGACTTCGTCGACGCGCTGGTCTCGGCGCCGCTCGTCCTGCCGCCGACCGTGCTCGGCTACTACCTGTTCACCGCGATCGGTCCGAACAGCTGGATCGGCCGGGCGTGGGAGTGGCTGTTCGGCTCGCGCCTGGTGTTCAACTTCAAGGGCGCGGTGATCGCCGCGACGGTCGGCTCGCTGCCGCTGGTCGTGCGCTCGGTGCGGGTCGGGCTCGATGCGGTCGAGCCCAACCTGATCGCCGCGGCGCGCACGCTCGGGGCGCGGCCGCGCCGCGTGCTGGTGACCGTGACCCTGCCGCTGGCAGGACCGGGCATGATCGCGGGCGCGATGCTCGGGTTCGCGCGCGCGCTCGGCGACTACGGCATGACCCAGGTCGTGGCCGGCGCGCGGATCGACGGGCTCGGGCTGGTCAACACCAGCCCGGCCTCGATCTACACCTACGATCAGTTCATCGGCGGCCACGACGATGCCGCGCGTGCGATGGCGATCGTCACGACGATCGTCGGCGTCACGATCCTGTACGTGGCCAATCGCATGACCAGGCGCCTGCAGCGTGGCTGAGCTGGTCGCCGAGATCCGGCTCGCGCGCGGCGCCGAGTTCGCGCTCGAGGTCGAGCTGCGCTGCCCGCCCGGCGTGACCTGCGTGATGGGGCCGTCGGGCTCGGGCAAGAGCACGATCCTCGCGGTGCTCGCCGGCCTGCAGCTGCCCGATCGCGGCCGGGTCGCGCTCGGCGACGCGGTCTGGCTCGATCGCGCCGCGGGGATCGACGTGCCGGTCCACGATCGCCGGCTCGCCTACATGTTCCAGGGCCTCGCGCTGTTCCCGCACCTGTCGGGGCTGCACAACGTCACCTACGGGATGCACCACGTCGAGCGCGCGGCGCGCCCGGCCAAGGCGCAGGCGCTGCTCGACCGGCTCGGGGTCGGCCACCTCGCGCGCCGCCGGCCGCGCACGTTCTCGGGCGGCGAGGCCCAGCGGGTCGCGCTCGCCCGCGCGCTCGCCCGCTCGCCCGAGCTGGTGCTGCTCGACGAGCCGTTCTCGGCGCTCGATCGCGAGCTGCGCGCGCAGCTGATCGCGCTGGTCCGCGAGCTGGTCGGCGAGCTCGGCGTGCCGGCGGTGCACGTCACCCACTCGGTCGCCGAGGCGCGGCTGCTCGCGGATCAGGTGATCCGGCTCGAGCACGGCAAGATCATCGATCGCGGTGCGGCCGACGTGGTGCTGCGCGGGGTCACGAGCCTCGAGGAGTGAGCGCGGTGATCGGCCCGCCCGGCGGCTGGGGCAGGCAGGTCGAGACCTGGGCGCGCTCGGTCTCGTCGATGATCTCGGGACGAGCGACGCAGATCGCGTTGTCGACGCAGCGGCCGAGCAGCCGCGCGTCGGGATAGTCGATGTCGAGCTCGAGGCCGCGCAGCGCGGCGGTACCGAGGATGCCGTCGACCTCGGGCTCGTCGGGGCGCAGCTCGGCGCGCAGCGCCTGTAGATTGGGATCGTTGTCGGGGACGATCAGGAAGTCGACGCCCGCGCTGGGCGCGAGCTCGACGATCGCCGGCACGCCGCAGAACGGATTGCACTGGGTCGTGTTGTCGGAGTTGATCCCGCACGCGCAGTCGGTCGACGCCGCGTCGAGCGGGCTGTCGGCGAACGCGAGCACGTGGCTGGCGTAGACCTGGCGGCACGGCGCGCGCTGGTTGTTCGGCGAGTTGGCGACCAGCGCGAGCGTCGCGATCGTGACGCGCTTGCCGGTGACCGGGCCCGACGGCAGCACCACGGTGTCGTCGGGCAGGCTGTCGATCGGCGGCGCGCTCGGCACGACCAGCTGGTAGCGGCCGTACGCCGACTCGCCGAGCAGCGACACGCCGAGCCCGCTCGACAGCACGAGCAGCATGTCGGCGCCGCGCGCGCTCTGGATCAGGTCCGGGTCCGGGTCCGGCGCGAAGCAGGCGTCGATCGCGATCCGCCAGTTGGTGAACGCGAGCTCGGTGCCGCCGATCACCAGCGTGCCGCCGCCGTGGAACGGCGACGGGAAGTCGGCGTCGCACGCGAGCGCGCGGTGGGTCTCGTCGCCGGCGATGTCGGGCAAGATGAACATCGTGTCGGGCGTGCCGTCGTCGGTGAGGTGCAGGCGCAGCGCGTCGCCGCCGAGCGTGTCCATGCCGATCACCATGCTGATGTCGACAGGGTCGGCCGGCGTGCCGACGCTGCACGTGTCGGTCTGGCAGGGGTGGAGCGCGACGAGCTGCGGATCCGGAAAGCGCGCGCGCGGCAGATCGAGCGCGCCGCCGGGGCCGCGCTCGCCGAGCAGGTCGATCGCCGGGTGGGTGATCGCCGGCGCGAACGTCGCGCCGTGGTCCTGGATCGTGATCGGCGACATCACGTCGAGCACGGCGGTGTGCGCGGTGTCTCCGTCGGGCAGCGCGCCGACCACGATCGCGCCGCTCGTGGTGTCGGGATAGATCGGATACGGGTCGCCCGAGAACTCGTTGGTGATGAAGCTGTTCGTGATGTAGTCGCACCCGGCCAGCACGACCGCGAGCGCGACGACCCTCACCACGGCAGATCCTTCACCACCGCGCGCCGGCCGGCGACCTCGACCGCGCCGCCGGCCTCCCAGCACGTGCGGTGGAGATAGCCGAGCGCGATCGTCGTGCCATCGCCGGCGCCGATCGCCGAGGTCACGTCGCCCGCGTGGTCGCGCGCGGGGTGCCTGATCGCCGCGCCGCGCGCGACCGGCGCCGCGCCATCGATCACCAGGCCGCGCAGCGCGCGCGCCGCGTTGCCCTGCGCGTGGACGCGGAACACCGGCTCCTGCCCGACGTAGCAGCCCTTGCCGTAGTCGAGCACCGCGGCGAGCGGGGTCTCGAACGGGAAGTGGTCCTCGTCGACGTCGACCCCGTAGCGCACGAACCCGGCGCGGATGCGCAGTCGCTCGACCGCCGGATCGTCCTCGGGGAGCGCGCCGGCGCCGGCGCCTTCCGCGATCGCGGCGTGCCACACGCTCGCCGGGTCGTCCCACACCTGGTGCGCGGGCCCGGCGAGCGGCTCGAACGCGACGTCGTCCATCACCGCGTAGCGCTCGAGCAGCGCGCGGGTCGGCTCGGCGAGCTGCGGCTCGCACGCGATCACGAACGCGTCCTCGGCGCGGATCACGTCGATCACGCTGAGCACGCGGCCCTTCGGCGACAGGATCGCGCCCCAGCCGTGCGCCGCGATCGCGGTGACGTTGACCGTGGTCAGGCCTTGCAGGAAGCGCTCGCGGTCGCCGCCGGTGACGCGCAGCCGGCCCCACGCCGTGCGATCGACGATCACGCCGTCCTCCCGGCCGCACGCAGCCGATCGGTGCGGCGGCGCTCGGCCTCGGCGTGCCGGCGCACGTCCTCGTCGCTCGCGAGCTCGAGCGGGGCGAGCGGCCGCGGCCGGCCAGCCTCGCCGACCGCGACGAACGTCAGGTACGCCTTGGTCACGTAGCGCCGGATGCGCGTGCGCATGTCCTCGGTCTCGACCCGGCAGCCGACCTCCATCGACGTCCTGGCGACCGAGTTGACCTGGGCCTGGAGCACGACGATCTCGCCGACCTGCACCGGCGACATGAAGTCGAGCCGGTCGATCGACGCGGTCACGACCGCACCGCCGGCGTGGCGCATCGCCGCCACCCCGGCGCACACGTCGATCCACTGCATCATCACGCCGCCGAACATGACGCCCGCGACACCGTTGGTGTGCATCGGCATCACGATCTGCGTCATCACGCAGCGGGTCTGCTCCGGCGTCACCGCCCGAAGCTTACTTCTTCTTCGCGGGCGCGGCCGGCTTCTTGGCCGCCTTGGCGGCGTCGATCCGGCGCTTGATCCGCGCCTTGAGCTTGCGCTGGCGGCGCTTGCGCTCCATCTTCCACGTCCGGCGATTGTCTCCGCGTCCCATGTCGACTCCTTAGGGCGCTGCTTATAGCCCAAAAGTCAGAATTGCGCGCGCGCGGCGAAGTAGAAGTGGATGCGGCCGCGCGGGTCGTCGCCGAGCTCGGGGTGGAGCGGCACGGCATACTCGAGCGCGGCGATGCCGAACGGGGTGAGCGCGCGCAGCCCGGTGCCGACCGACGGCTTGATCGCGTCGACCGTCACCGTGCTCCACTCGTTGGTGATCATCCCGGCATCGCTGAAGATCGCGCCGGCGAAGAACTTCCAGATCCGCAGCTGGGCGTCGAGGCTGCCCATCACGCGGATGTTGCCGCCCGCCGGGATCACGCGGATCTGCGACACGTTCGAGTACGGCGGGACGCCGAACTGCACGATCTCGGTGGCGAGCGCGTCGTCGTTGTAGCCGCGCACCGTGTTGTCGCCGCCGGCGAAGAACCGCTCGACGTCGGGCAGCAGCACCGCGCCGCCGAGCGGGAAGCCCTCGTCGTAGCGAAAGTCGGCGCGCAGCACCAGGTTCTTGCCGATCGGGAACACCCGCGAGGTCGACAGCGACGCCTTGATGAACGTGTCCTGGCCGAAGAACACCGGGTCGGCCCACGACACGGTGGCGAGCACGCGGTAGCCGTCCTCGGCCGAGAGCGGCGCCGGCTGGCCGCGGCGATCGACCAGCTGCTCGAGGTCGTAGGTGAAGCCGATCGAGCCGGTGCGGGTCGACACCGCGACCTGCGAGCCGTCCATGTCGATGCCGATCGGGCGCAGCGCGTCGACGTTGCGGGTGCGAAGCCGGTAGTCGTAGTGAAAGCTGTAGCTGGTCGTGCGCGCGTCCTGGGTCGGCGTGCGCGGGCGATTGTTGACGTGGGTGAACGCGAGCGTGGCGCCCTCGGTGGTGAGCTCGCCGAACCCGGGCGTGTCCTGCTGCTGGAACAGCCCGCTGAGCTCGGTCTGGATGTCGATCGGCGAGATCCGGCGCATCAGCCAGGTCGGGACGCGGATGGTCGACGTGACGCTCTGGATCTTCTCGCCCTCGGTGCCGCTGATGGTGAACGACATGCCGGTGCCCCACAGGTTCATCTGGGTCCAGCCGAGCGTGCCGAACACGCCGTTGTAGCTCGAGTAGCCGCCCTCGACGTCGACCGACGACAGGTAGTCGTAGCGCTCGTCGACCCGCACGATCGCGTTGACCTCGACCGAGTCGGTCGCGAGGTCGGGTAGATCGATGTTGACCGAGTTGAACAGCCCGGTGTTGCGCAGCTTGCGCGCGGCGTCGGCGAGCGCGTCGGAGGTCAAGAGGTCGCCCTCGTGGAAGTGGAGCTGGCCGAAGATGATCGATGGCCGGGTCTTGAAGTTGCCGCGGATCACGACCTTGCCGATCTTGCGCAGCTCGATCGTGCGCAGCTTGTAGTGCGCCTCGACGTGATGAGCGTCGATCACGCGCGCCTCGTAGTCCAGGTCGGCGCGCGGCCGGCCCTGCTTGAACAGGAAGTCGCGCAGGCGGTCCTTGGTCGCGCCGACGTCGTCCTCGCGGAACAGCAGCTTCTGGGCGACCGCAGCGCACTTGCCGGGCTCGCCGGACGCGACCAGCGCGCTGCCGAGCTCGCTGCCGAGCTCGCCGATCAGCTGCTTGCACAGCGGGCCTGCGAGCTGCTTGGCCGCCGGATCGTCGCCGGGCTCGAGCTCGATCCGCGACAGGTAGGTCGGCGCGCCCTGGTCGATCTCGAACCGCACGTAGAGGTCGTCGCCGATCCCGGCCTCGATCAGCGCGGCGGTGAACGCGGCGTCGCCCAGGCCGGCCTGGATCGTGCTCGCGGTGACCGAGACCTGGGCCTCGCGATAGCCGGCGCGGCGGTACAGCTCCTTGATCCGGTCCTGATCGGCGGCGAGCTTCTCGGAGGTCGCCGAGGTGTTGGTGCCGAGCAGCGCGCCGCTGAGGTTGGCCTGCTTGGTCGCGACCAGATCGGCGAGCTTGTCGTCGGGGAACGCCTGCTTGTCGTTGCCGACGAACTGCACCGAGTGGACCTCGCGGCTCTTGCCCTGGTCGATGTGAAACGTCACGACGTCGAGCTCGTCGTGGCGATCGCGCGTCCACGTGACGTGGGCGTCGAACCGCCCGCGCGCCTGGAGGTAGGTCTCGATCGCGTGCGCCGAGTTTTGCGCCTCGACGTCGTCGGTCGAGCCGTTGCTCTCGAACGTGAGCTGGCCGCGCAGCTGCTCGTCGCTCACCGAGTCCCTGTCCTGGCCCTCGAACTTGACGTCGAGCCGGCGGCGCTGATCGATGGTCAGCGTGATCCGCACCTTGTGGGTCGCGCGGTCGAACGAGATCCGCGGATCGAAGCTCGACAGCACGCGCACCGCGGGATAGCCGCGCTTGTGGAACAGCTCGCGGATCCTGTCGAGGTCCTCCTGGTGCTGCGCGCGGCTGAAGCGCGACGTGCCGAAGCACACCGCGAAGATGCAGATCTTCTCGTGCTTGAACGCCGCGCGGATCTCGCTGTCCGACACCGCGAGCTTCTCGCCGTTGCCCGACACGATCGCCGGCGGGGCGAGCTGGTACTCGGGACCGAGGCTGACCTTGACGTGGATCTTCGAGCCCGCGGCGGCGAGGTCCTTGGTGATCTTGACCTCGGCGCCGAAGTAGCCCTCGTCGTGGAGGTACTCGTCGATCCGGGTACGCTCCTCGACCAGCGCGCACTCGCGGGCGAACGGCTCGTAGGGCAGGTACGCGCCGGTGCGCACGCGCATGCGCCGCGCGATCTCCTCGTCGAGCAGCTTGTCGAACAGGCCCTGCGAGACGTCGACGTCGACCTTGCGCACGATCGGCAGCGGCGCGAGGTGCAGCGTGATCCGCGCGCCGCTCGGCACGTCCTCGATCGTGTGGCCGGTCAGCTGGTAGCCGAGCTTGGCGGTCAGCTTGCTGATCGTGTCGCGCAGCGTCTTGACCGACAGGTTGGTGCGGAACTGCTGCATCGTCGGCTCGAGCAGCGCGTGCACCGTGGCGGGCTTGTCGATCAGCGTGCCGTCGACCGCGAACTCGGTCCACGGGATCGGCGGGGCCAGCGCGCCGCCCTCCGGCTCGGGCTCCATCGGCGCACCGGGCGTGGTGTCGACGCTCAGGCACGACGCCGGGTTCGGCTCGACCTGCGGCGTCGCCGGCTGGGCGCGCGCCACCGCCGAGACCGCCACCACCATCGCCATCACGAGCGCGCGGATCATGGGATGAACAGGCGGTACACGGCCTTGCCCTGGAGGTCCTGGATGTCGAGCGCCTGGTCGGCGGGGTCGCTGTATTGCTTCTGGAGGTACGCGCCCTGCAGCGAGAACCGGTCGTTGGTCAGGGCCTTGAGGAAGTGCCAGGGCAGGCGCAGCTCGAGGCTGAGCTGCACGGTGTTGCCGCGGATGGTCTCCTCGCCGTCGGCGATGAGCTTGAGGTTCTCGAGCGCCTTGTACTCGGCGTGCACGCCGACCGAGCCGAACCCGAGCTCGAAGCGCAGCACGTCGAGGTGGGTGAGGCGCGTCAGCGAGTTGCCGAGCAGGCTCGACACCCAGTCGCCGGCGAGATCCTTGACCACCTCGTCGGCGAACCCGGTCGACGGGTTGGTCGTCGGATCGACCGAGGTCGGGTTCGAGCCGAGCGACTGGTCGCCGAGCGAGCGGCGCAGCTGATCGGGGCTGCGCCCGAGCAGCAGCAGCGACAGCGTCTGGGACTTGTCGAGGCCGGTGTTGGTCTTGAGATCCCACTGGGGCTGCTCGAGCGTCCCGCTGATCGTCATCGTGATGATGTGCTGCTGGCCCGACAGGTCGTGATAGTCGGGCGCGTCGCTCGTGATCTCGAGGTGCGGGTTGCTGGCGCGATCGTTGGCGGCGAAGTCGATCGAGCCGGTCGTGCGCGTGAACTTCGCGCGGGTCAGCGGGATCGTGAACTCGCCGCGCTGCACCGTGATCGATCCCGACAGCTGCGGGTTGCGCGGCGAGCCGGTGATCGAGATCGTCGGGCCCTCGAGCTCGATCTGCGCGATGTTGTTCGCGACCGCGAACCGCCGGACCTCGAGCGTGAGATCGAGCTCGGCGCCGCCGATCGACGGGTACTCGTCCCAGAACGGCTTGGCCGGCGCGACGGTCGGCGGCGCGGGCTTGATCGCATCGGTGAGCTCGAAGTTGCGCTTGTAGGTGCCGCTGACGATCGCGATGTTGCCGCTGGCCCGCCAGAACCCGTTCTTGAACGCGAGCTCGACGTCCTTGGCGGCGAACGAGAGGTCGAGCGTGCGGTCCGAGTTGTGGAACGGCACGTTCTCGGCGTCGAGGTCGATCGTCGCCTCCTCGGGGACGCCGTCGCGGAACACCGCGCCGCCCGCGATGTGCTCGAGCTTGCCCTCGCCGTCGATCGTCGCGGTCAGCGCGCCGTCGTCGCGGGTCGCGACGGTGTAGGTGCGATGCGCGCCGTCGTCGCTGGTCGAGATGTCGATGCTGCCGCCGACCAGCGCGACCTCGCGGCGCACCGCACGCGGCGAGATCGCGAGCGGCGCGCTCTGCGGCAGCCCGCCCTCGGCGGGCAGCGGGTCGAACACGATCGTGCCGTTGACCAGCGGCAGCTTGCCGTGGCCGGACAGCTCGAGGTCGCCGTCGATCCGCGCCGAGCCGCCGGCCTGCGACAGCGCGTTCGGCAGCAGCAGCTGCAGCATCTTGCCGGCGATCACGCCGTCGATCAGCACGCCCCAGCGCGCGGGCACCAGGCCGTCCATGCCGATCGCGCCCTTGACGTGGAGCTCGCCCTTGCGCTCGTCGTTGACCGCGACCGTGAAGCTGTTGAAGCCGAGGTTGCCGTTCTGCAGCTTGACCTCGCTGTCCCGGGCGACGACCAGCCGGTTGTCGCTGCCGGTCGGCTGGATCGAGACCGGGTCCTTCGCGGTGAGCTCGACGTCGTAGCTCGGCTTGTCGAACGTGCCGGTGACGTGGCCGTCGAGCGTCAGCACGCCCGAGATGTCGTCGAGCTGGTTCTCGAGCAGCGGCGCGAGCTTCTTGAGATCGAGATCGCCGGTCGCGTGCAGGCTCATCGCGGTCTGGGTCGCATTGCCGGCGATCGAGACCAGCCCGGCGGGCGTCTCGAGCGTCGCGGGGCACGGCTCGCGTCCGCCCGGCGCCGACGGCTTGCGGCACGCCAGCTCGATGGTCGACGGCGTGATCCGCACGGACATCGCGTAGTGCGCCTGATCGATCGGCACGAGCGCGAAGCGCAGCGGGGTCTGGCGGCCGTCGCGCGAGCGATGATCGACGATCGCCTCGAGCTCGGTGACCTCGACCCAGGCCTCGGTCGGCGCCGGCTTGCCGCCGAGCGGCGCGAGCTCGGTGTGCAGCGTGATCGTGCCCGACGCCCACGCCTGCACCGGCTCGGGCAGGCCGAGCTTCTTCGCGAGATCGACGAACTGATCGACCTCGATCCGCCGCCCGCTGATCGACACGTCGACCGGGAACGGCGCGGCGGTGCCGATCGTCGCCGAGATCTGCATCTGCTTCGACATCGCCTCGCCGCGCACGAGCAGCCCCGGCGTCGTGCCGAGCAGGATCGGATCGACCTCGAGGTGCGAGTCGCCGGTGAACGCGTTGCCGACCCAGCCGCGCAGCAGGTCGATCGCGCCGTGCGCCTGCGGCGCGAGCGGCGACAGCTTGCCCTCGAGGTGGAGCACCGCCGAGAACAGCCCGCCGACCGTGCCGGGCCCGACCAGCGGATCGAGCACCGCCATCGGGATGTCGTCGAGCACGATCGCCCCGCCGAGGTGCCCGGGGACGACCGCGCGGCCGACCCGGGCCGCCGGCAGGTTCGCGATCGTCGCCTCGAGCGTGCCGCCGCGATCGCGTCGCGCGGTCGCGACCGCGCAGAACCCGCCGCGCTTGGCCTCGCCGCACGCCGCGATGTCCTCGCGCTCGACCCGCGACCGGCCCTCGGGGCGGCACAGCTTGGCGTCGTCGGAGTCGGGCCGGTTGATGCACAGCGCGATGTTCGAGTACGAGTCGCCGTACACCGCGACGTGCTTGGCGGTCGCGTAGACCTTGGCCAGCGCCGCCCAGTCCGCCGCCGGGCGCTTCGGATCGATCGAGCCCTTGAGGTCGATGCTCGCGGTGTCGATCGTGCCCTTGACCGTGCGGCCCAGCCCGCACAGCTTGCTGGCGTCGAGCCGGTTGCCGTCGAGGTGGAGCCTCTCGATCACCGGCGGCGTCGCGCCGAGATCGATCCGGCCGTCGCCGGTCACCGCGCCGCCGAGCCCGACCGTCGACATCTTGATGTCGGCGATCTTGTCCTTGATCGTGGCGCGCTCGATCTTCATCGTGTCGATGCACGGGATCCCGGCGAGCGTCGTGCTCGCGTCGATCGTCGGCGACGTGATCGGACCGTTCAGCGTGATCGTGCCGCCACCCGCGCTCTTGGCGATCGGCGGCAGCCCGAAGCGCTCGAGCCACTTGTCGAGATCCGGGTACTCGCCCTCGATCGTCAGGTTGCGGTAGACGTACTCGTCACCGACCTCCTGGATCGCGCCGGTGATCGTCGCGTGCGACAGCCCGCCCTCGAACCGGATGCGTTGCAGCTCGATCCACGCGAACTTGTCGCGCTCGAACACGCGCCCCGAGAACACGCGCACCGCGCGCTCGCGCGGGGTCGAGCCGAGCGCCACGTCGAAGTTGGTCAGCTCGAAGCCGAGCTCGACATCGCCGCGCACCGACAGCTTGCCCGACAGGAACCGCCCGACCGAATTCGCGATCCGGCCGGGCAGGAACCGGCCGACGTCGATCGGCTTGACGATGTCGACGTCGGCCTGCATCTGCAGCGGGCGCAGGCCGAACCGCGCCGCGACCATGAGCTCGCCGGGGTCCTTGCCGCCGCGCACCAGCGCGGTGGTCTGATCGATCGCGCCGACCTCGTTCACCAGGTCGATCCAGCCCGACACCTTCGCGAGGGTCAGCCGGACCGGCGCCTCCTTGGCCGAAAGCGGCACGTCGAAGTCGAGATCGTGGAGATCGAGATCGACGCGCGGTGGCGCGACGAACGGGCCGCGCAGCGAGACCCGCCCGCCGAGGTTGTCGCCGCCGATCGTCGACTTGATGCACGACCGCACGACCGGCCCGAGGTTGGTCGCGTCGAGGTCGAAGTTCCACTGGCCGTCGTAGGGGCGATCGAAGTAGTCGATCAGGCCGCCGGTGACGTGGATGTCGGCGCCAGCGTCGCGCGCGGGTGGCGGCTCGCCCGGGTGCACGCACGGTACCGCGTGCAGCGTCGCGTCGAGCTCGAGCGAGTTCGCGACGTAGTCCTTGCGCGGCCACTCGGTCGGCAGCTGGGCGAGCCGCGCGATGTCGACGTCGGTCACCGCGACCGCGTAGCGCGCGTGCCGGCCCGCCCCCCAGGTCTCGCCGGCGCGCGGGATGCGAAACGCCGCGCGCGGCCCCTCGTCCATGATCCGCACGGCGCCCTGCTTGCCGCGCAGCCCGAACCGCACGTAGAACTTGTTGGCGAGCGGGTCGCGCGGATCGTCGTAGAGGTAGGCGTCGCGCCTGGGCGTCGGCCCGGCGTCGATGTCGACCCCCTCGACCCGGGCGGTGAGGCCGAACCCGACCGTGCCGTCCTTGTTGGTCCACGGGGCGACGTGCACCGTCACGTTGAGGTTGTCGACGTGGACGTCGCGCAGGTCGAACGTCGGCGGCGCCGAATCGGCGTAGATCCCGGCGCGAAAGCCCGCCTTCATCCGCGGGTAGAACGCCGAGACGATCGAGACGATCGTGCGGTTGTAGGCGTGGAGCGGATAGGGCTCGCGGGTCTGCTCGATCAGCGCCTCGCCGCCGTGGAGGTGGACGTTGCGAAACACCAGGTCGTGGTTGCCGAACATGACCGCGTGGATGTCGATCTCCGCGGTCACCAGCGGTGTCGAGATCAGCAGTTTGCGCGGCTTGCGCTTCGAGCCCGGGGTCGGGTCGGGCTTGTCATCGGGCGTACAGTCCTCGTGCGGGTCCCCGAGCCGGATGGTCTCGGGATCCTGATCACCGAGTGCGCAGTCGTCCCACACCTTGACGTCGTGGATCGTGACCGGCACCCAGCCGCCGGTGACCGCGGCCCTGAGCGCGGAGACCGGCCATTCGACCGAGCCGATCTCGATCCGGCCGCGCATCCGCTTGTTGAGGAGCGACGCCAGCTTGTCGCCCAGCGGCGGACCCTCCAGCTGGATCCGAAGCACGGCGAAGCCCACCCCGAGCAGGACCAGCACCAAGAGCCCGATCAGGATCGCCACGCGGCGCTTGCGTCGCCCGGTGGGGGGTTGAGTTAGGCGCCCCACGTGCTCCGGACCGTATCACGCCCGTCGAGCTTCACAGATTTTCACTCGGTGTGTTTCGCACGATCACTTGGCGCACTTCTCGATGGCAATCGCGGAGTCGACGCCTATACTGGCAAGTAAGGACCGAAAGCGAGGGAATCGAGATGTCTGTCGAATCGCCGCCCGAGCCTGAAACCGCCCCCGTCCTCCGCCGCGAGGCCCTGCTGCCCAGCGAGCGCAGTCGCGGGCTCGGCACCGTCGCCGTCGTTTGTACGATGGCGGGCGTCGCGTCGGGCCTGGCGCTCGCCACCACGCTGATGGCGATGCAGGTCGCCGACTCGATGTCGATCCGGACCTGCCCGTATCACGTGGTGCAGGTCCAGGACGTGCCGAGCGAGCGAACGGACCACGGCTTCCTCGGAATCCGCTACGTGTTCCACGACGGCGTGGCCGAGGTCGACAGCGTCCTGCCGAACACCCCCGCCGAGGGCATCGATCTGCATCCCGGCGACCGCGTGCTCGCGATCGACGGCGCGCCGATCCGGTTCGCCAACGACCTCCAGGATCGGATCTACGGATCGCACCCGGGCGCTCGCCCGACGATCATCATCGATCGCAACGGCACGCGCGAGACGCTGCACCCGCAGCTGATCGCGTGGCCGGTCGTCAGCTACTGACAGAACGCGTTCGGATCCTGCGTCCCCTCGCGCAGGACCACGCACGTCGACACGGTCTGCGATCCGCTCTCGATCGTGACCACGACGTTGTCGCCGGCCGCCGCCGGTAGCGGCAGCGTCGGCCCGATGCTGCCGTCGACGTTGGTGTCCTGGAACACGCCCTGGCCGGTGTCGCGATCGAACACGTAGGCCACGCTGTTCTTGTAGTTCTGGGTCGCGGGATAGGTGAACACCGCGCTCGACACGGTGTCGGTCACCGTGAGGTGGAACATCATCTCGGTCGGATCCGGCGGAGGGATCGGGATCGACGGGGTGATGCACCCCGCGACACCGAGCAACGCGGCGAAGGCCAGATGACGCATGAAACCAGGTACCCCCAGGAGCAAACCATGGTCCACCGCGAGGGCACAATGTCTCGCGTAGTTACGTGAAGTGGCTGCCAATTCGGTTGGCAGGGCGGCAACCCGGTAGGACCTGCGGGCCCTCATTCAAACGCTTCACGGTCCGACATGGACGCGCAACGCATCGCAACGCGGCCGGCCACACGGTGGTGCCATGATGAAGCCCGTCCTCGCCCTCCTCGTCGGAATCGGCCTGTCCGCGTGCACCGCGGAGGCGAACATGTCGAGCCTGAGCTACCTCGGGCCGCAGCAATCGAGCGGCGAGTCGCCGCGCGACGTCACCACCGCGGCGCGCGAGGTCACGCGCCTGCTCGAGGTGCGCGGCTACCAGATGATCGACCAGCACAGCGACGCGCCCGGCGGCGGGCTGACGCTCAAGTTCGAGAAGTCCGACCGCGCGCTCGCCGCGACCAAGGTCGACCAGCCGGTCGGCGCGCGCGACATCGGCTCGGTGTTCTACGCGTGGATCACGCCGACCGGCCCGTCGAGCTCGCTGATCAAGCTGCTCGGCAAGCCGACGATCAACGGCGCCGAGCCGTGCACCAACGACAACGTCGTGCAGGCGTGCACGCGGGTCATCCTCGACCAGGACTTCGTGCAGACGTTCATGTCGGGCCAGGACGAGGCCGAGGTCGCGCACGGCGTGCTGTCCGAGCTCTCGCTCGAGGGCTTCGTGACCGCGCCCGGCCCGGGCGCCGACCCGCAAGCCGTCGCCGCGGCCAGCGCGCGCAGCGCGTGCGAGGCCAAGGCGTCGCAGGTCGCGGAGGTCGCGGATCGCGAGAACGACCTCGACAAGCGCGCCGAGATCCTCAAGACCGCGCCGGACTGCTCGAAGCTGTAGCTTACGGCGTGCGCTTGACCGTCGTCGGAAGCAGGAACGAGATGCCGGCGCCGAAGAACAGGTGGTGCAGGAAGCGGTCGTCGTCGCCGAGCTTCTTGTTGTTGCCGACGTAGAGGTCGGCGTTGACGTCGGCGCCCGACGGGTTGTCGCTGAACGCGTAATCGCGGACGGTCAGGTCGAGCGCGAGGAAGTCGTTCAGGAACACGTGAATGCCGCCGCCGAGGTAGAGGCCGACCTGGGTGCCGGAGTTGAGCGGCGGATCGTTGGACGGGTTGTTGTCGGGCGGGATCGTGCTGCCCGGGTTGTTGGGGTCGGGGATCGACATGCCCGGGTGGGTGTCGTTGCACACGGTCGACGGGCAGCTCGAGCTGGTCTGCGCGATCGCGACGCCGGCCTGGAAGTAGAAGTCGAACGCGACGTACGCCGAACCGAACGCGGCCAGCTTGCCGTACCACGGGGTCAGGCTCGCGTAGATCGCGCCGTGGATCGGGATCGTGTTCAGGTGGTCGAGGTACTCCTCCTGGCTCGGATCGCGGCCCATCGGCGTGGTCGGCAGCGTGGCGACCACGTTGTTGACCAGGCTCGTGTTGATCGAGCCCGAGGCCACGCCGACCGCGCCGATCGAGAACATGTCGCCGAGGTGGTACTCGAGCTTGAGGCCGCCGCCGATCGTGTGCTTGTAGTCGGCGTCGATGCTCGACTCGAACAGCGGCGTGACCTCGAGGCGATGCGCGACCAGCAGGCGGCGATGGCGCACCGCGACCTGGCCCTCGAGATCGTTGAGCCGGCGGCCGCCGCTCGACGCGTTGCTGTTGGCGGGAGGCTGCGCGGGCGCGGCGGTCGGCGCCGGGTCGGCGCTCGCGGCAGGGACGATGGCCACGCCGATCAGCGCGGCCCCGAAAGCGAAGAGAGTGGTGCGCATGGGGGGCTCCGTGATCAGCGGAAGGTCGTGTACTCGAACGAGGTCGGCACCCAGAAGCTGACGCCGATCTGGAACATGATGTTGTTGATCAGCTTGCTGTCGGCGTTGGCCTGGGCCATCGAGGCGGTGTCGTTCATGCCCGGCGAGCGATCGGTCGGCTCGAACTTGTCGATGAACGCGTAGTCGCGGAAGCCGAGGTTGATGGTCAGCCACTTCGCGAGGAAGAACCGCATGCCGGCGCCGATGTTCGGCTGGATCAGGAGGTTGGTGAACCCCGGGTACTTGGTATCGCGCGGGATCACCTCGCTCTGGCCCACGCCGATGCCGGCGGTGAACAGCACCTCCCACGCCACCAGCTTGTGATCGAGCACGGCGAACTTGCCGTAGACCGGGACGTAGTGGAAGTCGAGCGCGGTGCTCCAGTTGTACTTGTTGACGGTCGGCAGCCGGCGCGCCTGGCGCGCGACCAGATCGAAGGGCCCCTCGAACTCGTGGGTGTAGTACTGGCCCTCGACGCCGACCGCGAGCACGTCGGTCAGGTAGTACGCGAGCTCGCCGCCGATCGAGTAGTGGCGGATGATGTTGTCGTTGATCGTCGTGCCGACGAACGGGTTGAGCTCGGTGCGCTTGCGCTTGAGGAACGGCTTGCGGACGACGACGATGATGTCCTTCCACGACAGCGGGGTCTTCTTGACCACGCCGGTCTGGACGGCCTCGGGGGTCGCGGCCTGCGCCGCGAGGTCCGCGGACAGATCGGGAGATCCCGATCCCGAGCCGTTGTCGTTGTCCATCTCGATCTCGCCGCCCGCGCTGCCCGAGCCGGCCGCGCTGCCCGAGCCCGATCCGGAGCCACCCCCGCCACCCTTGCTGGTGTCGGGGTTGTCCATCTCGATCTCGCCGGCGTCGCTGCCGGCGCTCGAGCCACTCCCTCCACCCGCCTTGGGCTTGGACTTCGGGCCCGCGAGCGCGGTCCCGGTCGCGAGCGCCAGAGCCACGATCAAGAACGACCTAGATCGATGCTGGATGGTGCGCATTCGTAGAGGCTTCATAACACGTGCGTTTTTTTGAACTCAAGCTATCTACCTAGGTTTGGCCCCTAGGCTCGGCCCCACAGGGACACCGCCAGCCCGACTTGATTGCACCCAAATTTTCTGGGTCAGGCTGCCTCGCTCGTCGACGCATCTGCATAGAGCGCGTCGACGAACGCGGCCGGATCGAACGGGCGCAGATCCGAAAGCTTCTCGCCGACCCCGACGAACCGCACCGGGACCTTGAGCTCGTCGCAGATCCCGAGCACCACGCCGCCCTTGGCCGAGCCATCGAGCTTGGTGAGCACGATGCCGGTGATCTCCATGTCGGCCTTGAACGTCTTGGCCTGCGCGATCGCGTTCTGGCCGTTCGTCGCGTCGAGCACCATCCAGGTCTGGTGCGGCGCACCGGGCATCGCCTTGTCGGCGACGCGGCGCAGCTTCTTGAGCTCGTCCATGAGCCCGGCGTTCGAGTGCAGCCGGCCCGCGGTATCGCAGATCACGAGGTCGTACTTCTCGTCGACGCCGCGCTTGATCGCGTCGAAGATCACCGACGACGGATCGCCCGACGGCTTGCCCTTGACGATGTCGACCTTGGCCCGGCTCGCCCACTCCTCGAGCTGCTCGGTCGCGGCCGCGCGGAACGTGTCGCCGGCGGCGAGCAGCACCTTCTTGCCTTCGCCCTTCCAGCGCGCGGCGAGCTTGCCGATCGTCGTGGTCTTGCCGACGCCGTTGACCCCGAGCACGAGCAGCACGAACGGCTTGTGCGCGTCGAGCGCGAGCGCGGGCGCGTCGACCGACAGGATGTCGCGCGTGGTCGAGCGGATCTTCGTCCAGATCTTGTCGGCGTCCTCGAGCTCGGCCTTGCTGAGCCCGGTCTTCACCGACTGGAAGATGCGCTCGGCCGCGCGCGGCCCGATGTCGGCGGTGAACAGCACCTCCTCGAGCTCGTCGAGCGTCTGCGCGTCGATCTGCTTCTTGCCGAACAGCTTGCCGAGCCTGGCGACGAAGCCGCCGCGCGTCTTGGCGAGGCCGGCCTTGTACGCGGCCGTGGTCTCGGCGTCGGCCTGCGCCGGCGGCTCGGCCGCGGGCTCCGGCTCGGCGGGCTGCTCGACCTCCGGCTCGGGCTTGGCCTCGGGCTCGGCCGCCTCGGGGCGCGGCCGCTTGCGCTTGGGTTGCGGCGCGGCCTCCTCGACGCCCAGCCGTTCCTTGATGCTCGCGGGGGCGCGCGCGCGGCTCTTCTGCGACGCGCGCCGCAGCACGAGCAGCACCAGGCCGATCGCCACCAGGGCAATCGCGAGCTCGAGTAGCTCGGTCTCCATCGCCGCGTGTATACCGCAGACGCGCGGCGGTTAGCGCATCCGCGCGCGCTCGAGCACCGCGCGTTCGACCCGCTCGGCCGCGCCCGGCAGCACGCCCTCGCTGGCGATCCGCGGCGAGAAGTACAGCTCCTCGACGAAGTCGGTCAGCTCGGCGAGCGCGGGGGTCGGCCGCTTGGCGCGTACGTGATCGACGACCTGGCGCGGCGACCACACGCCCCACAGCCGGGCCTCGGGGAGCAGCGGCTCGGCGGCGCGCCGGTACAGCTGGAACACCCGCTCGCGCACCGGCACGAGGTCGATCCGCACGCCGCGCAGCTCGCCGCGGTGCGGGATCGTCACGGCGAAGTGCTCGGTGACGTGGCCGGGCGCCGCGACCTCGGCGCGCCACTCGCCCGGGCCGAGCCGCTCGATCACGAACGCGCCGTCGCCGCTGCTGCGCACCTCGCGCCCGACCCCGCCGCACACCAGGCGCACCACCGCCTGGCCGATCGGCCGGCCGCGCACGGTGTCGCGCACGACGCCGGCGAAACCGTCGTCGGCGGCGCGCCGCAGGGTCGACACGATGCCGGGCTTGGACACGACCAGGCCGCCCCGCGCGGCGTCGGCCTCGCCGCCCTCGCTCGGCACCTCGGCCGGCGGCACGGGCCGGCGCAGCCGCAGCCAGGGCCGGTTGCGCGCGGCGAAGAACCCGCCGGCGGCCAGCGCGGTCGCGAGGAACGCCGCGACCGTGTACGACACCGGCACGGGCTGCGGCGCGCGGATCGTGACGACGACCGGCGGCGAGTGGCTCGACTTGAGCGAGGTCTGGGTCGGATCGGCCTGCGCCTGCAGCGTGAACTGGCCCTGGCCGAGGATCTGCGCCTCGACCTTGAACGCGAACGTGCCGTCCTTGCCGGTCGCGCCCTGCGCGAGCCGGCGGTCGCCGGCGAGCAGCGCAACGGCCGCGCGCGCGACCGGCTGGCCGTCGTCGTCGACCAGCTTGCCGCTGGCCGCCAGCTTGTCCTCGTACGCGACCGTGGTGGGCTTGACCGCGAGCGTCGTGGTCGTGCCGGCGGCCAGATCGATCGTGCCCTCGGCGGACGCGGGCTGGCGGCTGTCGTCGCCGGCGAAGCTCGCGAGCACGCGATAGCTGCCGGGGCCGCCGGCGTCCTTGCGGGTCACCAGGAACGGCGTGCCGGCGGTGACCTGCGCGGCGAGCGGCCGGAACGCGTCGCTGCCGAGCGGTGCGAGCATGACCTGGACCGGGATCTCGACCGGCCCGTCGTCGCTGCGCGCGGTGACCCGCAGCTTGACCCCGGCCGGGTCGTCCTCGACCTTGGTGATCGCGAGCGACAGCTGCGACTTGGTCGGATCGGTCGTCACGTCGAGCGGCGCGGCCGGGTCGAGCAGGGCGGAGCCGGCGAACTGCAGCGCGACCTGCTGCGGGCCGTCGTCGCCGGGCAGCTCGACCTGGAAGCTGCCGTCCTCGCGGGTGTTCGTCCACTCGCCGTGGTCGCCGATCGCGACCCGCACGCGCTGGCCCTCGATGCCCTCGCCGGTCAGCTTGTCGGTGAGCCGGCCGGTGACCTCGAGGACGCCGGGCTCGCGCAGGCGGACCCGGGTCAGCGCGAGCTGGGTGTGGGCCTTGATCTCGACCTGCGGGGCCGCGCTCGCGATCGCGGCCACCGCGATCAAAAGGAAGGCTGCCCACCGCACGATCACGTGATAGCACGCCGTGCGGGGCTCGATGTCATAGCCCCCTGGCACCCTGCGCGCGACGTCATGCGGATCAAGCAAGTCGAGATCATCGGCTTCAAGTCGTTCTCCGATCGGGCGGTCTTCCAGATCGGCGAGTCGATCACGTGCGTGGTCGGACCGAACGGCTGCGGCAAGTCGAACATCGTGGACGCGATCCGGTGGTGCATGGGCGAGCAGAGCGCCAAGCACCTGCGCGGCCGGGCGATGGAGGACGTGATCTTCGCCGGCTCGGAGACCCGCGGCGCCGCGGCGATGGCCGAAGTGTCGCTGACGTTCGACGACGTCGGGTTCTCGCACGAGACGCTCGAGCTCGCGCGGGCGGGCGACGAGGCCGATGCGGTCGACCAGCTCGTGCCCGAGGCGCGCTGGGTCGACGCCGAGGGCAACCCGGTCGCGTCGCCGCAGGAAGAGGTGGCCAAGGTGCTGGCGGACGAGCCGCCGACGTTCGAGTTCCAGAGCTACACCGAGGTGACGATCACCCGGCGGCTCTACCGCGACGGCACGAGCCAGTACTTCATCAACAAGACGCCGTGCCGGCTGCGCGACATCACCGACTTCTTCCTCGGCACCGGCGTGGGCACCAAGGCCTACGCGATCATCGAGCAGGGCCGGATCGGCCAGATCGTCAGCGCGCGCCCGCAGGATCGCCGCGCGATCATCGAGGAGGCGGCCGGGATCACCAAGTTCAAGGCCAAGAAGAAGGCCGCCGAGAAGAAGCTCGACCAGACCCGGCAGAACCTCATGCGGGTGAGCGACATCGTCGCCGAGCTCGACAAGCGGATGGGCACGCTGCGCCGCCAGGCCCAGAAGGCCGAGCGCTACCGCAAGTACAAGGCGGAGATGCGCGACATCGAGCTGTGGAAGGCGTCGCACCGCTGGCTCGAGCTCCACGCCGAGGGCCAGCTGGTCGCGGCGCGGCTCGGCGAGGTGCGCACCGCGCAGGACGACGCGCGCGCGGCGTGGACCGCCAGGGACGCGCACGTGGTGGCCGAGCGCGCCGAGCTCGCGGTCGAGGAGCGCCGGCTGGTCGGCGTGCAGGAGCAGGTGTTCGAGCTCGAGAACCGGCTGCGGCTCGGCGAGGCCAAGATCGGCTTCGAGCGCCGCGAGGCCGACGAGCTCGACGCGCGGATCGCGAGCGCGCGCCAGGAGATCGCGGAGGTCGCCGGTCAGCGCGAGCGCGGCGCGGCCGAGCTCGCGGCGCGGCGCGACGAGCTGGCGGCGCTCGAGGCCGAGGTCGCGAGCGAGACCGGCGAGGTCGCGTCGCGCGAGGCCGCGACGGGCGAGGCGCGCCAGCAGCTCGGCAGCGCGCAGGGCCAGCTCGACGACGCGCGCGGCGAGCTCGGGACGCGGCGCACCGACGTCGCGACCGCGGACACCGAGCTCGCGGCGCTCGAGCGCCGGCGCGACGAGGCGAGCCGTCGGCTCGAGCGCGTCACCGCCGAGATCGCGCAGCACACCGATCGGATCAAGGAGCTCGAGCGCGAGGGCCGGAAGGTCGATCACGCGCTGATCGAGCTGCGCCAGACCCGGCTCGATCTGGGCAGCCAGAGCGAGGGCTTCGCGGCGCGCCGCGAGCTCCTGGCCGAGGAGGTCGCGCGCGGCGAGGCCGAGGTCGAGACCCTGCGCACCGAGCTGCACCGCCGGCGCTCGCGGCTGACCTCGCTCGAGGAGATCCAGCAGCGTTACGAGGGCTTCGCGCGGGGCACGCGCGCGGTCATGCAGCAGGCCGAGACGATCGCGCACGGCGCGATCCGCGGGGTGGTCGCCGACGTCGTGCGCGCGCCCGAGCAGCTCGAGGTCGCGGTCGAGGCGGTGCTCGGCGATCGGCTCGGCGGGGTGCTGGTCAGCCAGCCCGAGGTCGGGATCGCGGCGATCGGCTACCTCAAGCAGTCGGGCGGCGGGCGCAGCGCGTTCGTCCCGGTCGATCCGACGACGTCGACCGCGGTGCCCGAGCCGGTCGCGCCGACCGCGTCGACGCCGTCGGTCGAGACGTTCGAAGGCGAGGGCGGCGCGGCGGCGTGGATGTCGTCGGCGTGGCCGGAGCCGCGCCAGGGCATCGAGGTCGAGGACCGCACCCGGCTGGTCGCGGCGCACGTCGCCGAGGGCGGCGAGGGCGTGCTCGGCCGGATCGCGGACCTGGTCGAGCTCGCAGACGGCTACGCCGGCCTGGCGCGCCGGCTGTTCGGCACCACCGTCGTGGTCGACGACCTGGCGCGCGCGCTGCGCCTGCACGAGCGCGGCGTGACCGACCGGCTGGTCACGCTCGACGGCGACGTGGTCGACGAGGATGGCGTGGTGGCGGGCGGCTCGCGCGACGCGCAGGGCGCCGGCGTGCTCGCGCAGAAGCGCGAGATCCGCGAGCTCGAGGACATCGTCGGCAAGCTCGAGCACGATCTGTCCGAGGCGATGGCGCGGCTGGTCACCGCCAAGACCGAGCTCAAGCAGGTCGGCAAGGCGCTCGACGGGCTGCGCGCGCAGGTCCACGAGGGCGACGTCGCGATCATGGGCCACGAGAAGGACGACGCGCGGGTGCGCGGCGAGCTCGAGCGCCACCGCGACCGGCTCGGCCACCTCGCGACCGAGCAGCTCGAGCTCGATCACCGGCTGCGCGCGATCGAGCTCGACACGACGACCGCGCGCGAGCGCCGCACCCGCGCGCTGGATCGCATCGCCGAGCTCGAGCGCATCCAGCTCGACGCGCTGGCCGACGTCACGGCGCGGCGCGACCTGGTCGAGCAGCTGACCGCGGCGCTGACCGAGGCGCGGGTGCGCGCGGCCCAGCTCGCCACCCAGCGCGCGTCGGCCGAGGCGTCGGCGCTGCGGCTCGAGACCGCCGACCGCGAGCTGTGCGTGCGCGGCGAGCGGCTGGGCGGCGAGATCGAGGAGGCGGAGCGGCGGGCGAGCGAGCTGCGCGCCGGCGCCGACGCGCTGGCCGGCGAGCTCGAGCTGCTGCGCGGCGAGCGCGAGCGCGCGGTCGGCGAGCTCGACGCCGGGCGGCGCGGCTACGAGGCGCGGCTCACCGCGCTGACCGAGGTCGAGCTCGTGGCGCGCGAGCTGCGCCACACCGCCGATCGGCTGGCCCACGAGCTCGGCCAGCTCGAGCTGCGCCACGGCCAGATCGCGATGACCCGCCAGGTCGTCGAGGACGGCGTCGCCGAGCGCTACCAGCTCGACGTGACGGCGATCCTGCACGACCACCACCTGCGCCCGCGGGTCGGCGAGGCCGAGGACACGCGGCTCGGCGAGCTGCGCGAGCTGATCGAGCGGATGGGCACGGACATCAACCTCACCGCGATCGAGGAGTTCGCCGAGGTCAGCCAGCGCTTCGAGTTCCTGTCGGCGCAGAAGGGCGATCTCGAGCGCGCGGTCGATCAGCTGCAGCGCGCGATCGACAAGATCAACAAGACCAGCCGCAAGCTGTTCCGCGACACGTTCGACTCGGTCAACGCGACGTTCAAGCAGGTGTTCCCGCGGCTGTTCCGCGGCGGTCAGGCCGCGCTGTCGTTGAGCCAGGCCGAGGGCGTCGATCTGCTCGAGGCCGGGATCGAGATCATGGCGCAGCCGCCGGGCAAGAAGAACACCACGGTCGATCAGCTGTCGGGCGGCGAGAAGGCGCTGACCGCGGTCGCGCTGGTGTTCTCGATCTTCCTGATCAAGCCGTCGCCGTTCTGCATCCTCGACGAGGTCGACGCGCCGCTCGACGAGGCCAACGTCGACCGCTACAACGAGATCGTGCGCGACATGACCGATCGCTCGCAGTTCATCGTGATCACGCACAACAAGCGCACGATGGAGGCGGCCGACATCCTGTACGGCGTCACCATGCAGGAGCCCGGCGTGTCCAAGCTGGTCTCGGTGAACCTCGCCAGGCTCGGCAGCACGTCCGGCGGGCCGAGCCGCGACCGCGTCGTGGCCGTATAGTCCGCGCGTGGCCGAGCCCCACGCGCCCGACGCCGAGACCCGCGAGCAGCTGCTCGACACGCTCGCCGAGCTGATCGCGCGCGGCGGCGCGGGACCGCTGGTGTTGCCGCCGGTCGAGCCCGGCGCGGCCGCGTTTCCCGAGCCGTGGGCGCCGACCCGCTCGGGCATCGCGCTGCTGTTGCGGCGGCTGATGTGGCACGCCGGCCTCGAGCTCGCGATCGAGCTCGAGGATCGCCGGCCGGCGGCGGCGCCGCCGACCGAGCGCAAGCCGGCGACCAGCGTCGAGCTGCACGAGCTGCGCGGCGGCCGCGCGTACTTCGTGCTCGGCTTCATCGGCACGGACGACGTGCCGGGCACGCTCGCCCACGAGGTGGGCATCGCGTACGCGGCGCTGCATCGCCCCGACGTGCCCGAGCCGTATCGCACCGCGCAGCCGCCGGCGATCGCGATCG
>DATJAE010000094.1:0-4740 GCA_035516595.1 Kofleriaceae bacterium | reverse complement strand
GCTCGTCCTCCGCGCCGAGGTACGCCGCGATCCTGGCGCGCATCGCGGCGAGCGCGGCGTCGTCGATCGCGGCCGGCGACGCGAGCGCCACGCCGAGCGCGGCGTCGCCGGTCTGCGCGATCGTCGCGGTGATCGGCTGGCCGCGGACCAGCCACGCCTTGGTGAGCGTGGCGCCGTCGATCCGCTGCTCGCCGGCGCACGGCGAGAACCCGCGCAGGAAGTCGATCGCCAGCGCGAGCTCGAACGGCGGGCGGACGGAGATCGCGAGGGTGCGCGCGTGCATCCTCGCAGCGTGGATCCGCGTCTTGACAGCTTCATGTCATGTTTTGACGACGTGGCGGATCGTGACGAGCCTCCACCACGCCACGCGATGCAAGTGTTCTGAATCACGCTGGCATCTGGCTTGCTCGATGGTCGGACCATGAAGCGATGCCTCCTTCCCCTCGTGCTCGCGTGCGGCTGCGCGTCGGAGGCGCGGCTGCCGGCGTCCTACTTCGCCGAGACCTCCGAGGTGCTCGCTCCGGGCAAGGTCGCGGTGACCGCGGTCGGTGGCGGCGCGGCCCAGATCGACGGCGCCGGCTACGGCGCCGGCGCGCGCGCGCGGGTCGGTGTCGGCGGCGGCACCGAGGTCGGCGTCGAGGCCTCGAGCTCGGAGCTGCACACCGACAACTACTGCGGGATCGACGACTGCACCGACACCCACTCGAAGGTCGCGTCGCACGGCGCGATGCTGTCGGTGAAGACGCGGTTCCGCGGCGCGGCGGTGGTGGCCGGCTTCGGCGCCACCCGCCACGACCTCGCCGGCGGGGACGACGATCCCAGCGCCGACCTGAGCGGCACGTCGCTCGACGCCTCGATCGGCCTGGTCGGCGACCGCCCGCTCGACCGCGACGGCGCGATCTACTTCGGCCTGCGGCTCGATGGCGCGTTCCCGGTCGGCGCCAACCCGATGAGCGTCGACCCGCTGTTCAGCGCGTACGGCGCGCTCGGCTACACGACCACGACCGCGCCGCTGCGCGTGTTCGCCGAGGTCGGCCCGCGCTATGCCTTCCTCGCGAGCAGCTACGGGCTCGGCGAGCTCGCGCTGCAGGGCGTGGTCGGCGTGCGGCTCGTGCTCTAACGCTGGACCAGCACGCCCTCGGCGAGCAGCAGCAGCAGCACCGCGGCGGCGAGCGCGTGCCACAGCTCGACCCGCCGGCGATCGTCGGTCGGCGCGGCGGGCCCGCCGGTGCCGGAGTGCGGCAGCATCGTGGGCGGCGCGGGCGTGAGGTCCGAGCCGTGCGGGTCGACGTTGACCACGAACGCGAGCTCGTCACGCGGGCCGGTCGCGCCGGTCTGGTCGGTGCCGATCACGCGGTACACGCCGGGGCGCTCGGTGCGGCCGAACCGCACCGAGCTGCGGCCGGTGATGCGATCACCCTCGAACACCGCGCCCAGGCCGTCGGGGCCGCGGATCTCGAGGCGCTTGAGATCGCCGACCGGCAGCACGACCGAGCTGCCGACCAGGTGCTCCGGCTCCGCGCCCGGCGCGTGCTTGCGCGCGAGGTGGCGCACCGACTGCTGGAGCAGCGGCAGGTAGCCGGGATGGATCGGCAGGTCGTTCCAGTCGCGATCGAGCGTCGAGGTGAACAGCAGGGTGTGGCCGCTGCCGATCGTCGCCTCGACCAGCGCGGCGGCGCCGTTGGTGAACCGCGCGAGCACCTTGCGATCGGCGGTCGCGGTGGTCGGGCCGAGCAGCGAGATCTTGTAGAACTTGGCGTCGGCCAGGCCCGGCGCGTCCTTGGGGAACGGCGCGAAGATCGGGTGGTCGGCCTCCCACTTCACCAGGTGCAGCGCGCGGCTGTCGCGCTCCTCGGGCGCTGCGCCCCACGTCGTGTCGATCGGATCGCGCAGGCTCTGCGGCAGCAGCGGCAGCATCGTGCGGTCGTACGCCGCGGGATCGACCTGGTCGCCGGGCGCGACGAAGATCCCGCCGCCGGCGCGCACCCAGTCGGCGAGGATCGCGACGCGCTCGGGCGGCAGCGCGGGGACGTTGGCGAGCACCACGACGTCGAAGTCGTCGAGGCTGAGCGCCGGCGCCGCGCCGCGCGCCTTGGGGTCGAGCCCCGCGAGCTCCTCGCTGGTGATCACGCGCACCGACGTGCCGCTGTCCTCGCGATCGCCGGGGCGCAGCGCGGTCTCGGCGTAGAACACCTCGTCGTCGTGGCGCACCGTGCGCGGATCGCCGTCGACCAGGAGCACGCGGACCTCGTCGCGCAGCGACGCGCGCACCCAGCGCCTGTCGTCGATCGCGAGGCCGTCGCCGTCGAGCGAGACCGACGCGTCGCTCGCGCGCGTGCCCGCCGGCAGGGCGGCGATGAACCGCTTGGTGCGATGCTCGCCGGCGCCGAGCTGGAGCATGCCGCGCGCGACCACGTGCTCGCCGATCGCGAGCGACAGCTCGACCTGGCGCGGCGAGCTCGCGAAGTTCGCGACCTCGGCGTCGAACGCGATGCCGCGGCTGCCCGCGCCCGGATCGGGATCGGCGCGCAGCGCGGTCACCGCGAGGTTCGGCAGCTCGGCGGGACGCGAGTCGATCGTCACCAGCGCCGGGCCGTCCGTGCCCCACGGCGGCTCGTCGCCGTGGAACCCGGTCTTCTGGTCGAGCGAGAACACGAACACGGTCTTGCGGGCGTGGCTCGACGACGCGAGCAGCTGCGCGGAGCGGGCGAGCGCGCGCGTGGTGTCGGCCGGCCGCGCGCTCGGCTCGAGCGCGAGCAGCTGGTCGCGCAGGCGCACGTGATCGCGCGTGAGCTCGGTCGGATGCTCCGAGCCCTCGGACGTCCGCACGATCGCGACCTCGGCCTCGGGCCCGAGCTGGGCGAGCACCCGCCGCGCGTCCTCGCTGGCGCGGCGCAGCCACGGCTTGCCGTCGATCACGTAGCCCGACGCGAACGAATCGTCGATCAGCAGCACCGCGGCCTGCGGTCCGCGCGTCACCTGTGGCCCCTTGCGGTCGCACGACGTGAACGGCTTGGCCAGCGCGATCGCGATCGCGAGACATGCGAGCGCGCGCACCAGCAGGAGCACGCGCTCGCGCAGGCGCAGCCGGCGCGCGGTGCGCCGCTTGGTCGCCATCAGGAAGTCGAGCGCGGCGAACTCGACGACCCGCGCGCGCTGCCGGCCGATCAGGTGGATCGCGATCGGCACCGCGATCGCGAGCGCACCGACCAGCATCAGCGGCGCGAGGAAGCCGATCACGACGCCCGCCTCGGCATCAGCCGCGAGCGCGCGACCAGCAGATCGAGCAGCGCCTGCTCGAGCGCCCCGTCGGTCGGCGCGAGGTGGTAGTCGACGCCGGCGGCGGTCAGCGTGCCGCGGCAGCGCGCGAGGAACTGCGCCATGCGCTCGAGGTAGTCGCGCCGGATCGCGGCCGGGTTGACCAGCATCCGCCCGCCGGTCTCGAGCGCGCGGAACTCGGTCAGGCCCTCGTACGGGAACGTGCGCTCGTGCGGATCGAGCACGTGCAGCACCGACACGTCGTGGCGCTGGGCGCGCAGCTGGGCGAGCGCGCGCACGGTCTCGTCCTCGGGATCGAACAGGTCCGACGCGATCACGATCAGCGCGCGCCGCCGCCGGGTCAGCTCGGCGATCCGCGCGAGCGCCGGCGCCGGCGACTCGTCGCCGCGCGCGCCGCGCGCCATCACCTGCTCGATCACGCCGAGCAGGTCGTGCAGGTGCGTGGTCCGCGCGCGCGCGGGCACGATCGTCTCGGTGGCGCGATCCCCGCACGCGACCAGGCCGACCTTGTCCTGCTGCTGGCTCACCAGATACGCGAGCGCGGCGAGCAACAGCGCGCCGTGGTCGAGCTTGGACATCGCGCCGGCGCCGCGGAACCGCATCGACGCCGACGCGTCGAGCACGAGGTAGACCGTGAGCTGCGACTCCTGCTCGAACTGCTTGACGTAGTAGCGATCGAGCTTGGCGTAGGCCTTCCAGTCGACGCTGCGCAGCTCGTCGCCGGGCGAGTACTCCTTGTGCTCGGCGAACTCGACCGAGCTGCCGTGCATCGCCGCGCGGTGCAGGCCCGACAGCGCGCCCTCGACGATCACCCGCGCCTTGATCGGCAGCGAGCCGAGCCGCGCGAGCTGGACCGGGTCGAGGCCGACCGTCACGGCGTGACGACCGACAGCAGGCGGTCGACCAGCTCGCCCGAGCGCAGGCCCTCGGCCTCGGCGCGGTAGTTGAGGATCAGCCGGTGCTGCAGGGTCGGGCGCGCGAGCGCGGCGACGTCGTCGATCGCGACCGCGAACCGGCCGTCGAGGATCGCGCGCGCCTTCGCGGCCAGGATCAGGAACTGGGACGCGCGCGGCCCCGCGCCCCACGACACCGCGTCGCGGATGAACGGCGGCGCGGTCGGCGAGGTCGGCCGGGTCGAACGCGCGAGCGCGACCGCGTACTTCACGACGTGATCGGCCGCCGGCACGCGCCGCACCAGCTCCTGGAGCTGGAGGATGCGCTGCGGCGACAGCACGCGCTCGAGCTCGGGCCGGTGATCGCTGGTCTGCTGGCGGACGATCTCCTCTTCCTCGGCCTCGCTCGGGTAGTCGACGTCCACCTGGAACATGAAGCGATCGAGCTGGGCCTCGGGCAACGGATACGTGCCCTCCTGCTCGATCGGGTTCTGGGTCGCGAACACCAGGAACGGCAGCGGCAGCTCGTGGGTCGTGCCGCCCGCGGTGACGCGATACTCCTGCATCG
>DATJAE010000093.1:0-32762 GCA_035516595.1 Kofleriaceae bacterium | reverse complement strand
CGAGCGCCACGAGCACGGCCATAGCCTGTCGCGCATCCGCGACAGCCACCGCATCTCGTGGGCGACGACGGAGCGTTGGGTTCATCAGCTCTACGCACTGCGCGTCTCGCATCAGGCCGAGCGCGTCGCGCCCAAGGTGCTTGGCATCGACGAGCATTTCTTCACGCGCAAGGACGGGTTCGCGACCACGTTCGCCAATCTCGTCACCCACCGCGTGTTCGACGTCCAGCTCGGCCGCTCCGAGCTTGCACTGCAGCGCTATCTCGACGAGCTTCCGGGCAAGGACCACACCGAAGTCGTCGTGATGGACCTCTCCGAGACGTACCGCGCAATCGTCAAGCGGCACTTCCCCCACGCGATGATCGTCGCGGACCGGTTCCACGCGATTCGGCTCGTGGGGCAGTGTCTGATGGAAGCTTGGAAGCAACTCGAGCCGGTCGGCCGCAAGCATCGCGGCCTGGTGTCGCTGATGCGGCGCCGGCCCGACAAGCTTGAGCCCGACCAACAACTGCGACTACGCGCGTACTTCGCCGAGCACCCGATCGTCGGCGCGGTCTACGACCAGCTCCAGCGCATGATGAAGCTGCTGCGCAACAAGCACCAGAACGCACGCGAGTGCCGCTGGCACGCGCGGCACTTCGTGAAGATCGTCGGCGAGCTCGAAGCCGCGCCGATGGCCGCGCTCCAGACCTTGGCCAAGACGCTGTGGTCGTGGCGCGAGCCCATCGCGCGAATGTGGCGATTCACCAAGACCAACGGGATCACCGAAGGTCTTCACAACAAGATGGAGGTCATCAGCCGCCGTGCGTATGGCTTCCGCAACTTCCAGAACTACCGCTTGCGCGTCCGAGCGCTGTGCGGGTAACGATGGAGTCGTTCACAAGACGCGGCTTGCCCCCGCATTTTGAGAAGAGCCGAAGAGCCGAAGAGGCGGCCTTCGTTCGTCTACCTACGTGGAGGATTGGGGGATCGAACCCCAGACCCTCGGCTTGCAAAGCCGATGCTCTCCCGCTGAGCTAATCCCCCGGGAAGCTCCGTTGCTAGCGCCAAGGGTCCGGCACTGTCAAGTCACCCGCCGAAGCCGCGCGGCGGCGACGACGGATCGGCCGGCGGCAGGGCCGACGTTGGCCGAGCGCCGAGCTAGCATGCCGCGATGCTGACGGAGCGCGAGGCGGCGGATCACCGTGCAAGCGAGGTGGTCGCAGAGCTCGACGGCAAGGTCCACGCGGAGCTTCGCTCCGGTCGCGGAAATGGGAGCAGCCTTCGGAGCTCCCTTCGCGCTGCGGCATCCGTGATGTCCAGGCGGTTGATCGAGATCTACGCGGGGCTGACCGGCGCCTCCGAAGCGCCGCTCCGCGACGAGCTGATCGCCGAGATCACGCGGCAGGTCACGTCGTTCATCGCGTCGGTGAGCCGGAGCGTGCGCGGGCCCGACGCAGGCGCCGTCGCCCGACTCGCTCGCGAGCTCGGCGCCCGGCGGAGCATCGGCATCCCCCGCGAGCTCGACCTCGCAGCCGACGATGCTCGCCGCGCCGCGACAGGCTCGGCCCCGGTGCCTCGGCGCAAGCAGGACAAGCTCGGCATCCTCGACCCGCCGAGCCTCTACGCGGATGACTTCAAGAGCTCCGTGGGGATCCTCGGCGTGGCCGTGCTCTTCTTCGACCTCGACCACTTCGAGGCGCTCAACACCCGGTTCTCCGAGCCCGTGATCGACCGAACGTTGCTCCTGGAGTTGAACCAGCTCGTCGCCGAGCTCGTCGCATGGCGAGGCATGGCCTACGCCGAGGGTGGAGACGAGTTCGTCGTGCTGCTGCCGAACACGAACGCACCGCTGGCCGCGGCGTTCACGAAGGTGCTGCTCCACCGGATCCGCAGCGCAGCGTTCTCGATCGACGGCCATCCGCTCACGGTCACGGCGTCGGCCGGCATCGCGACGTCGACCGACCCCGACGGCGGACAGGCTTGTCGAGAGGCCGCTGCCCGCGCCATGCGGCAGGCCAAGGATGCCGGACGCGATCGCTACCGGATGGCCCGTCAGTCCGAGCATCCGGCCCACGCCGGATCCGCGTAGATGTCTTCGGTCGCCGTCTGATGGATGTCTCCGTTGCTGGCGACGAAGTAGTCGGCGGTGGCGATCGACTTCTGTCCGCATCCGAGGCCCGGCAACGCGAACAGGTGCACGTGAAAGCCGCCCGGCGTCCGCTCGGCAAAGGGGGACTCGATTCGCTTGGACGCGATCGCATAGGGTGGAATCGCGAGGTCGTCGGCGGTGACACCTGGTGTGAGCGCGAGCACGAATGCCATCGCCTCCCCGGGGGTCTCGACGGGCGCGAACGCGCGCACGAACTCCGCCCGCGTCGTGATGGGCTCGAAGCGGTCGCCGACGCTCGCGATCAACACGACGTCGAACGGCCGGATCCCGCCGACGCTGTAGAGGCCGTGGAGCGTGCTGCCACCGGCCGGCCGGTAGCAGTGGGCCATCGCGGTCACCGGCCGCAAGCCACCGAGCCCCGTCGCCACGTCAGCCGTCGCGCAGCCGAATCGCCTGGCGAACGCCGCCTGGCTGCAGTTACCCCACTGGTTGCAACCGGCGTCGCGAAATGCCGTCCAGTCCGCATCGCTGACGATCGTCGGGTGATGGATGATCGTGACATGTAGACATCGCGTGCAGTCCGCGTAGAGCCGCTTCAGCGCCTCGGCCCCAGGCCGCGCCTCGAGTCGCATCGCGACGCTTGAGGCCTCGCCGCGCCGCACGATGCGCACGGCGACGGTCGCACCGACGTGCGTCAACGCGAGTCGATCGACGAACTGTTTCGGCGCGTCGACCGCGACACCGCCGATCGAGACGATCTCGTCATCAGCTCGGATGCCCGCCCGGTCCGCGGGAGCACCTGGAACGACGTAGAGAATTCGCATCGCGCTCGATGGCGGGGTTTCGATCGTCGGATTGTTACCGACGAAGACGATCCCCGCCCATGGCGCAGCTTCCGCGGACGCGACCGGCGGCTTGGCGGGCGTACGCGCCGCGGGCTGGCTCGGCGCGGCGCAGCTCGCGACTCCGATCGCGAGGAGAAGGCGTCGGCTTCCACGCATGTCGAGGTCCGACCCGGACTACCGGTCGAGCGAGATCATCGTCTTGATCTTCTTCGCCTGCTCGTTCGGGCCGTTGTAGTCGTTCCGGGAGATGTTGATCGTGACGCTTCCGGCGGCTCCATGCCACGTCGTGGCACTCGTCGCCTCGTTGGTCCAGGTCGCATGCGAGTGCGCCTTGTACCAGTCGAGGACCACCGGGACCTCGTCGGTGGTCTGGAGCTGATACATGTTCGTGTTGACAGGGATCGCGACCGTGGCATTCGGATACGGTGGAACGACCGCCGCGGCCCAATCGGGGTAGTTCGCCGCGCTCACCGGCGGGGGCGCGCTCGACGGGCCCTGGTTCGAGGTGGCCGACTTGTCGGAGCACGCGACGAGCGCCACGGCCGCAAAGATCCAGTGCTGCATGCCGCATCGTGGCCGAAACCGCGCTGCACTTCGAGCCCGGAACGCGTCCATTCCGCGACCACCTATTCCGGCTTGGAGGCGCGGGTCTCGTCGAGCACGATGTCCTCGAGGTCCTCCTGCGGGCGCGACAGCGGGCGGTCGGTCGGTCGCTTGGGGAACAGCGGCGGCGGGTACATCGCGCGCGCGTTGGCCGAGGCCTGGCCCCAGATCAGGAACGCGACGCTCCACGCGGTCGGCATCCAGAAGCACAGCTCGGGGTAGGTCATCGCGAAGCCGCACACGTAGCCGAACGCGACGAACGCGAACAGGATCACGCTGACGACCTTGTTCTTGGTCATGCCGACCTTCGGCATGGGCAGGCGCGACGCCATCAGGTAGCCGCCGACCGCGAGCGCGATCGGGAAGTACTTCCACGCGCCGAGCGGGGTCTGCCAGTGGCCGAGCAGCTTGGCGCCGCCGAACGGCTCGGTCAGGGTCGGATCGTACTTGAGCAGGACGAGGAACCAGATCGCGATCAGGCCGCCGGTCAGCGTGGTCGGGAAGCCGAAGAACATCTTGGTCGGCACCTGATCGTCCGACAGCACGTTGTAGCGAGCGAGCCGGAAGATCGCGCACAGCATGTACGCGCCGCACGCGGCGAACAGCAGGTAGTGGGCGGTGCCGTCGCGGAACGGCAGGTCGAGCCGGCCCGACAGGTAGGTGAGGACGAGATAGGCCGGTGCCACGCCGAAGTTGATCGCGTCGGCGAACGAGTCGAGCTGCATGCCGAGCTCGCTGGTGGCATGGAGCGCGCGCGCGACCAGCCCGTCGATGCGGTCGGTCAAGACGGCGTAGATGATCATCCAGGCGGCGAGCGCGGGCTGGTCGTTGTGCGCCGACCACAGCGAGACCAGCCCGAAGATCATCGACGACAGCGTGATCAGGTTGGGCGCGAGATAGCGCAGGACGCGGCCGACCGACATCAGGATTTCCGCTTGTGGGCTTGTTCCATCAGCCTGGCGTAGAGCCGCGTGCCGAGGCTTTCCGTCATCATGCCCTCGACGGTGCGGGCGATCTCGAGCTGCGAGTGGCCCTCGCGGTAGACAAACTTGATCGCCATGCCATGCTCCTCACCAGCCTGGTCGGCGTCGGGGCCGGTGACGATGCGCTGGACCTCGCCGTGGATCGTGAGCGGCCCGTCGCGCCCGGGCACGAAGAGCTTGAACAGGAACTCGGTGCCGACCGGAAGCGGCCGGCGTGTCTTGATGAAGGTGCCACCGCGCGAGATGTTCTTGGTGTAGTCGGCGAAGAACGTGTTGAGCCGCTTGTACTCGACCTTGAGCTCGATCGGACGCCGCGTGTCGCTGCGTCGCTCGGCCGGGTCGTCGATCACGGCTCACTCTACCAGAGTCGCCGGATGAGCGCGGCGCGCGACGCGCTCGGCCGGCTGCTTCGCCGCGCCCGCTTCTGGGTCTGGTGCGCGCTCGGGCTGGGCCTGGGCCTGGCGCTCGGCCTGGTCCCGCTGTTCGGCGTGCTCGGCTACGAATGCGCGCTCGCGTGCGCGCTGGTCGCCGCGGTGTGCGGGCTCGATCTCGGCGCGGCGCTGGCCCGCGAGCTCGGCCGCATGCCGCCGCTCCGGCTCGCCGCGCGGCCCGGGCGCGCGCTCGCCGCGTCGACCGGGACCGCGGCCGCGCTCGCCGTCGCGGTGATCGCGATCCCCGGCGTGGTGTGCGCGGTGCGCGGGATCTGGGTGCCGACCTGCGACTGGTGGTTCGGCCTCGAGGCCTACGCGATCATGCCGCTCGCGAGCGCGGCGCTCGGCGCGGCGCTCGGCCACGCGCTCGCGGTCGCGGTCGGCGTGCGCGCGGACCGGCGGTGGCGGCCGCATCGCAGCACCTGGCTCGCGGTGGTCGCGCCGCTCGTCGTGCTGGTCGCGGCGGCGGCCTGGCGGTTCTACAGCGAGCCGCCGGTGTTCGTGTACAGCCCGGTGATCGGCTACTTCCCCGGCAACCTGTACGACGAGAACGTGCGGCTCGGCGCGCCGCTGTACTGGGAGCGGCTCGAGGACGTGCTCGCCGTGATCGCGATCGTCGCCGCGGTGGCGAGCCGGCTCGACGTGCCGAGCTATCGCGTGCGGCTGCGCGAGCCGCGCCCGGGCAGCGTGCGGCGGATCGGCGCGCTCGTGACCGCGCTCGCGTGCGCGGCGGGGGCGATCGCGCTCCACCTCGACGGCGCCGCGCTCGGCTACGCGATCGACGCCGGCGACATCGCCGACGAGCTCGGCGGGCGGATCGAGACCCCGCACTTCGTCATCCACTACGCGCACACGCCCGAGATCGACGCCGACATCGCGCTGATCGCGGAGGACCACGAGTTTCGCTACGCCGAGGTGGTCGCGCAGCTCGGCGCCGCGCCCGCCGGCAAGCTGACGTCGTACTACTTCGCGTCGGCGGATCAGAAGGCGCGCTGGATGGGCGCGCGCGGGGTCGAGATGGCCAAGCCGTGGCGCCACGAGATCTACCTCGATCACCGCGAGTTCCCGCATCCGTCGCTGCGCCACGAGATCGCGCACGCGGTGGCGAGCGCGTTCGGCGATCCGATCTTCGGGCTGGCGGCGCGGCGCGTGCTCGGCGTACCGGCGCTGATCAGCCCGGGCCTGGTCGAGGGCCTCGCGGTCGCGATCGACTGGCCGGCCACCGACAGCGGGCTCACGCCGCACGAGGCGGTGCGCGCGCTCGACCTGCTCGGCTACCAGCCGCCGCTGCGCGAGCTGCTCAGCGTGCAGTTCCTGACCGTGTCGTCGGCGCGCGGCTACACCACGGCCGGCTCGTTCGTGCGCTTCCTGCTCGATCGCTACGGCGCCGCCAAGCTGCGCGCGCTGTACGGCAGCGGCGATGACTTCGCCGGGGTCTACGGCAAGTCGCTCGACGAGCTGACCGCCGAGTGGCGCCGGATGATCGACTCGATCCAGCTGTCGCCGGGCGTGGTCGAGAGCGTCAAGGAGCGGTTCCGCGCGGGCAGCGTGTTCGCGCGGCCGTGCCCGCACGCGATCGCGGCGCGCCGCGAGCAGGCGCTGCACGCGCTGGCCGCCGGCGATCGCACGCGTGCGGTCTCGCTGCTCCGCGAGGTGTGCAGCGAGGCCCCCGAGGAGCCGCGCCACACGCTCGAGCTCGCCGACTTCCTCGCGACCGGCGACACGAGCGAGCGCGCCGAGGCGACCGCGCTGTGGACCGAGCTCGCCGGCGCCGGCGACGCGATCACGACCAGCGTGCGCGCCGAGGCGCTGCAGCGCCTGGCCCGCGCCGCGGCCGCGCGCGGCGATCTCGCCGGGACCGGCGCGCTGCTCGATCGCGCGGCCAGGCTGCCGGTGGATAGCGACGCGCGCCGCCAGGTCGAAGCCGAGCAGCTCGCGCTGCACGCGACCGGGCCGGCCGGCCCCGCCCTGCGCGGCTACTTCTTCACCCAGGGTCCGAGCCCGCTCGACGGTGCCGGCTGGGCGCTGCTCGCCAGCTACGCTCAGCCCGAGCTCGGCTTCACCCACTACCTGCTCGGCATCCAGGCCGGCAACCAGGGCAAGTGGCCGCTCGCCGCCGCCGAGCTCGATCGCGCGCTCGCGCTCGGCGTGCCGGGCATCGAGTTCGTCAAGAACGGCGCGCGCAAGCTCGCGATCGCGGCGTATCGCGCCGGCGACACGGTCCTGGTCGGGCGCGCGATCGCGCTGCTATCCGGCCCGGACACGAGCGCGACCGATCGTCTGCTCGGCGCGGACTGGTCGGCGCGCCTGGTGTTCGACGCGACCGGCCGCTTATAGAACGGCTTACATGCCCGACAGGAACAGCCAGCGGTGGCCGTCCCACTCGAGCACGAGCTGGTTCTGGTCGCGCTTGTCGGGGCGCTTCGGCTTGCCGAGCGCGTCGGTGATCGTGTAGCTGGCGTCGATCAGCACGTCGACCGCGGCGCGGCACGGCGGGATCCCGTGCTTCTCGTCGGGCGGATGCAGGTCCTTGCAGGTCTGCGTCACGTTGACGTAGCGCATCGAGAACCGGATATCGCTGGCCCTGGGCAGCCTGGTCAGGAGCACGTTGCGCAGGCCCTCGTAGCCGTAGTCGTCGCTGCCCGACGGCGTCCCCGAGTCTTCCCAGTACTGGCGGTGCGCCATGAGCATCAGCGCGTCGACGTCGCCGCGCTCGACCGCGAGGCGATATTCCTCGCACGCGTCGAGCACGCTCTTGTTGGCCGGCGAGTACGGGATCTTCGAGCCGGGCACGTAGCTCACCGGGTGGGCGCAGCCGGCGATCGCGGCCAGGAGCAGGGACAGCCTAGTCATGTCTCGTGGTGCGCAATTGCAGATGTTGCGCCAGGGCGCCGACACTATATCGCCGACGCGAGTTGGCCAAGTGCCGGGCCGCGCCAGGCCTCGCAGCGCGCCAGAAAGGCACGGAAGTCCTTCTCGGGGTTGCACACCCTTGCCAAATAGACATCCGTGATGCGCGTGATCGTGAAGCGCGCGGCGGTGGCGCGCAGCTCGACCGGCAAGGCGTCGCGATCGGCGGACGTCAGCGCGCGCACGCGCTGGTAGCCGCCGACCAGCGCGACCGCGAGATCGATCCTCGGCTCGCCGGTCCAGCACCAGTCGTTGATGCACACCGCGAGGTCGTACGCGAGGCTGCCGCCGCTGGCCTGCTCGAAGTCGAGGATCGCGGTGATGCGATCGCCGTCCCACAGCACGTTGTCGCGGAACAGGTCGCCGTGGATGATCCCGTGCGTGGCGAGCCGGCGCATCGGCCGCATCGACGCCGCGAGCTGGAGCTCGTCGCGCAGCACGCTGCACGCGTGGGCGAGCGCGGGCTCGCCGCGCATCTCGAAGCGCGAGAACCGCGCGACCAGGTGATCGTGATCGTAGATGCTGCCGCGCCGCCACGCCGCGGGCAACTCGAGCCCGACGCGGTGCAGCCCGGCGAGCGCGGCGCCGAACGTCTCGGCGCGCGCCGGCGTGACCTCGTCGGGCGCGAGGTGGCGGCCGTCGCGCCACGGGAACGCGCTCACCCACTTGACGATCGGGCCGCGCAGCGGCGCGTACGGCCGGCCGTCGCGCGCGACCCGCGGCGACGGGGTCTCGACCCCGCCCCGGGCGAGCGCCTCGATCAGGCGCGCCTCCCACGCGACGTCGGCCTCGGCCTTGCCCTCGTTGACCCGCACGAAGAACCGGCCGTGCTCGGCGGTGACGTCGAAGTTGGTGTTGATCGTGCCGGCCGCGATCGCGACGTGCGAGCGCACCGCCCCCAGGTCGAACGCGTCCGCGAGCTCGGCCAGCTCGGGCTCGGTCAGCACCGTGAAGGTTCCCACCGGCGCTGAAGCTAGCAGAGATCGCGTGATACCGTGGCGCGGTGGATGCCGCGGAGCGCGCGCGACTGGTGGAGCGCCACCTCGACGTCGCCCGGCGCGCCGCCGCGATGATCCACCCGCGCGTGCGCGATCACATCGAGCTCGACGAGCTGGTCGCGCTGGGCAACGCCGGGCTCGCCGAGGCGGCCGCGCGATTCGATCCCGATCGCGGCGTCGCGTTCGGCACGTTCGCGTGGTACCGGGTCCAGGGCGCGATCGTCGATGGCCTGCGCAGCTCGTCGAACCTGCCGCGCCGGGTGTGGGCCAAGCTGGTCGCGCTGCGCGCCGCGGGCGAGTACCTCGAGCAGCGCGGCGAGCGCGATCGCGGCGCCGTCCAGCGCGGCAGCGCGCCTCCGGCCGGCAAGGATGCGCTCGGCGCGGTCAAGGACGCGCTGTCGGCGATCCGCACGATGTACGTGACCTCGCTCGAGGCGCTGCGCGACGAGCGCGGCTTCGACGCGGCCGACGCCCGCGCGCCCGCCGACGATCAGGTCGACGCGCTCCGGCTCGCGCGCAAGCTGCAGATCGCGCTGCGCCGCTTGCCCGAGCGCGAGCGCGCGATCGTGACCAAGCACTACTGGGAGGGCAAGAACCTGCTCGAGGCCGGCGCCGAGCTCGGGATCTCGAAGTCGTGGGCGAGCCGGCTACACGCGCAGGCGGTGGAACGGCTGCGCGCGATCGTCGACGGCGATCCCTAGGCCGTCCGCTGCTGCTCGCTCGGCGCGAGCGTGCCGTGCGCCTGGTAGTGATCGAACAGCTGCCCCCACGTCGTGGTGTGGCGCCACTGCTCGAACACGCGGCGATCGCGCAGCGGCCAGCGGTAGTAGTCGTGATAGACCTCCGAGCCCATCACGAACACGTTGACCAGCGGGGTGTGGAAGAACAGCTTCTGGATCCGCTTGAGCGGGCCGAACCACAGCAGGTCGCCGACCATCGACGCGCCGTTGTCGCCGACCGAGAACCCCCAGCGCTGGTCGGCGAGCTCGGCGTCGCCCACCACCTCGATGTCCTCGCGGCGCGCGTGGCCCAGGCCCTGCTCGTCGGCCAGCTGCAGGTACGGCAGCGACATCGGATCGAAGCCCATCATCTGGGCCGCGACCGCGTCGATCGCGACCTGATCGGCGGACGCGAGCATGACGTCCTTGATCACCGGACGCATCGTGCGCGGGCCCGGGCCGTCGCCGGCGGTCGTGCCGTCCATGATCGCGAACAGCCCGGCGTGGATCTCCTGCTGGATCGCGAGCAGGTCGACCAGCGTCGCGTGGATCCACGAGTGCGTGTAGTGCCGCTTGGTGTTGAGCAGCCCGCCGAACGCGTTCTTCATCGCGCCCGTGGTGGTCGTGTAGATGTGGCACTTGACGGTCGGCAGGTGGACGATGTTCGCGCCGTGGAACGCGTCCGGGATCTGGATGCCTTCCGGGAAGATCCGGTCGAGCACGTTCATCTTCGCGCGCGGCCGGTACACCGACCAGGTCATGTCCTCGGGCTTGAAGTTGTAGCGGACCGGGATGTCGTAGCGCTTGAAGATCGGCAGGTAGCCGTTCAGGTCCTCGCCCTTGAACGCGTCGGTCACGACCGTCTTGTTCTGGACGCACACCTGATCGCGGTAGCCGCGGGCCTGCAGCGCGCGCACCGTGCCCTCGAGCTGCCACGGCGTGGTGTTCGCGCCGGGGAACGGGAAGTGCCACGAGATGTTGTCCTTGAGGATCGTCGTGGCACCCGGCGCGAGCGCGCGCTCGACCTCGGCCAGGCCGCACAGCCGGTCGATGTCTTCGAGGATGTGATCGGGGCGGGCGCGGACGACGGCGACCTTGGAGCGAGGCATCGCCGCGCACCCTAGCACGCCGAAAACTTGCTGCGGCGATCCCCGAGTGTGACCCTCGCGACGTGCCCGAAGCCGGCGAAACGCTGTTTAGCAGCTCCTACCAGCCCGATCCGCGCAGCGCGCTCGACGTGCTCGCGTTCGTGCTGACCCCGGTCGAGGCGTTCTCGAGCGGCGAGGATCCCGAGGAGCTCGAGGCCGTCGCCGAGCTGCTCGGCTCGGCCAAGCACGAGGCCGTCAAGCGCTGGTTCTCGCTGCGCGGCGAGGCCGCGCACAACTAGCGTCACATCACTTCGAACGCGGCGTACTCGAACGACATCGACTCGGTGTAGAGCTCGATCTTGACGTTCTTGATCTCCTCGGTCGACGAGTCCGAGCGATCGGGCGAGACCGAGAAGATGTCGGCGCCGGTGAACGACAGCGTGAACAGGTTCGAGCCCGAGTTGTCGTAGGTGACGATCGAGCCGTTGAGCTTGGACGCGCTGCCCGCGGGCTTGTCGCTCTTGGTCGAGAGCTGCGTCTTGTTCGTGAAGTAGTCCATGAACGGAAACGCGTCGGCCTCGGGCACGTAGAACGCGATGTTCGGGAAGTCGATCGCGCTGGGCGTCTTGATCGGCGCGAGCTGACCGCCCATGTGGTACTCGATCACGTTCTGCTTCACCGTGAACGAGTCGATCTTGCTCGTGCGCGTGCAGTACGGCTCGAAGCCCGACAGCGTGAAGCGGAAGTTGCACGCGGTCCACAGCTTCTGCGAGTCGAAGCCGTTCGGCGGCGCGAGCTTGGCGCCGGTGCCCTTCTGGAAGTGGATGTCCTCGACCGAGAACCCGACCGTCATGTACGCGGCCTTGGTGTCCTTGCCGTCGAGCGTCGGGAACGTCAGCTCCTTGATCATCGCCGAGGTGAACTGACGGCGCGCGCGCTCCTTGTAGTAGAAGTCGGCCGCGACGATCGACCCGGTCTTGCGATCGACGACCCCCTTGAAGAAGTTCGCGATCCACGCGTAGAACGGCTCGGACATCGCCATCCCGACCTGGAGCTTGATGTCCTCGAACTTCGGCTTGCCGAGCTGGCGCCAGCGGTCGTAGACCGGGCCGCCGTTGGTGACGTAGCTCATCACGTCGGTCCGAACGCCACCCCCCTCGATCGACCGGAACAGGCCGACGTTCGGGCTGCCGTCGAGCTCCAGCGCGAAATGCGCTGCGGCATACGAGCGGTTGGGATCACTGGACGCTGGCATGAGGTGTTCCGATTGTATAGGCGCGTGCGTCTGGCGAGGAGCGCAACTCCCAGCATGCTACGGTGAATAGGCCGGCGGGCTTCCTCGGGATTCGCCCGCCCGACGCGCGATGCCCGATCCCAGCCCCCCAACCGTAAGTGCGCGACTTTCGGCGCCGTTTCCACCGCGCTGGGGGTTCTTCAAGGGCCTTCTGACCGGTGCGGTGATCGAGGTCCCCGCGTTCGCGGCCGGCGTGTGGCTGCTCGCGCGGCTCGGCGTGGGCGATCGCCTCGTTCCGTTCATGCGGCTCGTGCGCTTCACCGCGGTGTTCGCCGGGATCGCCGCGGTGCTGACCGCGGCGGGAGTCGGCCGGATCGCCGCGCACGCGGCGGCGGGCAAGCTCGGCAGCCGGCGGCGCGCCGTGCTCGCGGCGGCGCGGGTTCACGCGGTGGCGGGGGTCGGCCTGCTGCTGATCGCGACGATCCCGCACGGCCACCTGCCCGACCGGCCGCTGCACTGGCTGCTGTTCCTGCCGGCCGGCGCGGTGGTCGGCGCGGCGTGCGGGGCGGTGATCGGCGTGGTGTGCAGCGGCGCGGCGCCGGTCGGCCTGTCGGACGTGTGGTCGCTCGCGCGCACGCCGGGCGCGGCGCTGCGCCAGCTGCTCGATCCGGAGGATCTGCTCAAGCTCGGGCACGCGGTGCGCGAGCGCACGACACACCTGTTCGAGGGCATGTTCGAGCCGGCCAAGCGTCCGCCGCCCGAGCCACCTCCGACCAAGCCGGAGCCGCCCAAGGAGTGATGCGCCGCGAACGGTCCGAGCTGGTCACGCTCGCGGTCGCGCTGCTCGCGTCGCTCGTGCTGTGGAACCTGCCGTACGTCGGCATCGTGCTCTATCCGTTCAAGCTGCTCGCGACCTGGCTGCACGAGCTGTCGCACGGCCTGATCATGATCGTGACCGGCGCCGGCTTCGATCACATGATCATCTATCGCGACACCAGCGGGCTGGCGTATCCGTCCTCCGACGTCGGGCCGTTTCCGTCGGCGGTGATCGCGGCGGCGGGCTACATGGGCACGCCGCTGTGGGGCGGCGTCCTGCTGGTCGCGACGCGCGACGGCCGCACCGCGCGGATCGCGCTCGGCGTGCTCGCGGCGCTGCTGGTGGCGACCGCGATCCTCGTGATCGCGCCGAGCCCGAGCGGCGACTCGTTCGGCCCGTGGGCCACCGCGGCGATGGGCGGCGTGGTCGCGCTGTGCGCGATCGCGTTGCCGGCGCGCTGGCGCCTGCTGGTCGCGCACTTCATCGCGGCGCAGGCGTGCGTCAACGCGCTGCTCGACATCCGCGTGCTGTTCCGCCCGCAGCAGGTGGTCGACGGCATCCTGCAGGGCCGCTCCGACGCGCACTCGATGGCGCTGCTCACGTTCGGCACGACCGACACCTGGGCGGTGTGGACGTGGGCGATCGCGTGGCTCGTGTGGTCGCTGATCGTGCTGTTCGTGGCGTTCCGGCTCAGTGCATCGCGGGCACGGGCGAGCGCAGCGCCGTCCGCTCCGACCACGGTCTGACCTCGAGCTCGAGCCGGTCGCGGTGCGCGTCGTCGAAGTCGGGCGAGCGCACCGCCGAGAACAGCCCGGAGCGCACGAGCTGGCACTCGATCACCTTGAGCGCCTCGGCCGGCGCGGTGCGCGGCGCGCCGACGCAATCGATCTCGTCGCCGAGCCCGCGCTCGAAGTCGCGCGTGACCACCGCGGCGCCGAACCGCGTCCCGGCGAGCGCGACCAGGTCGATCGCGAGGCCGCGGCCGCCGCGCACCGGCGCGAGCGTGACCTGCGAGACGCCGAGCGCGCGCAGGTAGCGCGCCGCGCGATCGAGCGACACCGCGAGCGAACAGTCGATCACCGCGGGCGCGCCGACCAGCGCGACGCCGTCGAGCGGCCCGGCGAGCCGGACGCCGAGCTCGACGCCGGCTTGCGCCGCGCGGCGATACGCGACGTGATCGTCGGCGAGCCGGGCCAGGCAGTCGCCGGCGCGCGCGGGCGAGGCGACCAGGACGAGCAGGAGCGCGGCGAGCCAGCGCATGCCACGAGGCTACGCGCCGCGCCGGACCGGGCAAGTTTCAGGCGAGCTCGAGCGAGGCGAGGATGTCGGCGAACAGGTGGGGCGCCGCGCGCAGCATGGTCTCGGGCAGGAACAGCCGCAGCTCGATCACGCGGCCGCCGATCTCCTTGCCGGCGACCACCACGCGCAGCCGCTGCGTGCCGCCCAGCGCGTCGACCTCGGTGACCACCAGCTCCTCGCCTTGCCAGCCCGGCGGCAGCGGGACCAGCGCGTCGGTCGCGATCGCGATCTGATCGATCTGGTCGGCGTGCGCGCGGCGCGGCTCGTCGGCGATCCAGCGCGCGAGGTCGTCGCGCGTGCCGGGCACGAGGTCGAGCTCGATGTCGATCAGCTGGCTCGGATCGTAGAGCTCGGTCTTGCTCGACCGCCAGTCGGCGGGCGCGGTCGCGGCGAGCGGCCCGATCACGTGGCGGGTCATCGGCGCGCGGGTCAGCGTGTCGGCGATCGTCGTGCGCGAGACCATCACGGCGGCGAACACCGAGACCGCCGCGAACGCGACCGCGAGCGCGCGCGCCGCGACCTGGCCGGCCCGCGCCCAGTGCGCGTTCGGTGACATCAGCCCGCCGGCGAGCGCGCCGATCAGCAGGCCCGCGCCGTGCGCCCACTCGTCGATCGCCGGGTACATGAATCCGATGCCGATCTGCGCGACGGTGACGACCGCGATCGAGCCCCACACGCCGCGGTTCCACGCGGTGCGATGCCGGGCGCGGTGCCAGGTCAGCTCGACGAACACCGCGCCGAGCAGGCCGAAGATCGCGCCCGACGCGCCGGCCGACACGCCCGCCGGCGATGCCAGGTAGCTCGCGACCGCGCCGGCGATCCCCGACACCGCGAAGATCGCGGCGGTGCGCCAGCTGCCGAGCAGATCCTCGGCGAGCCGGCCGAGGAACCACAGCCCGATCGCGTTCACGATCAGGTGGACGCCGCCGACGTGAACGAACACGCAGCTGACGAGGCGCCACCACTCGCCGCCGGTGACCGAACCGCGCACCATCGCGCCGGCGCGCACCAGCACGCCGACGTCGTTCGAGTCGCCGAACGCGAGCGCGATCGCCGCGGCGGTCGCGACCACCGCGCCGGTGAGCACGCGGGTCGCGATCGGACCGCGCGGCCGCGCGCGCGACACCACGGACGGCGGCGGCGCCGCCTCGACCCGCGCGACCACCTCGCTCGCGGTCGGCCCGAGCTCGACCGGTTGCGCGGTCGCGAGCCGCTCGAGCGCGCGATCGATCAGCACGCGCGGCCGGCCGCGCGAGCCCGAGCGCGCGCGCTCGTAGGCCGCCTCGGCCGCCGCGCCGTCGCCGCGCCGCTCGTGCGCGACGCCGATCCAGTAGGTGCGCGCGGCGCGGCTCATGTGGCGCGATCGCCGCGGCTCGACCAGGGTCTGGACCGCGCCGATCCGGCCGGCGAGCGCGAGGAAGATCAGCCGGCCGCGGTGCAGCCAGATCTGCGCGTCATCGCGCCCGGCGCACACGTCCTCGAGCCGCACCAGCATGCGCGCCGCCTGGTCGAGGTCGCCCTTGTAGCCGTAGGCGCCGAGCAGCTCGACCCACACCGGCGGCGCGATGCCGAGCGCGCGGCGCAGCGCGACCTGCGGCGGCCCGGCGGCCTCGCGCGCGGCGGGCGGCACCGCGCCGAACAGGTTGGCCTCGGCGTGCGCGATCGCGTCGTCCCAGCGATACGCCGCGAGGTAGAGCATCGCGATCCGCTCGTCGATCGCGAGCCGCGCGTCAGCCGGCGCGCGATCCTTGGCGGCGGTCAGCGCGTCGACCGTCTGCTCGATGTTGCCGTCGCGGATCTCGCGCATCGCGCCGAGCAGCGCCTTCTCGTCGGCCACGCCCGAGCCGGGCGCGAGCACCTCGGCGACGTCGAGCAGGCGCTCGGCGATGCCGAAGCGCTCGGCGGCCGCGGCGCGGCGCGCCAGACCGCGCGCGAGCGGGCCGAGCACGAGCAGGCACGCGCCGCCGCCGACCCCGACCGCGCCGGCGATGCCGAGCTCGGCGACCTCGAGCTTGCGGCCGAGCAGGCCCAGGCCGGCGAGCGCGGCGGTCGCGAGCTGCATCACGCCGTAGGTGCGCAGCGTGCCCTGGCGGACGAAGTACCAGCCCCAGTAGCCGCCCGCCACCACGACCGAGATCAGCGCGAGCTCGTAGTACACGCTACGACGCCGCCTCCACGTATGCGCCCATCTTGCGGAACTTCTGGTAGCGCCGCTCGATCAGCTCGCCCGGCGCCAGATCGATCAGCTCCTTGAGGTGGCGCTTGATCGCGGCGCGCAGCTTGGCGGCGGTGACCGCGGCGTTGCGATGCGCGCCGCCCGGGGCCTCGGCGACGATCTCGTCGCAGATGCCGAGCTCGACCAGGTCGGGCGCGGTGAGCTTGAGCTGGGTCGCGGCCTCCGCGATCTTCGCGGGATCGCGCCACAGGATCGACGCGCAGCCCTCGGGCGAGATCACCGAGTAGATCGAGTACTCGAGCATCAGGATGCGATCGGTGACGCCGAGCGCGAGCGCGCCGCCCGAGCCGCCCTCGCCGATCACGACCGAGATCATCGGACACTCGAGGCTCGCCATGACCTGCAGCGCCTTCGCGATCGCCTCGGCCTGGCCGCGCTCCTCGGCGCCGAGCCCGGGGTACGCGCCCGGCGTGTCGATGAAGCACAGGATCGGCCGGCGGAACCGCGACGCCAGGCGCATCAGGCGGGTCGCCTTGCGGTAGCCCTCGGGCCGCGCCATCCCGAAGTTGCGGTGCATGTTGTCCTTGGTGTTGCGGCCCTTCTGATGGCCGAGCACGAGGACCTCCCACTCGTCGAACTGCGCGAACCCACCGATGATCGCCGGGTCGTCGCGAAAGCTGCGATCGCCGTGGAGCTCGACGAAGTCGTCCATCAGCAGCCCGACGTAGTCGAGCATGTACGGCCGCGCGGGGTGGCGCGCGAGCTGGACCTTCTGCTGGGCGGAGAGATCTGCGAAGACTTCCTTCTGCAGCTTGCGCGCCTTCTGCTCGAGCTTGCGGATCTCGGCCGAGAAGTCGACCGTCTCGGTCGATAACCCGCGCAGCTCGCTGATCTTCTTCTCGAGATCGATGATCGGCCGCTCGAACTCGAGGATCATGCGGTCCGACAGCGGAGGCGGTTCGGTCGTCGTCGACACGGCTAGAGCCCCTTGAGGTACCGCTCCAGGTCCGATAGGTCAACGCCGCTCGCGGCGACGTGCCACGCAACGCCGTCATCGCCGCGATACCACGAGATCTGACGGCGCGCGTAATGCCGCGAATTCCTTTTGATCAGCTCGACCGCGCGCCGGCGATCCAGCGATCCGTCGGCGACCGCGTGGAGCTCGGCGTAGCCGATCGCCTGCTGCGAGCGCAGCGGAGGTCGATAGCCGGCGGCGCGCAGCGCGGCCAGCTCGGCCTCGAGGCCGCCGGCGAGCATCGCGTCGACCCGCTCGTCGATCACCTTGTAGAGCGCCTCGCGCGGCGGGTTGATGCCGACGACCCGCGCCTCGTAGCGCGGCTGGGTCCTGCGATGATCGTGACGCGCCTGGTGCGACGAGATCGGCTCGCCGGTCAGGCGGTAGACCTCGAGCGCGCGGGTCATCCGCTTCTCGTCGCGGCGATCGATCTTCGCGGCGGCCGCGGGATCGACCCGCTCGAGCTCGGCGCGCAGCGCGGTCAGGCCGAGCGCGGCGATCTCGGCGCGCAGCTCGGGCGACGCCGGCGGGCCGTCGAACAGGCCGAGCAGGAGCGCGCGCACGTACAGCCCGGTGCCGCCGCACACGATCACCGGCACGCCGCGCGCGGCGAGCTGCGCGATCGCGGCGTCGGCGAGCTCGACGAACCGCGCCGCGGTCATGTCCTGGTCGGGGCGCACCACGTCGAGCACGTGATGCGGCACGCGCGCGCGCTCGGCCGCGCTCGCCTTGCCGGTGCCGATGTCCATGCCGATGTAGACCTGCTGCGAGTCGCACGACACCACCTCGCCGCCGATCCGCTCGGCGAGCTCGATCGCGAGCCGCGTCTTGCCCGCCCCGGTGGGGCCGACGATCACGACCAGGCGCGGCGGCACGCTCTATTCTGCCATGGCTCGCCGGCCGAAGCGCCGCGCGATCTCGGCGAGCGGCAGGCGCAGCACGACGGGGCGATCGTGGGGGTTCGGCGTCGCCGGATCGACCGCGTCGAGCGCGCGCAGCAGCGCCTCGGCCTCGCCCGGCGCGAGCCGATCGCCGGCGCGCACGACCGAGTGACACGCGATCTCGGCGCGCACGCGCTCGAGCCGCAGCGACGGCGCCGCGACCAGGCCGCGCAACAGCTCGGTCGGATCGCCGTGGCGGATCCCGGCCGGCACCGCCTTGACCGCGAGCGTGCCGGCACCGAACGGCTCGACCTCGTAGCCGACGCGCGCGAGCACGCCCGCCATCTGCGCGGCGGTCTCGACCAGCGCGGGCGGGAGCTCGAGCGTCGCCGGAAACAGCATGCGCTGGGTCGCGACCTCGCGATCGCCCTGCGCGGTGAGCCGTGCCAGCTCGACCCGCTCGTGCGCGACGTGCTGGTCGATCAGCACGAGCTCGCCGTCGCCCTCGCACACCAGGTACGTCAGATCGAGCTGGCCCAGGTAGGCGAGCGACGCGAAGAACCCGCGCGCCGGCGCGCTGCCTTCGGCCAGCCCCGCGTGGTCCTCTGGCCCCGGCCACGGCACCGCCTCGGGCTCGGCGGCGCGGCCCGCGCGCACGTGCTCGCGCAGCGGTTCGATCCAGTCGCGCCGCCCTCCGGCGGCGCGGCTGGCGGACGCGAAGCGCCCGCCGTCGTACCAGCCGAACCGCGCCTGGCTGCGCAGGTCGCGCGCGTAGCGCTGGGCGAGCGGGGTCGCGCCGGCATCGAACGGCAACGCCGGCGGCGCGACGCTCGCGATCGCGGTCATCATCACCGGCCCGGCCGAGATGTCGCCGCGCCACGGCGCGCGCGCGACCGCGCTCTGCACGACGTGGCGCACCGCCTGCGCGACCTCCGCCGCGTGGGCGAACCGGACCTCGAGCTTCTGCGGGTGCACGTTGACGTCGACCTGCCCGCCCGGCACGTCGATCAGCACGACCGCGACCGGATAGCGGCCGCGCGCGATCAGCTCGCCGTAACCCATCGCGACCGCGTGGAGCACGCCGCGATCGCGCACCGGCCTGCGCCCGACGTAGATCTGCACGCCGCGCGCGGTGGTCTGCGCGAGCTCGGGCGCGGCGAGGAAGCACGCGACGCGCACGCCGTGCTCCTCGCCGCTGGCCGCGATCACGCGGGCGGCGACCCGGCCGCCGAGCAGCGCGCGCACGCGGCCCAGACCGTCGCGATCCGGCGGCAGCTCGAGCGCGGTCTTGCCGTTGTGGCGCAGCCGCAGGTGGAGCGCGGGGTGCGCCATCGCCGCGCGCGCGACCACGTCGGTGACGTGCGAGGCCTCGGTCGCCTCGCCGCGCAGGAACTTCAGCCGCGCCGGCACGTTCCAGAACAGGTCGGCGACCTCGACCGTCGTGCCGACCGGCGCGCCGACCTCCTCGACCGCGACCCGCCGCGCGCCCTCCATCGTCACGCGCGTCGCCACGAGGTCGCACGCGCGCCGCGTGGTGAGCGCGAGGCGCGACACGCTCGCGATCGCGGGCAGCGCCTCGCCGCGGAACCCCATCGTCGCCAGCCCCCACAGCTCGTCGACCGCGCGCAGCTTCGACGTCGCGTGGCGCTCGAGCGCGAGCACCGCATCGGCCGGCGACATCCCCGAGCCGTCGTCGACCACGCGGACCAGGACGCGACCGCCGGCCTGGGCCTCGACCACGATCGTGCGCGCCGCGGCGTCGAGCGCGTTGTCGATCAGCTCCTTGACCACCGAGGCCGGGCGCTCGACGACCTCGCCGGCCGCGATCTGGTCGATCACGGCCTCGGGCAAGCGGGCGATCACGCCATCCACTAGAGACGCGTAGCACGCGGGTCTGATGCTATATAGCGCGCATGCCGAGCCCCCCCGAGCCGCAGGCCGGCCGCGTCGTCGCGGTGACCGGGGCCTGCACCTACCTCGGGCGGGAGCTGCTGCACCGGCTCGAGGAGGACGCGCGCTATGGCCGGGTGCTCGCGCTCGACGTGCGACCGCCGCCCGAGGTCGGCGGCAAGGTCGAGTTCATCCAGGTCGACCTCACCCAGCCGACCATCGATAGCGAGCTCGCGACCCTGCTCGCCACCGCGAAGATCGACACGTTCGTCCACGGCGCGTTCCTGTCGCACCCGACCCACGCGGTCGAGTGGGCGCACGAGCTCGAGGACGTCGGCACGATGCACGTGCTGAACGCGTGCTCGGGCGTGCCGCCGCGCCGGTTCGTGATGATCTCGACCACGCTGGTCTACGGCGCGCATCCCAAGAACCCCAACTTCCTGACCGAGGACCACGAGCTGCGCGGCCACCGGTCCGATCACATCTCGGGGCGGTTCGTCAACGACAAGGTCCGAGCCGAGCGCCAGGTCGAGCGCTTCGCACGCGAGCATCCGGACGTCGAGGTGTGCGTGCTCAGGTTCGCGCCGATCCTCGGCCCGACGATCTCGAACATGTTCACGCGCTTTTTGTCGCGGCCGGTGGCGCCGGTCATGATGGGCCACGACCCGCTGATGCAGTTCGTCCACGAGCAGGACGCGGCGTGGGCGCTCAAGCACGCGGTCGACAGCCACGCGCGCGGCGCGTTCAACATCGTCGGCAAGGGCGTCTTGCCCTACACCACCGTGCTCGCGCTGCTCGGCCGCGTGCCGCTGCCGATGCCCCAGCTGGTCGCGCGCCAGCTGACCAAGCTGCTGTGGGCGACCCAGCTGGTCGGCTCGCCGCCGAGCTTCCTCGACTTCCTGGTCTATCTCTGCGTCGCCGACGGCGGCAAGGCGCGCCGCCAGCTCGGGTTCTCGCCGCGGCTGTCGATCAAGCGCACGATCCTGGACTTCGGCGGGGTCGCGCCCGAGGATGGCGCGACCGACGTGGCGAGGGCGCAGGCATGACCGACGATCCCGACGACGGCGACCCGGTCGACGACGACTGGTACGGGGACGCCGACCCGCGCGCTCCGGCCGGGCCGGCGCGCGCGGGACAGTCCTCGGGCGTGCCCGACGCCACCGCGTGGGCCGCCGCGGGCGACGACCTCGGCTTTCTCGGCGACGACTACCTCGGCGAGGCCACGCCGGTGCCCGAGGTCGGCACCACCGTCCCGAGCCAGACCCGCGAGGGCGTCGCCGAGCTGCGCGAGCTCGAGCGCCGGATGGAGCAGCAGCACACGCCGGTGTTTCCGATCGACCTGCGCAAGCGGCTGCCGCTCGAGGGCATGTGGCGGCGCTGGCGCGCGCTCGCGATGTGGGGACGCAGCGACGTGGTCGACGATTTCGGCCGCGATCCGCGCGCCACCGCGCGCTGGGAGTGGCTGTTCGAGTTCCTCTACACCCGGTGGTTCCGGGTCGAGGCCAGCGGGCTCGAGCACGTGCCGGAGCGCGGCCGCGCGCTGCTGGTGGCCAACCACGCCGGCACCCTGCCGTACGACAGCGCGATGGTGATGCACGCGGTGCGCCGCGATCACCCGGCGCGGCGCGACGTGCGGCCGCTGGTCGAGGACACCGTGTTCCACCTGCCGTTCCTCGGCCCGGTGATGAACCGGATCGGCGGCGTGCGCGCCGATCCCGCCAACGCCGAGCGCCTGCTCGCGAAGGACGAGCTGGTCGCGGTGTTCCCCGAGGGCGAGAAGGGCATGGGGAAGCTGTGGCGCGATCGCTACCGGCTCCAGCGGTTCGGCCGCGGCGGCTTCATCAAGCTCGCGCTGCGCACCGGCTCGCCGATCATCCCGGTGGCGGTGGTCGGCGCCGAGGAGGCCGCGCCGATGCTCGGCAAGGTGACGTGGTTCGCGAAGAACATCGGCATCCCGTGGATCCCGGTGACGCCGCTGTTCCCGTGGCTCGGCCCGGCGGGGCTGCTGCCGCTGCCGAGCAAGTGGTTCGTGCGGTTCGGCGAGCCGATCGATCTCGCCGCGACCTACGGCGCCGCGGCGGCCGACGATCGCCTGCTGGTCAACCGGCTGGCCGATCAGGTGCGCAACGAGATCCAGCGGATGGTCGACGAGCTGCTCGGCAAGCGGCGCTCGCCGGTCCTCGCGGCGTTCCTCGGATGATCCGGCTCGACCGCGAGCTCGCCGCGCTGTACACGCGCGCGCTCGTCGCGATCGCGCGGGCCGACGGCGAGATCAGCTTCGACGAGGGCATGCAGCTGCACCACGTGATCGCGCGGCGCTGCGAGCAGGCGCCGTCGCTCGAGGATCTGCTGCTCGAGCCGCCGCTCGCGCCGCACGAGCTGCTCGGCGTGGTCGCCGAGCGCGGCCCGTTTCGCGGCGCCGCGATCCACCCCGCGCAGCTCGCCGAGCTGCTGGTCGGCGACGCGATCGCGATCCTGCTCGCCAAGGGCCACGCGACCAGCGAGGAGACCGCGCTGCTCCGCGCGTTCGCCGCGGCGCTCGGCGCGACCGAGGCCGATTTCGCGCGGATGACCGCCCACGTCTCGCGCTGGCTCGTCCCGCTCGCGTGAGGAAGGTTTCGCGATCCCGCGACGTAGCCGGCGCGTCTTGAACCGGTGGATCCGCGTGTTATCGTGGTTCGCAGATGCCCGCGCCCTACCAGCCGGAGCTCGACCGCCTGCTCGACCAGGCGCGCGAGCTGCTCGGCGCGGCGGACGATCGGCTGCTCGCCGACGCCAACGTCGCGGTGAACCAGGCGCTGCAGCTGCACCCCGAGTCGATCGAGGGCTGGCTGCTCAAGTGCCAGGTCGCGTCGGCCACCGGCGACGACCTCGCCGCGCTCGCCGCGGTCGAGATGGCGCTGCGCCGCGCGCCCGGTCACGCCGAGGGGCTGTACTGGCGCGGCGCGATCCTCGGCGACCTCGGCCGCCACCGCGAGGCGCTGCGCTCGATCGAGGCGGCGTTCTGCGTGCTGTCGGACGACGATCGCTGGCTGCTCGAAGATCTGTTCTACGAGAAGGTGTCGATCCTCGACGGCCTGGGCCTGCACGATGCCGCGGTGGCCGCGTGCAGCGCCGGGCTCGAGCGCTGCCCCGGGTCCGCGCTGCTCCGCGCCGCGCTCGCACCCGCCGAACGGGCGCGCGTGCGCGGCTCGCTCAAGGTGCTGCGCGGCGGCGCATGACGCGAGCCCGCCTGTCCGCCTCGCTCGGCATCGCGGTGGTCGTCGCCGCGCTCGCCGGCGTGGTGTGGCTCGGCGTCGCGATCGCAGGCGAGGTCGCGCGCGGCGGGCCGCCCGACGCCGCGCATCCGGTGACGCTCGCGGCCAACGCCGGCAAGCACATCCGGATCGACGGCCCGCACGGCCCGATCCACGTGTGGATCCCGCCGAGCTACCACGCCGACACCGGCGCGACGATCATCTACCTGCACGGCTACTACGACGACGCCGACTCGGCGTGGACCGGCCATCACCTGCCGGAGCAGTTCGCGATGAGCGCGCTCGACGCGATGTTCATCGTGCCCGAGGCGCCGAGCGGATCGCGCCCGCCGGTCAACTACCCGAGCCTGTCGGAGCTGCTGCAGATCGTCGAGGACAAGACCGGCGTGCAACGCGGCATGGCGTTCACCGCGGTGGTCGGACACTCCGGCGCGTTCCGCACGATCGACGCCTGGCTCGACGAGCCGCTGATCGACGAGCTGGTGATGATCGACTCGATGTACGCCAACGAGGAGCAGATCGAGGCGTGGTACCGCGCCTCGCCGCGCCACCGGCTGGTCACGGTCGGCGAGGACACGCTGCAGTGGAACGAGCAGTTCCTCCACGACATCCCCGACACGCTCGTGCTCGACCGCGTGCCGCCGAGCTACGACACGTTCCCGCCCGAGGCCAAGCTCGCGCGCGCGGTCTACATCCGCGCGCAGTACATGCACATGCCGCTGGTGACCGACGGGATCGTGCTGCCGGCGGTGCTGCGCCTCCTGCCGGTCGAGCTGCTCGCCGACGAGCCGTGGAAGCAGCCGATGGGCGGCCTGCCGCCGATGCCCGACGCGGCGATCGACGCGCCCGGCGAAGACGGCGGCGCCCGCGCGATCGACACGCCGGGCAACTGAACGTACGCTGGGGCATGCCGCGGCTGGTCGCGATCGTGCTCGCCGTGGTGTGCGGCGCGGCGGCGTGGCTGTTGCCGCACCTGCGCCATCGTCTGATCGAGGCAGTCACGACCTACGACGCCGCGCCGAGTGATCCCGCGCCGCTGCCCGCGGGCTCGGGCCCGGCGCTCGCGCCCGCGCCGCGCGTCCGGGTCGTGCTGGTCGATGGCCTCGCCGCCACCACCGCCGCCACGTTGCCGGCGTGGGGCGAGGCATGCAAGCGCGGCGCGACCGTGACGATGGACGTCGGGTTTCCGACGATCTCGCTGCCGGTCGAGGTCGCGCTGTGGTCCGGGCTGACCCAGCAGCAGACCGGGATCGTGTTCCGCTCCGATCGCCCGCTGGTGCCGCCGCTCGCGCACGGCATTCCGGCGCAGGTGCCGGGCTCGATCGCGATCGCCGAGAGCCACGGCTACATCGTGCGCTCGCTCGGCTTCGCGGACGCCGAGCCGGCCGCCGATCGCGCCGATCCGGCGCAGGACGTCGACCCGCTCGGCTGGGGCAACGCGTGGGAGGATCGCGCGCGCGCCGCGGTCGCGAGCGACGCCCGCCTGGTGTTCGTCCACGTGCTGCGGGTCGACAGCGCCGGGCACCGCAGCGGCCGCGACTCGGTGGCGTATCGCACGGCGGCGGCCGAGGCCGACGCGATCGTCGGCGAGCTGGTCGGAGCGGCGCCGGACGCGCGCTGGTTCCTGCTGTCGGATCACGGCCACCTGCCCGGCGGCGGGCACGGCGGCGAGGAGCGCGCGGTGCGCCAGGTGCAGGCGTGCATCGCCGGGCCGGGCATCGCGCATTCGACCGGCGGGGTGATCAGCGCGGTCGACATGGCGCGCGCGATCGCCGACTCGGTGGGCGCGACGCTCGATCGCGCGTCGCGCGGGCGGCCGCTGTCGGTCGCGCTCGCCGCGCCGCTCGGCGACCTCGACGCGATCCCGCGGCTCGCGCTCGGGCCAGGCGCGCTCGCGATCGCGCTCGTCGCGCTCGGTCTCGCGGCCAGCTCGTTCGGCGTGCGCCGCTGGTGGCTGGCGCCGTGGTGGCTGTTCGCGGGCTGCGCGCTGCTCGTCGCGATCCGCGGCGAGCCCACGCTGTCGACCCCGATGGTCTACGCGCCCGCCGGGCGCGACATGTACCTCGCGTGGCTGCCGGCGCTGGCGCTCGCGGTCGCGGCGACCTGGTTCGGCCTGGGCCGCACGACCGCGCCGCGCGTCGTGGTCGCGCAGCTCGCGCTGCCCGTGCTCGCGACCGCGGGGTGCGCGGCGGCATGCGGCGCCTGGCCGGCGCTGGCCGGGCGCGAGGTCGCGCCGGTCGTGCCGCGGTTCACCGCCTACCTGTCGCCGCTGCTGCTGCTCACGGCGCACGGGGCTGCGGCGGTCGCGCTTGGGCTTCTCGGAAGGACCGTCCGCTCGGCGTTCGGTCGACCTTCACGACCGGCACCTGCGCGTAGCGCGCGCGCAGCCGGCTGACCACGTCGGGCTGCGCCGCCGCGAGATCGTCGTGCTCGAGCGGATCGCGCGCGATGTCGTAGAGCTCGACCACGTTGTCGGCCGGGCGCACCAGCAGCTGATACGGCCACTCGACGACCGACCACTGCAGCTCCTCGTGGCTCACGATCGCGCGCCCCGGCGAGCGCAGCGCGGCGGGCGCGTCGAGCAGCGCGGGCACGAGGTCGGTGCCGTCGAGCGGCGCCATCGCGGTCGGCGCGCCGAGCAGATCGAGCAGGGTCGGCGCGAGATCGACCAGCGACGCCGGATCGTCGCGGCGGCCCGGCGCGACGCCCGGCACGTGGAGCGCGAGCGGCACGCGGACCAGCGTGTGGTAGGCGACCTGGCCGTGGGTGTCGAGCAGGCGCGGATCGTCGGCGAGCGCCTCGCCGTGGTCGCTCGCGAACACGACGATCGTGCGGTCCTCGAGGTGGCGCGCCGCGAGCCCGTCGAGCAGGCGGCCGACCTCGTCGTCGATCGCGCGGAGCAGCGCGCGGTAGCGGTGGATCACCGGCGAGCCGCCCGGATGGACCCGATCGAGCAGCGCGCGCGGCACGTCGATCTGGTGATGCTCGTGGACGTCGAAGTAGTGCAGCCAGACGAACGCCGGCAGGCCGTCGGGGCGATCGAGCGCGGCGAGGCCCGCATCGGTGGTCGCGCCGGCGCTGACGTGATCGCCGACATCCTGCACCGCCCAGTCGGTGTGCACGGTGGTGAACCTGTCGGCGCCGCGCTCGATCAGCACGTCGCCGACGAACCGCGTGACCTCGCCGGGGATCGCCGCGGTCGTGCGGCGGCCGAGCGCGCGCATCGCCTCGGGCAAGGTCACCGCGACCGGCTGGTACGGATCGAACCGCCCGGTCAGCAGGGTCGACAGCGACACGTCGGTGCCCGACGCCGGCGCGATCGTGCGGGTGAACCACACCGAGTCGTCGAGCAGCCGGGTGAGCCGCGGGAAGTCGTCGCGATCGGGCGCACCCGGCGCGAGCGGATCGAAGCGCAGCGCGTCGACCGTGATCAGCACGACGTTCATGCCGCGCGTGCGCTCGAGCAGCGCGCGCACCGCGGGCTGGGCGCGCCAGCTGTCGCGATCGAGCGGGCGCGGCGGCGGCGCCGCGATCGCGACCGCGTCCTGGCCGTCGCAGTCCTGATCGATGCCGTCGCCCGGGATGTCGACCGCGCCGGGGTGGCGCGACGGATCGAAGTCGTCGCAGTCGCCGCCGCCGAGCAGCGCGGACGAGCCGTCGCGATCGACGTCGAGGATCGCGCGCCACAGCTGGACGAGGTCGCGGCCCTGGTCGCCGCGCGTCGTCAGCGTGACGCGATCGGCCTCGATCGCGAGGCCGTCGCTCGCGGCCGCGACCGTCGTGCCGAGCACGATCGCGACCAGCGCGACCGCCGGCATCGCGGGGAACGTGCGGCGGGTCGCGCGGATCGCGACGCCGAGCACGACGATCACCGCGAGCGTGCCGCCGATGTGCGCGGCGTGATAGCCGCCGCGCAGCACGTGGCGCTCGGCCCACACGATCGCGCCGACCGCGCACGCGCAGCTGCACACCACGATCGCGCGCGAGCCGAGCTGGTCGTCGCGCAGGATGCGCTCGCCGAGCGCGACCGCGCCGGCGGCGACCAGCCACAGCGCGAGCGCGAGCGCGTACGGCAGGACCGGCGCGAGCGGCAGGTGCTGCGCGTACGCGCCGTCGAACAGGGTCAGCGCGACCGGCAGCGTCACGATCAGGCTCGGCGCCGCGACCACCAGCGAGCGCCGCGAGATCCGCTCGGCGAGCGCGATCACGAGCGCGGCGCAAAGCCCGGTCGCCGCGAACACCGGCACGATCGCGAGCGCGATCCCGACCGAGCCGAGCCGTGCGGCCTCGAGCCCGCCGACCACCAGCCCGCCCGCGACGTGCGCGACGACGACCCAGGCGCGTGCGGTTGGCTGGCTGGTCACTACTTGCTCGGCGGATACTTCTGCAGCTTGCGTTGCAGGCTGCGCCGGTGGATGCCGAGCCGGCGCGCCGCCTCGGAGATGTTGCCGCCCGCGTCGGACAGCACGCGGTTGATGTGCTCCCACTCGGCGCGCGCCAGCGACGGCGCGCGGAACTCGCCCGAATCGCCGGGCGGCGGATCGGCGGGCGGGGCCTCGCCGCGCGCGAACGCGCGGACGATGTCGTCGGCGTCGGCCGGCTTCGATAGATAGTGCGTCGCGCCGAGCCGGACCGCGTCGATCGCGGTCGCGATCGATCCGTAGCCGGTGAGCACGACGGTCTTGGTCGAGGGATCCACCTCGCGCAGCGCGCGGACCAGCTCGAGCCCGCTCTTGCCCGGCATCTTGAGGTCGACCACCGCGAGCTCCGGCGAGTCCTCGCCGGCCAGCGCGAGCGCGCTGTCGTAGTCGTGCGCGGTGCGCACGTCGTAGCCGCGATCGACGAACGCGCGGGCGAGGCGGTTGCGATACACCTCGTCGTCATCGACGATCAGGATCGACGGCTTCTGCTCGGCGGTGGTCATGCTGGTTTGGATACCACTCGCGGTGCGGTCGATTCGCGCGATCGCGCGGGTTGCGGGGCGGCCGGCGGCCCGACGTCGGTGGGCAGCCGGACGTGGACCGACGTGCCGCCGCCCGCGACCGAATCGATCTGCAGGCTTCCGCCCACGCCCTCGATCACCGCGCGGGCCAGAAACAACCCGAGGCCCATGCCGCGGCCCGGCGCCTTGGTCGTGAAGAACGGCTCGCCGATCCGCGCCATGATGTCGCCCGGCATGCCGGCGCCGCGGTCGCGCACCTCGATCGCGAGCACGTCGGCGGTGCGGGTCGCCGTCACCACGACCGCCGCGTTGGGCGGCGAGGCGTCCTGCGCGTTGGTGACCAGCGAGCGCAGCGCCTGGCTGACCGCGCGCGGCGGCAGGCGCAGGATCGAGCCCACGACGTCGTCGTCGAGCTCGCGCAGGACGCGCGGCGCCTCGCGGATGCCGACCAGGGTCTCGTCGAGCAGGTCGCCCACCGTGGTGGTCGCGACGCTCTCGCCGACCGTGCCGGCGCCCTGCGCCATGTGCTCGAGGATCTCGCGACAGCGGCCGACCTGCTCGCGGATCAGGCGCGCGTCGGCCGCGAGCTCGCCGCGGCTCTCCTTGCTGAGCGCGCGCTCGAGCTCCTTGGCGGCGAGCGCGACCGTGCCGAGCGGGGTCGACAGCTCGTGCGCCGCACCCGCGGCCATGGTCGCGAGCGACGCCAGCCGCTCCTGGCGCGCCGACAGGTGGCGCGCCTCCCCGAGCTCGCGCTCGCGCTCGGCCAGCGCGCCGGTGATGCGGAGCAGGAAGTGCACGACGAACGCCGAGGCCACGCCGAGCGCGACCCACGCGCCGATCACGCGGTTCTGCTCGGGGATCGCGAGCGGCTCGTGCGCCAGCAGCAGCAGGCCGAAGCCGAGGAACGACAGCCCGACCAGCATCCAGGTCCAGCGCGCGCGCACCAGCACGGCGGCGAGCGCGATCTGCACGAGGTAGAGGAAGCTGAACGGGTTGTGCGGGCCGCCGGTGAGGTAGAGCAGCGCGGTGAGGATCGCGATGTCCACCATCATCACGAACGCGAGCTGCGACTCGTGCACCGGCCGCGGCGGCGCCGCGCCGCGCCGCCGATCGCCGAAGAAGTACATCTCGATCGCCAGGTTCGACACCAGGCCGACGCCGATCACGACGAACAGCGGCAGCATCGGCAGGGAGCCGCCGAGCAGGAACTGCGCGGCCAGGACGGTCACCGCCTGGCCGGCGATCTCGGCCCAGCGCAGCCGAGCGAGCCACTGGATGTTGACCCAGTTGCGCTCGGGGATCGCGGGCGGCGCCATCGCCGAAACCTAGCACCCCGGCGAGCGCGAGGTTCGGCGTTGCCGGACCTCGCAGCGGCCGCTCACCTCGCCACTTCGAGCGTCTTCTGACCCTTGTCGAGCACCCACGTCTGATAGTACTGCGCGGCCGGCGTCCCGGCGGCGATCCGCTCGTTCGCCTTCTTCAGCTCCTCGTCGATCAGCTGGGTGAAGTTATCGATCGGCATCGCGCCCGAGATGAACCGGCCGTTGATGAAGAACGACGGCGTGGCGCCGACGCCGAACGACTGCAGCTCGCGCATGTCCTTCTGCATCGAGGCCTGGCAGTCCTTCATGTCGGCCTTGAACTTGGTGGTGTCGAGCCCGAGCTCCTGCGCGAAGCCGGTCACGACCGGGCAGCCGGCGGCCGACTCCCAGCAGCGCTGCGGCGGCTGGCCGTTCTCGCCCGGCGCGTCCTTGTCGAAGTTGTGCCCCTTGAAGCCCTTCTCCCACAGGACGCGATCCATCTCGACCGCCTTGTTCTGCCGCGCGGCGGCGCAGAACGCCAGCGCGCCGGCGGTCGCGACCTGCGGGTGGACGACGAACTGCTTGTAGACGATGCGCAGGTCGTTGCCGTACTTCTTGCGGAGCTCGTCCATCGTGTCGCGCACGCGCTCGCAGAACGGACAGGCGTAGTCGTAGGCCTTGACCAGCGTGACCTTGGCGTCGGCCGGACCGTCGAACGGATCGCCCTCGATCGGCATCGCGTAGGTCTTGGCGGCGTCGGGCTGCGGCCGCGACGGCCGCTGCGGCGCGGCGGCGCCGGGCCGGCCGCCCTGCTGGGCGAGCGCGTCGATCTTCTTGCCGAGCTCGTCGATCTTGTGCTCGAGGTTCTTGGTATCGGACTGGCACGCCGTCATCGCGAGCGCGGCCAAGAGCGGCATCAGCTTGTTCATCGAACGACTCCTTCTACGGAATGGCAGGTCGCGGCCTCGGGCGTGGAGTAGGCCCCAGCCTGGTCGCAATTGCAACACAGCGGCTCGGACAGCAGTGGATCGGGTGGCTCGGCAAAGCTCGCGCTCGCGTCCTCGCGCGACGCGCGCGCGGCCTGCAGCTCGGCCTGGAGCTGGCACGCCTCGGCCTGAGACAGCACGCCGTCGCCATCGAGGTCGGCCTCGGGGTGCGCGAGGTAGAGCGCCGCGGCGAGCTGCGGCGTGTAGCGACACGGCGGTGCCTCGCGGGCCTCGGCGCGGCGCGCGCCGCCGAGCGCGAGCAGGATCCACGCGGCGAGCGCGAGGCGATGCCACGCCGCGAGCCGCGGCCGCGCCGGCGGGCCGAGCACCGCCGCGATCCGCGCGTCGAGCGCGTGGGGCGCCGCCAGCGACGGCGCCGCCGCGGCGCGCAGCGACGCCATCTGGACGAGCAGGCGCGCGTAGGTCGGACGCGGGATCTCGCCGAGCTCGAGCGCCCACGCGTCGCACGCGGCCTCGCGCGCGAGCTCGAGCCGGCGCGCGACCAGGCGCGGCACCGGCAGCCACCACACCAGCGCGCTCGCCGCGATCTGGACCAGCCGGCCGAGCGCGTCGCGCCGGCGCACGTGGACCAGCTCGTGGAGCAGCGCGGCGTGGAGCAGCGCCGGCTCGGCGAGCAGCGCGGGGGGCACGACGATGGTCGGGCGCACCAGGCCGACCACGTGCGGCCCGAGCGTCGGGCTGCCGATCGCGAGGCGCGGCGGCGCGACGCCGACCCGCGCGGCGAGCGCGGCGAGCAGCGTGCGGGCACGGTCCGGCGCGTCCGGGGCTCGGACAGCCGCGCGGCTGTCTCGCAGCTGGGCACGTCCGGCCCGGACGATCACCCGGACGGCGCCGGCCGTCCAGATTCCGGCCAGCAACAGCCAGCCGATCGCCGGCCAGATCGAGGCCGGCGTTGGCAGCGGCTGCAACGCCGGTGGCAGCGCCGAGGCCGCGGTGCCGGCGTCCGTCCCGCGCAGGCTCCCGATCAGGTCGGACAGCGACCACGGCAGCGCCGGCGCCCACGGCAGCGCGAGCTTGATCGTGACGACCAGCCAGATCGCGGCCTGCCACGCCGGACGCAGCCGGCCGATCCGGGTGACCGCGAGCGCGAGCAGCGCGAGCAGCGTGCCGCCGAGCGCGGTCATGCCGATCAGCGCGAGCCACGCCCTGGCGATCGCGGCCGCGGCGATCACTTGCGCTCCTTGCGCCGCGGCTCGGCCTGTTCCGACGCCGCGATCTTGCGCTCGATCTCGCGCAGCTCGGCGACCGACAGCGACTCGTCCTCGACCAGGCGGAGCACGAGCGAATCGGCCTGGCCGTCGAACACCTCGCGCACGAACTCGCGCAGCCGCTCGCGCAGCACCGACTCGCGGCGAAACGCGGGACGATACACGTAGGGCTCGCGCGCCTTGTCGACCAGCACGGCACCCTTGGTCGCGAGCCGGCCGAGCAGGGTCATCACCGTCGTGTACGCGAGGTCCTGCGCGAGCGCGCCGCGCACCTCGGCGACCGAGCCGCGGCCGAGCTGCCACAGCGCCTTCATGACGCGGAGCTCGGCGGGGGTCATGTCGGGGCAGCGCGCCATTACGACGTTCCTCGTAGCATTACTACAGACGTAGTTGACGATGCAACGGAGAACTCGGTTGCCTCAACCTGCGCGGCGGCGGCGCCATTCCCGTGCGACCTGGATCACGCGCTCGACCGGAAACAGCGGCAGCAGCGCGACCCCGCTCAGCGGATACGGAAACACCACGTTCATGGTCAGCAACACGCCGAGGTGAAACGCCCACGCCGCGACCGCCCACAGCCGGCCGACCCGGCCGCCGACCAGGGCGATCGGCGCGCCGAGCTCGATCACCAGCGTGCCGATCGACGCCGCCCACAGCGCGCCCGGATGATCGAGCAGCAGGCCGGCCAGCGGGCCGACCGGATCGCCGAGCACCGCCTTGCGCAGGTTGTCGACCGCGATCTGGTCGCGCAGCTGCGCGCCGTCGACCCAGGCCAGCCCGGCCAGGCGCAGCTTCGCGATCGCGGCGAGCAGGTAGGTCGCCGCGGTGAGCGCGACCAGCAGCCTCACCGGCCAGCCGTAGCCGGCGGCGGCCGGCGCGCGCGGGCGGCGCAGCGCCCAGGCGTCGGCGGCCGGCGCGCACGCGAGCGCGATCACGTGGAGCACGAGCAGGTCCTCGGTGTGGAACAGCTGGCCCCAGGCGTTGCGATAGCTCAGCGTCCACAGCAGCGCCGCGGCGGCGAGCGGCGCGACCGCGCGATAGGCGAGCCCGAGCGTGAACGCCGCGA
>DATJAE010000092.1:0-13809 GCA_035516595.1 Kofleriaceae bacterium | reverse complement strand
ACACCTCGGCCATGCCGCCGCGCCCGATCCGCTCGCCGAGCACGTAGCGCCCGACCTGGGCGCCCGGCTGCCAGCTGGGCGCGCTGGTGCGCACCAGCGTCGACAGCACGCGCCGGCAGGTGTCGCAATCGTCGACGTGCGCCTCGATCTCCTCGCGCGCGACCGCGGTCAGCTCGCCCGCCGCGAACGCCGCGGCCCGGGTCTCGTCGAGGCAGCCGGCCAGCACCGCGGCACTCATAGCGTTGCCGCCCCCGGCTTGCCAAGCGGAATGTCGCCGATCGCGCGCTGGTTCCAGCACCGTGGATGGCCGCGCGGCTGGCATCGCGCGCGGATCGCGGTCACGCCCGGCTGCATGACCTACGCGATCGACGACACCGGTCGCGTCGTCGGAACCGATCCGCTCGCCCCGGCTGACTTCGCCACGTGCCACCCGTTCTGGCAGTCGGCGTGCGAGAAGGGAATGGAGTTGCTACCCTGATCGCATGAAGTTCTTCGTCCGTGCGGTCGTCACCGGTTTCGCGCTGAGCCTGGGCGCGGCGCTGTTCAAGAAAGTCCAGCGGCGGCTCGGCCTGGACGAGAGCAACGCAAACGACGACAGCACGCCCGATGTCACCACCCAGGACGGCGCGACCGATCCGGGCTTGCGTCACGAACTTAGCTAACTCCCGGTCGAATTCAGCGGCGCGCCGGCGGGTTTTGCGAAACACTCGTAGCTCGTGGAGTCTGCCAATCTGGCCCCCGGGCTGCTGCTCGCGATGCCGCAGCTCGCCGACCCCAACTTCTCGCGTGCGGTCGTGCTGATGATCGAGCACTCGGAGCAGGGGTCGTTCGGGCTGGTGATCAATCACCCGAGCCCGATCAAGGCGAGCGAGCTGCTCGACAGCCTCGAGATGAGCTGGCGCGGCGAGGACACCGCGGTGGTGTGGGCGGGCGGCCCGGTGAGCCCGAGCACCGGCTGGGTGCTGCACGAGCCGATCGGCGCGGCCCAGCCCGGCCAGAACGGCACGATCGAGATCACCTCGACGATCTCGCTGTCGACCTCGCCCGATCGGCTGCGCGCGATCGCGAGTCAGCCGCCGCGCAACATCCGCCTGCTGCTCGGCTACTCCGGCTGGGGACCCGGCCAGCTCGCGTCGGAGATGGCGCGCGGCGCGTGGCTGCACACCGCGGTCGATCCGCAGCTCGTGTTCGACACGCCGGCCGACCTGATCTGGGAAGCCGCGATGCGCTCGCTCGGGATCAACCCGCGCGATCTGTTCAGCGGCCGCGGCGTCAACTAGTGCGCGTCGCGCTGCTCGTCGCGATCGCGGCGTGCGGCGACGACCTCCACCTCGCGTCGGGCGACGCGACGCTGATGGTCTCGTTCGGCGGGCTCGATCGCATCGTGATCGTCCACGCGCCTGCGCTGCGCCTGCCGCACGCCCCGCTCGTGCTGAGCCTGCACGGCTCCGGCGGCATCGCGGCGGGCCAGCAGGCCGCGGTCGCGCTCGATCCGCTCGCCGATCAGGACGGCTTCATCACGGCCTATCCGCAGGCCGCGATCCCGTACGGCGGCGGCTTCGAGTGGCACGTGCCGGGCGTCCCGCTCAACCAGGGCCCGGAGCCGCCGGATGCGCCCGACGACGTCGGCTACGTCGCCGCGGCGATCGACGCGATCGATCGGCAGTTCCACGTCGATCGCTCGCGGATCTTCGCGAGCGGGTTCTCGGGCGGTGCGCGCATGACGTCGTCGCTCGGCTGCGATCTGCCGGAGATCGTCGCGATCGCGCCGATGTCGGGCGTGCGCTATCCGGCGCCGTGCGCCGCGCGCCCGCTCACGGTGATCGCGTTTCACGGCAGCGCGGACCCGACCAACCCGTACGACGGCAACGGCGCGGCGTTCTGGACGTACAGCGTGCCCGATGCGATGGCGGGCTGGGCCGCGCAGGAGGGCTGCGCCGCCTCGCCCGAGGTCACGACCGTCGCGCCCGACGTGCAGCTCGCGTCGTATCCGTCGTGCGCGCACGACGCGACCGTCGCGCTGTATCTATCGATCGGCGAGGGCCACCAGCTGCCGGTCGGGATCGACGCCAACCAGACGATGTGGCTCGCGTTCAGCGACGTCGTGCGCTAGCCGATCATCTGCAGCTCCAGCCGTCGGACAGGTCCCACGGCGGAGCTATCGGTTCTTCCTGTCAGTCGTAGTACTCGGCGCCGAGGTGGGTGATCAGCTCGTCACCCTTGGTGTAGCGCAGCGTGTTCTTCAGCTTCATGAGCTGGATGAACAGGTCGTGCTCCGGGTAGAGCTCGGTCGACGGGGTCATCGGGCTCTTCCAGTAGAACGACAGCCACTCCTGCACGCCGCTCATTCCCGCGCGGTGCGCGAAGTCCATGAACAGCGCGAGGTCGAGCACGATCGGCGCCGCGAGGATCGAATCGCGGCACAGGAAGTTGACCTTGATCTGCATCGGGTAGCCGAGCCACCCCTTGATGTCGATGTTGTCCCAGCCCTCTTTGTTGTCGCCGCGCGGCGGATAGTAGTTGATGCGCACGACGTGGCTGATGTTGCCGTAGAGGTCGGGATAGAGCTGCGGCTGCAGGATGTGATCGATCACGCCGAGCTTGGTGACTTCCTTGCTCTTGAACGACTCGGGATCGTCGAGCACCTCGCCGTCGCGGTTGCCCAGGATGTTGGTCGAGTACCAGCCGTCGAGCCCGAGCATGCGCGCCTTGAAGCCGGGCGCGAGGATCGTCTTCATCAGGGTCTGGCCGGTCTTGAAGTCCTTGCCGGCGACCGGCAGGCCCTGCTTGCGCGCGAGCTCGAGCAAGGCGGGCGTGTCGACCGACAGGTTCGGCGCGCCGTTGGCGTACGGCACGCCCATCTTCAGGCAGGCGTACGCGTAGATCTGCGACGGCGCGATGTCGTCGTGCGACGCCTTGAGCCCGGCCTCGAACTTGTCGAGCGAGGAGTGGACCTCGGTCGGCTTGCGATAGACCTCGGTCGAGCCGCACCACACCGCGACCAGGCGATCGCAGTTGTGCTTGGCCTTGAACGCCTTGATGTCGTCCATCACCTGCTCGGCGAGGTGCATCTTCGACGTGCCCTTCTTGACGTTGGGCCCGTTGAGCTTCTTGACGTAGGCCTGCTCGAACACGGCGGTCATCGGCTTGATCGCCTCGAGCTCGGCCTTGAGCGGATCGAGGTGGCGGTGCTCGAGCACGCCGGCGCGCACCGCGGCCTGGTAGGCGTTGTCGGGGAAGATGTCCCAGCCGCCGAACACGATGTCGTCGAGCTTGGCGAGCGACACGTAGTCCTTGATCGCGGGCGAGTTGTTGTCGGTGCGCTTGCCGATGCGAATGTGGCCGAGCTGGGTGAGCGAGCCGATCGGCTTGCCTTGCCCGCGCCGGATCGCCTGGACACCCGCGATGAACGTGGTCGCGACCGCGCCCATGCCGGGGAGCAGGATTCCGAGCTTGCCGTGGGCAGGCTTGACGTCGACGCCTTTCTTGAGAGCCATTGCGTACTCCGAGCGGTTTGAAAGCTGGAAATTGCACCCAGCCCCGCTGGCTTTCAAGAGGAAGCGATCGGCAATCCCGGCCGGGACGCTGTCGAAAGTTCAACACCCCGTGCCGCTAGCCGGCGGTCAGGATCGTGGCAAGGTGCTCGTCCAGCGCGGCGCCGCTGGCCGGCTGGCTGCGGAATCCGACATAGAGATCGGGTCGTACGAGGTACAGGCAGTCGCTGTGCGCGCCGTAGCGTGCCTCGAGCTCGCCGGCGCGATCGTGGATCACGTCGAGCTCGGCGGGCAGCTCGTGCGGCCGCTCGGCGCGCGGCGTGACCACGTGGACGCGCACGAGATCGCCCCAGCGCGCCCGGATCCGCCCCGCGAGCGCGGCCTGCGCGGCGTAGCCGTCGGGGGTCGCGCTGCGCCCGTCGAACAGCAGCAGCGTGAACGCGTCGCCGCGGCGCAGCTCGCCGAGCCGGGTCGCGCCACCGGCGTGGGCGATCGCGCCGTCGGGCGCGCGCGCGCCGGGCCCGGGCCCCGCCGCGAACGCGCGATGCGAGGCGAGCGTCGGGGACTCGGCGGCCTCGGCGCTGCCGAGCCGCGCGACCAGGATCGAGCGCACGTGCTCGCCGACGATCGGGCTCTGCGGGTAACCGACGGTCAGCTCGGCGGCGTCGCGCGCGAGCTTGCTGCGCACCGGCTCGAAGCTGGTCACGAACCGCGCGACCTGGTTGCGGATCGACGCGGCCAGCCCCCTGGCGAGGCCGAGCCGGGTCGCGAGGTCGGTCTGCGCGAGCACGCGGCGGCCGATCGCGTGGCGCTCGGCGTGATAGCTGTCGAGCAGCGCGGGCCGACCGCGGCCGCGCGCGACCAGCGCGAGCTTCCACGCCAGGTTGTGCGCGTCCTGGATCCCGGTGTTCATGCCCTGGCCGCCGACCGGGCTGTGGATGTGCGCGGCGTCACCGCACAGGAACGCGCGGCCCTCGCGATAGCGCTCGACCTGCCGGCAGTGGATGCGGAACGACGAGATCCACCCCGCGTCGCGCAGCGCGGCCGGCCTGCCGAGCCGGCGCTCCACCACGGCGCGCACGACCTCGAGCGTCGGCGGATCCGGCAGCGCGTCGGCCGCGGTGAGGATGATCCGCCAGTGATCGCCGCCGAGCGGGAAGCACGCCACCGCGCCGTCGTCGGCGAAGTGGGTCTCGACCCGGCGGCGCGACACGTCCCAGTCGGCGTGCACGTCGGCGAGCACGAACGTCTCCTCGTAGCTGTGGCCGGCGAACGTGCCGCCGATCGCGTGGCGCACCGCGCTGTGCGCGCCGTCGCACCCGACGATCCACGACGCGCGGATGGTCTCGTCGCCGCCCGGCCCGCGGACCACCGCGTCCACCCCGGTCGCGTCCTGGTGGAGCGCGACCAGCTCGCACGAGCGCTCGACCGCGCCGCCGCGCCGCGCGAGCAGGGCCGCGAGCACCGCCTCGGTCTCGACCTGCGACACGCACAGGATGAACGGGAACCGGGTGTCGAGCGCCTCGAAGTCGACCTCGATGAACGGGTGGGCCCCGGCGAGCATCGTCGCGCCCTCGACCCGGTTGCCGCGCGCGACCAGGTCATCGGCGATGCCGAGGTCGTCGAAGATCTCGAGCGTGCGCGCCTGCACGCCGATCGCGCGCGACTGGGTCGTCGGCGCGGCGGCCTTGTCGATCACGCGCACCGACAGCCCGCGGCGCAACAGCTCGCCGGCGAGCGCCAGCCCGGTCGGTCCGGCGCCGACGACCAGCGCGTCGAGCGTCACGCGAACACCGGCGCGATCGCCGCGGGGTCGTTGGTCATGATGCCATCGGCGCCGAGCTCGAGCAGCCGCGCCGCCTCGGCGCGATCGTCGACCGTCCAGAAGTCGACGCGCAGCCCGAGGCTGTGGCACTTCGCGATGAACGCCGGGCGATCGAACCGCACGGCGCCGTAGTGGGTCGGCACCTGCGCCGCGGTGCCGGTCAGCGGCAGCTGCCGCCACAGCACGCCGGGCATCCCGAGCAGCGACGCGATCTCGCTCTGCGACAGCCCGGTCTCGCCGGCATAGCCGCGCCGGCGAACCTGGACCAGCGTGCGCAGCTGGAAGCTCGCCAGCGTCACGCGGTGCTCGGCGCCGTGGCGGCGCAGCAGCTCGAGCATGATGTCGACCGCGTGGTCGCCCTTGAGATCGACGTTGATCTGCACGTCGGGGAACGCGAGCAGCACGTCCTCGAACCTCGGCACGCCGATCCCGCGCCCGGCGAACGGGCGCGAGCCGTCGGGCGCGACGAACCCCCAGCCGGCATCGAGCGCCTGCGCGTCGGCGAGGTCGAGATCGGCCCAGGCGAGCATCGCGCCGCACGTGCGCTGCGCGGTGTCGTCGTGCGCGACGATCAGCTGCGCGTCGTGCGTGAGATGGACGTCCATCTCGAGCGCGTCGACGCCGACCTCGATCGCGCGCTCGAACGCCGGCATCGTGTTCTCGGGACGCTCGGCCGATGCGCCGCGGTGGGCGTAGAGCCGGCGTGGGTGCATCACTGGTCTTCTTCGAGCTTCATCGCCTTGGCGGGCATCGGCGGCGGCCGCGGATCGGTGACCTGCACGACCTCGACCGCGTACTTGATGTCCTTCTCGGCGAGCGGGTGCACCAGGCGGACGTCGATGTCGTCGCCGGAGATCTTCGCGATCTGCAGGATCACGTTCATGTGCGCCTTGTCGGCGCTCGCCGCGACCAGCTTCTCGCCCGCTGCCAGCTTGGCATCTTTCGGAAAATCCGAGCGCTTCATCTTCTTGAGCGGATGCATCGCCGGATTGCCGAACGCGTCCTTGGCCTTGAGCACACCCTCGCGCTTGGCGCCCGGCTCGAGGCCCTCGAGCACCGCCTCGAGACCGGGCAGCATCGTCCCGGCGCCCTGGACGTACTCCACGGTGCTCTTCTCGAGCTGCTGCCCGCCCTCCACCGAAAGCTCGACCTTGAGCTGAACGCGACGGCCCTTCTCGATCTTCACGGTGTGGAAATTAACGGATCGTGTGTCGTTCCGCGACAGGACTGCCGCGGATCCGACGATCCGTTCACGCCCGAAAACGCCACATGGAAAGGCGCAACGAGCACTTGCGTTTTGTTGCCAGCTGGCACAAAACGCGCACACTAACCCTCCCGAAGAGATGCCCCGACTGCTTCTTGGCCTGCTCCTCGTCGCCGGTATTGCCGGCTGTCATGCTGCGAAGTCGCCCGAGCTCAGCGTGCTCGGCGCACAGCGCGAGGTCGTGTTCGTCCAGGTGACGAATCCGGCGACGCATCCGATGCACCTCACCAAGCTCGACTACACGTTCGCCGCGGAGGGCGGTGTCACGTTGTCGCAGGGCGAGGTCTCGTTAGACCAGCGCGAGGTCCCGGCGGGAGCCGCGGTGGTGGTCGAGGTCCCGCTCGACGCCGAGACCTCCAAGCCGGTCACGATGAGCGGCACCCTGACCGCCGAGCTCGACGAGATCGTGCGCAGCTTTCAGGTGAGCGCGCAGATCCAACCACACTAGATCCTTGCAACTTTTTGCGGTGCCGGGCCCACTAGAGGGCAAGGAGGCACCCATGCGAACCCTGCTCGTGGTCGTAGTCCTCGGACTCGGCGCGGCGGCGGTGGCGGATCCGCCGCCGCAGTACGGCCATCAGGTCCGATACGCCGGCATCCACCCGATCCCCAAGAGCGAGGGCGGCGGCATCTGCTACATCGAAGGCCCGCACGTCCACATCTACGCGGCGAACAAGCTCGAGTACCGCGACGACGGCGGGGACGAGGTGTTCGTCGGCGACCCGGTGGCCTACGGCTGGGCCGGGCCGAAGTACGCGTACAAGGGCCCCCACCCGATCCAGGTCGTGGTCGATGGCGAGCCCCACGTCGAGTACTGCTACATCGAGGGCCCGCACTTCCACGCGTTCGCCCCGCCCGAGGGTCCCGACTTCCAGCTGGTCGGCGGCGCGTACTTCTACGTGGGCACCCCCCCGCAGGTGTTCCTCGACGCCCGGCCGCAGCTCATCGGGATCAACGCGTACTACCGGCCGTTCGGCTATCACCGCCCGGTGGTCGACGTCGAGGCGCCGGTCGGCTGGATCGGCGCGCGCGCCGAGTTCGTGACGCCCGGCGTGGCGGTCGAGGTCGCGGCGCCGCCTCCGCCCGCGGTGCGGGTCGACATCCGCATGCCGCCGCCGCCCGCGGTGCACGTCGGCATCGGGGTCAACGTCGGCGTCGGCGTCGGCGTGGGCGTCGGCGTCGGCGGCGGCGTGGTCGTCCACGATCGTCATCGGGGGCCGCATCGATGAGGTGGGCGATCGCGTGGGTCGCCATCGCGGCGTGCGGCAAGTCGGGCGGCGGTAGCGGCTCGGGCAGCAGCGCCGGGTCGCCGCGCGACGCGCTGATCGCCGCGTGGAAGGCCAACGGGCTCGATGCGTCGGCGTTCACCGCGGCGAGCACGCCGGTCGGCAAGGACTGCGCGACCGGCACGGTGAGCAAGCTCGACGTGCTGGTCTGCGCGTTCGACTCGCCCGACGCGGCGCAGAAGGCGGCCGACGCCGGCCTGCAGTGGGTCGGCGACACCACCGGCGGGTCGCAGGCGCACGGCACGTTCGTGATCGCGGTGGCCGATCGTCACAAGGTCGATCCCTCCGGCAAGACGATCAACCAGATCTTCAAGCTCGCGAAGTAGTGCTAGGGTCCCGCGGATGAACCGCTGGGACTCGCTCGCCGACCAGGTGCTCGCCGGCGCGGCGCCGAGCCGCGACGACGCCCGCGCCGTGCTCCACGCACCGGCCGACGAGCTGCTCGCGCTGCTCGACGCCGCGTTCCGGGTGCGCCGCGCGTACTGGGGCCGCCGGGTGTCGCTGCACGTGCTCGAGAACGCCAAGCTCGGCGCGTGCCCCGAGGACTGCGGGTTCTGCTCGCAATCGCAGAAGCACCACTCGCCCGCCGGCGAGGCGCCGATCAAGAGCGTCGACGAGCTGGTCGACGGCGCGCGCCGCGCCCACGCCGCGCGCGCCAAGCGCTACTGCATGGTGACCGCGACGCGCGGTCCGTCGCAGCGCGACCTCGACGTGATCTGCGAGGCCGCGCAGCGGATCAAGGCCGAGCTCGAGATCGAGCTGTGCGCGTCGCTCGGCCTGCTCACCGCCGCCAAGGCCGAGCGGCTGGCCGCCGCCGGCGTCGATCGCTTCAACCACAACCTCGAGACCAGCGAGCGCCACTACGGCGCGATCGTGTCGACCCACAGCTGGCGCGATCGCGTCGCGACCGTGCAGCACGCCAAGGCCGCCGGGATGGACACGTGCTGCGGCGGGATCGTCGGGCTCGGCGAGACCGAGGACGACCTGCTCGATCTCGCGTTCGCGCTGCGCGAGCTCGACGTCGACTCGGTGCCGGTCAACTTCCTCGACGCCCGGCCGGGTACGCCGCTCGCCGGGCGGCCGCTGGTCGAGCCCGGGTTCGCGCTGCGCGCGCTGTGCCTGTTCCGGTTCGTCCATCCGCGCACCGACCTGCGCGTCGCGGGCGGACGCGAGCTCACCCTGCGCGCGCTCCAGGCGATGGCGCTCTATCCGGCGAACTCGATCTTCACGCAGGGCTACCTCACCACCGGCGGCGCGACCGCGCAGGCCGACCATCAGATGATCCGCGACGCCGGGTTCGAGCTCGAGCTCGCCTCGGGGCAGGCCGTGCCGGCCGATCCGGACGCGGTCGCGCAGCTGCGCCGGCCGTCGCTGCCGACCCTGCGGTCATGAAGATCGACAAGGTCTACACGCGCGGCGGCGATCACGGCGAGACCTCGCTGATCGGCGGCGACCGGGTGTCGAAGGCCGATCCGCGGCTCGATTGCTACGGCACGGTCGACGAGCTCAACGCGACGCTCGGCCTGGTGGCGTGCGCGCTCGAGCCCTCGGCGGCGGGCGCGCACCTGCTTCCGATCATCCGGCGCGTCCAGAACGAGCTGTTCAACCTCGGCTGCGAGCTCGCGACGCCCGATCCCGACAAGCGCGCCCAGCTGCCGCGGATCGAGCCGCGCCACGTCGACGCGCTCGAGCGCGACATCGACGCGGTCAACGACGACCTGCCGGTGCTGCGCTCGTTCGTGTTGCCCGGCGGCGGCTGGGCGTCGGCGTACTTTCACCTAGCGCGCACGGTCTGCCGGCGCTGCGAGCGGCTCGTCGTCGCGCTCGCGCAGGCCGAGGACGTCGGCGGCGAGCTGCCGGTGCGCTACCTGAACCGGCTGTCGGACGCGCTGTTCGTGTGGGGACGGTGGTGTGCGTGGAAGGACGGCCAGGCCGAGCCGCTGTGGGAGTCGCGGTCGACATAGAGTACGCTGCGCGCCGTGTCCGAGCCCGCCAAGCAGTCCGAGAGCGCGAAGCAGCTGGCCGCCGCCGAGCTGAAGGCGAAGGAGCGCTTCGAGCGCGCGATGACCGAGCTGCGCGAGGGCGCGTATCGCTTCAGCTCGCGCGCGCGCGGGCAGTCCGAGCTGATCATCGAGGAGCTGATCGATCCCGAGGGCGACACCGTCGCGTCGATCGCGGAGTTCGAGGGCGAGCCCGGTGCGGTCGCGCTCGCGCAGTCGCTCGAGCTGATCACGTTCGACACCTGGCTGTTCGGCCAGATCGGCGACCGCGAGGCGCTCGATCTCAAGTCCGAGGAGCACTGGGAGGTGTGGTTCAGCTTCGGCGCGTGGATCGGCGAGACCCTGCGCCGCCGCCACGGCGGCCACTGGCTGCTGATGGGCGACGACCCGCACACCTGGCGGATCGGGTTCTCGAAGGTGATGTTCGAGATCGCGCCGTTCGTGTTCGCGGAGCAGCTGCTGCGCATGGGCTCGGGCGCGACCCGCCGGATGGTCACCGAGATCGAGCGCGTGCGGCAGACCCACGAGGAGCAGAAGGACCGCGACAAGGGCCACTCGCTCGATCGCTACGTCGCGCAGCACTACATCCGGCTGCACACCGTGCCGGTCGGCCAGTGGATGTCGATGGACTTCGCGAACCTCGCCAAGCTGTGGAACGAGGCGCCGGTCGCGCAGCTGATCGCCGAGCTCAAGGACAAGGGCCCGCGGCTCGGCCCGCAGAACGCGCCGATGGTCGAGCAGATCATCACCGCGCTCGGCAAGGCCAAGCAGGACCAGCCGGTCGCCAAGCAGACCGGCGATCGCGGGCTGTTCGAGGCGGTCGCGCAGATCATCGCGCTGCGCCGCGCCACTCAGCCGGTCGCGATCGACATCCTCGAGAAGGTGATCATGCCGGCGCTCCACGTCGGCATCCCCGACAAGTTTCCGCCGCTCGACGACGACGACTTCGCGAACCTGCGCAAGGGCGTCGAGCTGTTCGCGTTCTTCGTCGAGGTCATCCCGCACAAGTTCCAGGCCGACGACGAGGGCTTCCTCGGCACGATCCCGCACGACGCGCTCACCACGCCGTACGGCGATCGCAACGTGCTCGAGATCGGCAAGGGCGACTGGGTCGTGGTCAACCCGGCGCACTTCGTGCCGATGCTGCAGGAGCTCGATCCGCAGCGCATGCTCGACAAGTACGACGAGTTCGTGAAGTACCTCGCCGCGATCCCCGAGGCGCCGCGCCGGCGCGATGACGGCCGCATGCTCGCCGAGATCACGGTGCGCGCGCTCGCCGACCTCAAGGCGTGCGTCGCGACCGCGGCGCAGAACCGCGACGCGCTGCTGTTCCGCCTGCTGCCGCCGCCCGGGTAGCTACATCGGCGGCGGCGACACCGAGCTGCCGAGCGCGCTCGCCGGGCTCTGGAACACGCGGATCACGCCGCCGCCGCCGCCGCCACCGCCGCCGCCGCAGTACTCCTGGCCGCCGGAGGCTCCGGCTGTCGGCTGCGCGTCGAGCGCGTAGCTGGCGCCGCCCTTGCCGCCGCCGTTGCTGCCGCCGTTACCGCCCGCGCCGACCGAGGTGGGCATGGTGGACTCGCCGCCGGGCGAGCCCTTGAGACCGACGTCGTTGCCGTTGCCACCGCCGCCGCCGCCGCCGTTGGCGAACACCAGGCCGTTGTTCGTGATCGACGGCGCGTCGAACACGATCATGCCGCCGGTGCCGCCGCCGCCGCCGCCGCCGCCCGAGTTCTCGCCCGCGTCGCCTCCGGCGCCGCCGGCACCCGAGGCGTCGACCGTGCCGCTGATCGTGATCGCGTTCGCGATCAGGTAGACCGCGCCGCCGCCCTGGCCGCCCGCGCCCGCGCCGCCGCCATCGCCGCCCGTGCCGCCGTCGCCGCCCGGGCAGCCGCCGACCAGCACGGTGGGCGGCGTGAAGCTGCCCTCCGGCGCGCCGCCGGCGCCGCCGTTGGCCGCCGATCCCTTGTGGCCTGCGCCGCCGCCCGCACCCTCGCTGCCGAACGTGCCGCCCGCGCCGCCGCCGCCGCCGCCGTCATCGTTGCTGCCCGAGCCACCGCCGCCGCCGTCGAGCGAGGCGCCGCAGCTCGCGGCGGCGCCCGCGCCGGTCGTGCCGCCCTGGTGGCTCTCGACGTGGATCGATCCGGTGATCGTGAGCGTGCCGGTCGCCACCACGACGAGCGGGTTCGCGCCGGTCGCGGTGAGCGCGCCGTCGATCGTCACGTTGCCGCCGCTGATCACGCACAGCGAGGGCCCACCGTCTTGCGACACGATCGCGTCGCAGTTGCCGTTGCCGACGCTCGACGTCGTGATCGTGCGATCGGGGATCGAGACATCGCCGCTCGGCGGCGTCGCGAAGCACACGTGGACCAGACCGGTGCCGTAGCAGGTGTCGCCGCCATCGCTGGCGCTGTCCTTCGGGCGGCCATCGACCGGGGCGTTCGGGTACGCGCAGAACGACCCTCCGCCGGTCGTGGTGCAGCTCTGGCCCGCGGGGCAGCTGTCCTGATCGGGATCGCACGGCGCACCCGCCGGGATCCGCGGCGCGTAGCACGCGGCAGCCACGACCGCGCACGCGGTCCATCGCATGGGGCAAGGATAGCAACCCCGGCGGGGCGATCACGATGCAATTTCTCGTGTGATCACGGCGTTTGACGGGCCGCGCACGGCGCGATCGCGCGAACGCGCAAGTCGTTGCGTGGGCCTCGCCGGCGGACCTCGCCGCGGCAAGGACTTACGGCGGGCCCGGCGGTTGCGTAGGGCAGGCGCGATGAGCGCAGACCAACGCAAGACCATGCTCGGCTGGGCCGTCCAGCCGCCGCCCGATGCGCAGTACGCGGATACCAGCCCGAGCCTGCCGCCCTACCCGGCGCAGTCGTATCCGCCGCAACAGCCGGTGCCGCAGCCCTACCCGGCGCAGGCCTATCCCGCGTATCCGGTCTACGCCGCGCCGGCGGCCCCCGAGCCGGCACAGCCCACGCCGCGCCGGCCGATCGTGCTCGGCAAGAGCATCGGTCCATCGCCGCGCCTGCGCTTCATCCGGCTGACCTACCTTCACCTGTTGCTCGCGATCCTCGCGTTTGCCGGGCTCGAGTCGCTGCTCGTGACCAACCCGTTCCTCGGCGTCCACGTGTCGGCGCCGCTGGTCAAGTTCGCGCTCGGCGCGCGCTGGAACTGGGGCGTCGTGCTCGGCGTGTTCATGGTGGTGTCGTGGATCGCCGATCGCTGGGCGAGCCACGCGCGCTCGCGCTTCGTGCAGTACCTCGGCCTGGCGTTCTACGTGTGCGCCGAGGCGCTGATCTTCGTGCCGCTGCTCGCGATCGTCCAGTGGAAGACCGCCGCGATCCTCGCGCGCGGCGGTGCCGAGCCGCACATCGTGCGCGACGCCGCGTACGTCACCATCGCGATCTTCACGATGCTGACGCTGTCGGTCTTGCTCTCGCGCAAGGACTTCTCGTTCCTGCGCAGCGGCCTGATGATGGTCAGCGGCGCCGCGCTCGCGCTGATCTTCATGTCGATCGGCTTCGGCTTCGACCTCGGTCTGGTGTTCTCGGTCGCGATGGTGCTGCTCGCCGCCGGCTACATCCTCTATCAGACGTCGCAGGTGCTCGCGCACTACGATCCCGGCTCGCACGTCGCCGCGGCGCTCGCGCTGTTCTCGTCGGTCGCGCTGATGTTCTGGTACGTGATCCGGATCTTCCTGCGCGCGCGCAACTGAGCGCTCTCCACCGCGCCCCTCGCGTGCGACCGCGCTTACCGAACGCGGGCGACGTGAGCCGTCGACGAGGCACGCGTCGACGTAGGCAGACAGCACGCGTTAACAGCGACGAGCGCGAGCTCGCCGCGCGAGCGGGCACGATGCTCGCCGAGACCGCGTGGGTGCGCGCGGCCTCGTTCGCGTTGCTGTCTGCCTCGCCAAGGAGAGAGAGCGTATGCGCTA
>DATJAE010000091.1:0-22028 GCA_035516595.1 Kofleriaceae bacterium | reverse complement strand
CTGGTCGGGCTCGCCGCGGGGCTCGTGATCGGCGGCGCGCTCGGGCTGCACCGCCGCGATCAGCCGCCCGCGCGATCGCGCCACTCGTCGTAGAGCAGCCCGTACATCGCGACGTCGTACAGCCGGCGGCCCTTGCGGATGTGGCGGCGGCGGATGCCCTCGTTGGCCATCCCGAGCTTCTCGAGCACCCGGCACGAGGCCGCGTTGCCCTCGAGCACGTGCGCGTAGATCCGCGCGAGCCCCATGTCGGCAAAGCCGAAGTCGACGAGCGCGCCGGCGGCCTCGGTCGCCAGCCCCTGGTTCCACGCGTCGGCGCCCAGCCAGTAGCCGAGCTCGGCGCGGCGATCGCGCACGAACCGGCGCAGGCTCACCGTGCCGAGCAGCTCGTCGGGGGATTCGCGCCGCGCGATCGCGAGCGTGACGCCGCGGCCGAGCGACCACCACGCGATCCGGCCGGCCAGCCAGCGGGTCGCGAGCGACACCGGATACGGCGACGGCACCGCGATCAGGTAGCGCGCGACCCGGCGGTCACCGGCGCGCTCGGCCACCGCGCGCGCGTCGTCGAGACGGAGCTCGCGCAGCACGAGCCGGGGGGTGGCGAGCGACGGCGTGGCTTCGCGCAGCTCGAGCATCAGGGCGGCGGCCTGGTGCCGTTGAAGTCCTCGTAGCTCTTGCAGCCCTGGATCGTGGCGCAGTCGCTGTTGTTGTTGGTCGCGGCGGTGTAGTTCACCGTGCCGGTCAAGGTGTCGTCCGACAGCGTCGCGTCGATCGTGCTGTTGTAGGTGAACGCGCAGTTGCCCATCTGGTGCGGCACGCTGCCCTGGATCGAGAGGTCGAGGCTGTCGCCGTCGACCTTGCCGTCGTACGCGTTGCTGCCGAGCGCGGCGTCGAGCGCGACATCCGCGCCTGCACCGGTCACCACCGCGGTCACGGTCGAGCCCGACTGGGTGATCGTGACGGTGACGCCGGTGATCGACTTCGACATCATCCAGTTCATGAACATGCAGCCGTTGGTCTCCTCGGTGAGGTTGACGGTGTAGTCGCCCGCGACGTTGGCCGGACTGCTGCTGCACGCCGCGAGCACCGCGATCACGACAAAGCCCCGCATGGCCCGAGGATAACGAATTTTGGCTAGATTCCACAAAACGTGCCCCGGGTCACGCGACATGCCTATCATCTCGCGCTTGCCGCACTCGCGGCCGGGACCGCCGTGCACGACGTCGAGACCCATCGCCTGGACAACGGGCTCACCCTGCACGTCGCCGCGGGCCATCCGGCCCCGGTCGCGGCGGTGCAGGCGTGGGTCGGGGTGGGCTCGGCCGACGAGGCGCCGCGGGTCGCGGGCGTCGCGCACGTCGTCGAGCACATGCTGTTCAAGGGCTCGACCGCGTACGGCGTGGGCGAGCTCGCGCGCGCGATCGAGGGCTCGGGCGGCGAGATCAACGCGTGGACGTCGTTCGATCACACGGTGTTCCACGCCGTGCTCGGCCGCGATCACCTCGACGACGCGATCGACGCGCTCGCCGACGCGCTGACCGCGCCGCGCGTCGATCCGGGCGAGCTCGAGCGCGAGCGCGGCGTGATCCTCGAGGAGATCCGCCAGGGCGCCGACGATCCGGCGCGCTCGGTCGCGCAGAGCCTGTTCGCGACCGCGTACGTCGCACATCCCTACCGCCGGCCGGTGATCGGCACCGCGCAGACGGTCGAGCGGCTCGGCGAGCGCGAGCTGGTCGAGTTCTTCCGCAGCTACTACGTCGCCGACAACATCGCGCTGGTGGTCGCGGGCGACGTCGATCCGGCGCGCGTGCGCCGGCGGGTCGAGCGCCGGTTCGGGCAGATGCCGTCGGGCCGGCCGGCGCGCCGGCTCGCGAGCGAGCCGGTCCAGACCGCGCCGCGCGCGGTCGCCGCGTTTCGCGAGATCAACGAGGCCTACGTGTCGGTCGGCTTTCACGTCCCGGCGGCGCGCCACCCCGACGTCGCCGCGCTCGACGTCGCCGCGATCCTGCTCGGCGAGAGCGAATCGGCGCGCCTGCCGCGCGAGCTGCGCGACCGCGCGCAGCTGGTGACCGGCGCCTACGCCCACGTCCACGCGCTGCGCGATCCCGGGCTGTTCGTGCTGTCGGCGACCGCGCGGCCCGGGCGCGCGCGGCGCTCGGTCGGCGCGCTGGTCGATCACGCGCTCGGGCTGGTCGATCAGCTCGGCGCCGACGAGCTCGACAAGGCGCGGATCGCGGCGGAGGCCGGCCTGGTCCACCAGCTCGAGACCGCGCAGGGCCGCGCGCGCACGCTCGGCTGGAACGCCACGGTCAACGGCGACCCGCAGTTCGCGCACGTCTACCTCGATCGCATCCGCGCGGTGCGCCGCCACGACGTCGCGGCCGCGGTGCGGCGCTACCTGCGCCCGGACAACGCCACGGTCGCGGCGATCCTGCCGCGGCCGGCGCGCGGCACGCGGCGCTCGTTCGCGCGCGAGGCCGAGTCGCGGGTGCGGCGCGCGCTGGCCGCGCCGGCACCCGCGGCGGCGGTGGTCGAGAAGCGGATCGCGCTGCCGAGCGGCATGGTGCTGCTGGTGCGCCGCGATCCCGCGGTGCCGATCGTCGCGATGCGCGCGGTGTGGCGCGGCGGGCTGCGCGTCGAGGACGCCGATCACGCCGGCGCGTCGACCCTGCTGGCGCGCCTGATCACGCGCGGCTGCGGGGCGCGCGATGCCGCGGCGGTCGCCGATCGCAGCGACCGGCTCGGCGGCTCGCTCGGCGGCGTGGCCGGGCGCAACAGCTTCGGCGTGGCGGCCGAGTGGCTCGCGCGGTCGTGGCAGCCCGGGCTCGACCTGCTCGCCGATTGCATCCTCGACCCCGCGCTGCCCGACGCCGAGCTCGCGCAGGCGCGGCGCCAGCTGCGCGACGACCAGACCGCCCAGCGCGACAACCCGACCCAGGTCGCGTTCCAGCTGTTCTCGGCCGCGCTGTACGGCGATCACCCGTACAGCCGCGACGTGCTCGGCACGCCGCGCGCGATCGACGGGCTGTCGCGCGACGAGCTCGCGGCGTTCTACCGCCAGCGCTATCCGATCTCGGCGCTCACCCTCGCGGTGGTCGGCGACGTCGATGTCGACGAGGTGATCGCGCAGGTCACCGCGCGGTTCGGCAAGGCGGCCAGGACCCGGCCGGTCACGCGCGCGGTCGCCGCGCCGGCGTTCGACGCGCGCAGCCCGGCCGAGCGCGAGGTCTACCGCTACCTCGAGCGCGCGCAGGCCCACCTCGTGGTCGGCTTCCCGGGTGCGACGGTCGATGCGCCCGATCGGTTCGCGCTCGAGGTGCTGGTCGCCGTGCTCGGCGGGCAGGGCGGCCGGCTGTTCGCCGAGCTGCGCGACCGCCAGGGCCTGGTCTATCGCGTGTCGGCGCACTCGATCGAGGGCGTCGATCCCGGGTTCGTCGCGATCTACCTTGCGTGCGCGCCCGACAAGCTCGAGGCCGCGCTCGCCGCCGTGCACGGCGAGCTCGCGCGCGTCCGCGACGACGCGATCACGCCCGACGAGCTCGCGCGCGCGCAGCGCTACCTGATCGGCAGTCATCACATCGCGATGCAGCGCCGCTCGGCGGTCGCCAACGCGATGGCCTATCACGAGGCCTACGGGCTCGGCTGGCAGAGCTGGGCGCGCTACGACGACGCGATCGCGGCGGTCACGATCGACGACGTCCGCGCCGCGGCGCGCGCGTACCTGCGCGTCGATCGCGAGACCACCGCGACCGTGCGGCCACCCGCGGTCACGCCCGGCGTGAGGAAGCGGCTGCGCAAGTGAGCGAGCCGGCGCGCGGCGCGACCGGGCGCGGCGATCTCGCCGCCAGCCTCGTGCTGATCTTCCCGCTGTTGCTCGCGTACGAGATCGGCGTCGCGTTCGCCGGCCGGGTCAACGGCGCGGACGTCGTGACCCGCGCGCTCTACGATCTGCTCGGCAGCCGCGCGCTCTACCTCGCGTTCCACGCGGTGGTCGCGCTGCTGTTCCTGGTGTGGATCCGGCGCGCGCGCCGGTGGCAGACGCTGAGCTTCGACATCGCCGCGCCGGTCGTGCTCGAGGCCGCGATCTACGCGCTCACGCTCGGCGCGGTGATCCGGCTGGTGCTCGACCGTGCGTTCGGGCTCGGCGGCGGCGCGACCGTGGTCGGCGCGCTCGGTGCGGGCGTGCACGAGGAGCTGGTGTTCCGGCTCGGCCTCGTCGCCGGCATCGTGATGATGGTGCGCGGCCGGCTCGCGTTCCCGATCGCGCTGGTGGTGTCGTCGCTCGCGTTTGCCGCGGCTCACCATCTCGGCCCGTACGGCGAGCCGTTCAGCGCGCACGCGTTCGCGTTCCGCGCGCTTGCCGGCGCGGCGTTCGCGGCGATCTTCTGGTTTCGTTCGCTCGCTCACGCGGTCTATGCCCACGTGCTCTACGATCTCGTCGTCGCGTGGTCCTAGCGCACGCCGTGCCGGAGCGCTCGCTTTGCAACGCGGTCGAGCGCAGTACAACGAAGCATGCAGTGCCGCGTCCTGGTCGTCGTCGCGCTCGCGTCGTGCGGCGGCAGCGGCGCACCGCACCGTCCGCCTCCCGCGATGCCGGTCCCGGTGGTCACGCTCGCGCCGACGCCGCAGCTCGACACCACCGAGTACCTCGCCGAGCTGCGCTCGCGCACCGCGCCGGCGATCAAGCCGCAGATCGAGGGCCAGGTCACCGCGATCCTCGTCAAGCCCGGCCAGATCGTCCAGGCCGGCACGCCGCTCGTTCACGTCGACCCCGGGCGCCAGCCGTCGGCGGTCCAGCAGGCGCGCGAGAACCGGGCGTCGCGCCAGGCCGCGCTCGAGCTCGCCGAGCAGAACTACGCGCGCGTCGAGCAGCTGGTGAAGGACGGGGCGCTGCCCGGCCAGGAGCTCGACAACGCGCGCGCGGCGGTCGATCAGGCGCGCGCCGACGTCGCCGCGCTCACCGCCGAGATCCGCGGCAGCCAGGTCCAGCTCGAGTACTACGCGATCCTCGCGCCGACCCGCGGCGTGGTCGGCGACATCCCGGTGCGAGTCGGCGATCACGTGTCGCCGGCGACGACGATCACGTCGGTCACCGACAACTCGGTGCTCGAGGCCAACGTATCGATCCCGATCGAGCGCGCCGGCCACGTCGGGATCGGCACCGAGATCCGGCTGGTCGACGACTCCGGCAAGACGCTCGGCGCCGGTCACGTCAAGTTCGTCGCGCCCGACGTCACGCCCGATACCCAGTCGGTGCTGGTCAAGGCCGACATCGACAACGCGCTGAACCTGTTGCGCGCCGATCAGATCGTGCGCGCCCGCGTGGTGTGGAGCCGCCATCCCGGCCTCGCGGTCCCCGCGCCCGCGGTGATGTGGCAGGGCGGCCAGCCGTTCGTGTTCGTCGTGCAACAGGCGCGCGGCCAGACCATCGCGCGCCAGCATCCGGTCGAGCTCGGCGAGCTCGGCGACGGCTCGTATCCGGTGGTCGCGGGCCTGCAGGCGGGCGAGCGCGTGATCACCGGCAACATCCAGAAGCTGCGCGACGGCACGCCCGTCGCGGTGCGCGGCTAACGATGTTCGTCGATTTCTTCATCCGCCGTCCCGTCCTGTCGGCGGTGATCGCGATCCTGACCGTGATCCTCGGCGCGATCGCGATCCCGAGCCTGCCGGTCGCGCGCTATCCCACGCTCGCCGCGCCGCAGGTGATCGTGACCAGCACCTACATCGGCGCGAGCGCCGAGGACGTCGAGACCGCGGTGACCACGCCGCTCGAGGAGGCGATCAACGGCGCGACCGGGATGCGCTACATCCAGTCGACCAGCACGAGCGACGGCCTGTCGACCATCACCGTGACGTTCGAGCCGTCCCGCGACATCGATCTCGCGGCGATCGACGTGCAGAACCGCGTGCAGCAGGCGGTGCCCCGCCTGCCCGCCGAGGTCCGACAGACCGGCGTGATCGTGACCAAGTCCTCGACCGCGATCGTGCTCGCGGTCGCGTTCTGGGCCGATCCGGGGACGTACTCGACCGAGCTGGTGTCGAACTACGTCGATCGCAACGTGCGCGACGCGCTGCTCCGTGTGCCGGGCGTCGGCGAGGCGCGGATCTTCAACCCGCGCACCTACGCGATGCGGCTGTGGCTCGACCCGGCGGCGCTCGCCGCGCGCGGGCTCACCGCCGGCGACGTCGCGCGCGCGCTGCGCGAGCAGAACATCGAGATCGCGGCGGGCGAGCTCGGCAAGGAGCCGGCGCCGCAGGGCCAGCAGCTGCAGATCAGCCTCCGCGCGCCCGGCCGGCTGGCCGATGCCGCCGCGTTCGGCCGCATGGTGCTGAAGACCGCGCCCGACGGCACGCGCGTCCAGCTCCACGACGTCGCGCGGATCGAGCTCGGCGCCGAGGACTACGGCACCGTGCTCCGGTTCAACGGCCGCGAGGCGATCGGCCTGGGCATCTTCCAGCTGCCCGACGCCAACGCGCTCGACGTCGATCGCGGGGTGTCGCGCGAGCTCGCCCGGCTCGCGAAGGCGTTCCCGCCCGGCATGCACTACGAGATCGGCTTCGATCCGACCAGCGCGGTGCGCGAGTCGATCGACGACGTGCTGATCACGCTCGGCGCCGCGATCGTGATCGTGATCGCCGTGATCTTCCTGTTCCTGCAGGGCTGGCGGCCCACCGTGATCCCCGCGATCACGATCCCGGTGTCGCTGATCGGGACGTTCATCTTCGTCAAGGTGTTCGGGTTCTCGATCAACACGCTCACCCTGTTCGGGCTGACCCTCGCGACCGGCCTGGTGGTCGACGACGCGATCGTCGTGATCGAGAACATCGCGCGCCACCTGTCCGAGCACGAGCAGACCGCGGCCGAGGCCGCTTCGGGCGCGCTGCGCGAGGTCGCCGGCGCGGTGGTCGCGACCTCGCTCGTCCTGATCGCGGTGTTCGTGCCGGTGTCGTTCTTCCCGGGCACGACCGGTCGGATCTACCAGCAGTTCTCGCTGACCATCGCGTTCTCGATCGCGCTGTCCGCGTTCAACGCGCTGACCCTGTCGCCGGCGCTGTCGGCGAGGCTGCTGCGCCGCGAGGCCGGGCGGCGGTGGGCGCCGTTCCGCGCGGTCAATCGCGCCCTCGCGTGGAGCCACGATCGCTACGGCGGGCTGTTGCAGCGCGCGCTCCGTCACGCGTGGATCCTGATCGCGCTGTTCGTGGTCGCGCTGCTCGCGACCGCGTGGATGTTCCGCCGCGTGCCCACCGGGTTCGTCCCCGACGAGGACCAGGGCTACCTGATCATCGCGGTGCAGGGCCCGTCGGGCGCGTCGCTGCAGCGCACGCTCGCGGTGACCGAGCAGGTCGAGCGCATCCTCGCGCGCCAGCCCGAGGTCGACACCGTGTTCGACGTCGCGGGCTTCTCGTTCGCCGGCCCGGGGGCGAATCGCGCGGTGCTGTTCGTCGGCCTGAAGCCGTTCGGCCAGCGCGAGGGCAGCGCGCACGAGGCGCAGGCGCTGCTCGGCCGGCTGCGCGGGCCGCTGCTCGGCATCGACGGCGCGCTGGTCATCCCGTTCCTGCCGCCGTCGATCCAGGGGGTCGGCGTGTTCGGCGGGTTCCAGCTCGAGATCGAGGATCGCTCGAGCGCGCCGATCGCCCAGCTCGCCGGCGCGACGTTCGGCGTGGTCGCCGCGGCCGGGCGCGATCCCGCCGTGCGCGGCGTGCTCGCGACGTTCACGGTCGACGATCCGCAGCTCGTGATCGACATCGATCGCGATCGCGCCAAGGCGCTCGGGGTCGGGCTCGACCAGATCGCCGACACGCTCCAGATCTATCTCGGCTCGAGCTACGTCAACGACTTCGACTTCGACCAGCACACCTATCGCGTCTACCTCCAGGCCGACGCCGCGGCGCGCGCGTCGCCCGGCGACATCCGCGCGCTCGAGGTGCGCACCGCGAGCGGCCGGATGGTCCCGCTCGACGGGATGATCCATCTGCGCGCCACCACCGCGCCGCAGGTGATCAGCCACTTCAACCTGTTCCGCGCCGCCGAGATCAACGGCTCGCCGTCGCCCGGCACCAGCTCGTCGGCGGCGATGGCGGCGATGGATCGCCTCGCGGCGCAGCTTCCGCCCGGCATGGCGCACGAGTGGGCCGGGCTGTCGCTCGAGCAGCAGCGCGCCGGGCATCAGGTCGCCTACATCTTCGCGCTCGCCGTGCTGATCGTGTTCCTCGTGCTCGCGGCGCTGTACGAGAGCTTCGCGCTGCCGTTCATCATCATGCTCGCGGTGCCGATCGCGATCCTCGGCGCGCTGCTCCTGGTCGCGCTGCGCGGCTTGATCGACGACGTGTTCGCGCAGATCGGCATGATCATGCTGGTCGGGCTCGCCAGCAAGAACGCGATCCTGATCGTCGAGTTCGCGCAGCAGCTGCGCCGCCGCGGCATGGCGCTGGTCGACGCCGCGGTCGAGGCCGCCAAGATCCGGCTGCGGCCGATCCTGATGACGTCGTTCGCGTTCATCTTCGGCGTGCTGCCGCTGGTGTTCGCGACCGGCTCGGGCGCCGGCAGCCGTCACTCGCTGGGCACGACCGTGCTCGGCGGCATGGTCGCGTCGACCTTCCTCAACCTGGTGTTCATCCCGGTGCTCTACGTCGTGATCGAGGGCTGGCGCGAGCGGGGCCGCCATGGCCCGGCGCACGCCCAGGTCGTCACGCGCGACGCGGAGCCGTGACCTACTCCATGCCGAGCGCGCCGGAACCGTCGAGATCCATCCGGCCGACGAACAGCTCGTACTTGACGCGCTTGATGTCCTCGGCGTTGGCCTTGCTCGGCAGGATCTGGAGGTGCGGCAGGCCGACCTCGTAGAGGTTGAGCCGGAACAGCACGCTCGCGCGATCCGGCGACAGGAACTCGAGCGAGCCGGTCTTCTGCTGCTTCGGATCCTTGCCGCCCTTGACGACGTAGGCGTCGTACCAGTCGATCAGCTCGGACGCGTAGTTGAGGCCGATCGAGCAGGTCAGCTTCGGGAAATCGATCTTGGTCGGCTCGATCTGCGGGAACCGGCTCGCGCCCGTGTAGAACTTCTGGATCCCCTGCTTGATCGTGAACGACTCGATCTTGTTCGTGTACTGCGCGTTGGTGATGCCGTCGATGTTGAGCCGGAACCCGGACAGCATCCACAGCTTCTGCTTGCTGCCGAGCGTCGAGTTGACCCGGGTCTTGCTGCCGTCGGCCTTCTTCGACACCACCGCCTCGGGCTGCACCTTGATCTTGATGTACGCCGCTTCCTTGGAGGCGCCGTCGAGCGTCGGGAACGTGGTCTCGGAGATCAGCGCGTCGTAGAACTCGTGCTCGAACGTCTTGTAGAGATCGAAGTTGGCGTGGGTGATCTGGCCGTTGCGCCGGCTCCAGTCCTTGCGCCACGAGCTCTGGATCCACAGCAGCACGTCGTTGGCGCCGGAGATCCCGAAGTCGACCGTGAACGGATCGATCTCGACGGTCGACGTGTGCATCACCCGGTGGTTATCCGGCCCGATCGGCTCGGCGATCACGTTCGCATGCACGAAGCCGCCCTCCACCGACTTGAGGTACGCGGTGGTCGGGTGACCATCGATCTCGAGCTCGAAGTGACCGGATGTATATGTGCCCTTGGGAAGCATGCGCGAGCCTCAGCTTATCGCGATCCTTGTACGTTTCGCGGTGTTCCGACATCCCCGGCCATGCAAGCCCACGGGATCGCGGGCGATTGGCGGTGGAGGATCGCGCGACCTGCTTGTACAATGTGCGACATGACGACGAGAGGCCTCGTCCTCGTCCTCGCGTTCGGCATCATCGCATGGGCTCACCCCGCACGCGCGGAGAAGGTGAAGACCAACCAGGACACCAAGGTCTACAGCCGTCCCGGCGAGCAGGCCAAGGTGCTGCTCAAGCTGCACAGCGGTCAGAACATGACCGTGATCGGCAAGGAGGGCCGCTGGCTGCACGTTCGCGTGCAGGGCCGCACCGGCTACGTGCCGCGCAGCAAGGTCGACATGCCCGACGACGACGAGATCCAGCGCAACACGCGGTCGCGCCCGTTCGTCGGCGGTCGCTCGACCAAGCGCGGGTTCGGCGGCCAGGCCGGCCCCGACGATCGGATCGGCGCCGACGCGGTCGGCGAGGGCCAGGACGACAGCAGCAGCGACGACGACAGCGACAGCAAGGACAGCAAGGACAGCAAGGACAGCAAGGACAGCAAGGACAGCAAGGACAGCAAGGACCGCAAGGCGAAGAAGCCGCACAAGGACGACTCGGCCTCCGACTCCGACTCCGACGACAGCGACGACAAGCCCGCCAAGCCCAGGAAGCCCGCGCACGCGGCCAAGCCATCCTCCAAGGACGACGTCAGCACGAGCGACGACGACGATGACGACGACGACAGCAAGGCGAGCAGCAGCAAGTCGAAGGGCGACAAGCGCGACAAGCGCGACAAGGGCGACAAGGGTGACAAGGGTGACAAGGGTGACAGCGACGACGACAGCGGCGACGCGCCCGATCCCGACGACAGCAAGACCGGAGACCCGGACGACTCCGACAAGCGGCCGACCGCGCACGTCAGCGAGAAGACCGTCGCCTACAACGATCGTTCGAGCGACAGCGGCGAGGAGTTCGTCGCCAAGCCGAGCATGGTGCTCTACCCCGGCGAGACCAAGGGCAAGTGGACGCTGGTCGAGAACGACGACGGCGACGCCGGCTGGATGCTGACCTCGGCGCTCGACATGGACGATTCGGGCGGCGGCGGCGGCGGCACGTTCAAGCGCGACCTCGACGCCCACGCGCTGCTCGGCGTGATGTTCATCCAGCAGGCGATGCACAGCACCGGCAGCACGATCACGAGCACCTCGGGGATGCTCAACCCCGACAAGTACAGCCTCAGCACCAGCGCGGTGTCGCTGTCGCTCGGCGGCGAGGCGCTCTTTCCGTACAAGAAGAGCTACGTGGTCGGCGGCGAGGCCACGCTCGATTACGCCAAGACCCTGTTCGGCGGCATCCAGGTCCCGGCGACGATGTCCACCGCCGCGGCATCGACCGGGATCTCGATCGCGAACTACAACCTGCGGGGCGAGTTCGGCTACGACCTCCACAAGAAGAACGGCATGATGATCATCGGCCGCCTGGGCTACCGCTACCAGTCGTACATGGTCGACAGCTACAGCAGCACGACCAAGAACCCGGCGAAGCTGCCGCAGGAGACGATGGGCGCCCCGGTGCTCGGTGCGTCGTTCGCGATCCCCCAGCTCACCGAGAAGATCGGCCTCAAGTTCACGCTCGATACCATCCTGTTCGGCGCCGGCATCACGCAGACCAAGGGCCTCGAGGACGGCAAGTCGCCGAGCGCGAAGGCCGCGACGGTGGCCGCCGAGCTCCGCTATCGCTGGAAGAAGGACATGGACTTCATCGGGGTGTACGACCTGAACTACGCGAGCCTCGACTTCGGCGCCCCGGCGGCCGACTCGACCCGCGGCCACACCGGCACCGACACGGCGCGCACCGACATCTTCCACATGTTCACGTTCGGCCTGATCAAGATGTTCTAATCGGGCGGCTCGAGCACGAGCTTGGCGGCCTGGTCGCGCAGCACCTTGAGCACGACGTCGTTGATCGTGTCGCCGTTGGCGAGCCCCTCGGCATAGCGCTCGGCGATCTCGGTGTACTCGATGAACGCGGGCGTGAACTCCTCGAACGACAGCTTCTTGATCAGCTTGCCGCGGAACTTCGCGAACGAGCCGACCGCCACCTCACCGATCTCGCGCGCGAACCGCTCGAGGTACGCGTGATATCGATCCGGCAGATCGTCGATCACCTCTAGTTATTGGCGCGGAGTCGGAAGCTTGTCGATGTCGATCTGGCTGAGCGCGAGTCGGATCAGCTGTGACTTGTTCGCCTTCGTCCAGCCGCGGCGCTTGAGCTCGGCGACCTTGGCATCGAGATCCTCGAGATCGCGCGTGTACATCGAGATGCAGATCACCTTGTAGTGCGTCGGCCGAGGCAGCTTCGCTCGCTTCGGAGCAGCGGCATCGGCTGGCACCCTGCGGCCGTAGTACTCCTCGCTGAGGATCGCATCGGCGTCGCTCAGCGGATCGTGCGCCATGAGCTTGTCGTCCTTCATGCAACCTCGGCGGCGACCGGCGCGGCGGTCTCGGCGAGCGTCGCGCCGGCGCTGCTCGTGGACAGCACCCAGTCGACGACGCGGTTGTAGTCGGCGGCGCCGTGCGAGACCGGCGCGTACTCGTAGATCGTCTTCTTGTGGCTCGGCGCCTCGGCGAGCCGCGTGTTGAGCCGGATCGGCTCGAGGCACTTGTGCTTGAAATGGCCCTGTAACGTCTCGAGCACCTCGCGCGCCAGCCGGGTGCGGCCGTCGTAGAACGTCGGCAGGACGGCGGCGACCCGCACCGCGTGGCCGAGGTGGCGCTCGACATCCTTGATCGTGCGCAGCACCTGCTTGACGCCGACCAGCGCGAGGTAATCGCAGGTCACCGGGATGATGACCTCGTCGGCGTACGACAGCGCGTTCTGGTTCAGGAGATTGAGCGACGGGCCGCAGTCGATGATCACGTAGTCGTAGCGCCGCGACACCGCCATCAGGTTCAGCCGCTTGGTCAGGATGCGCGACCGGGTCTCGACCGGCTGGCGCGCGAGCCAGATCTCGGCGGCCGCGAGCGTGGCGTCCGACGTGATGACGTCGAGCCGGCCGCGCACCGGCACCGCGACCTCGCTCGGGTCGGCGTCCTCGACCAGCACGTGGTAGAGCGATTTCTCGCCGGCGACGCCGAGCGAGACGCCCACGTTGCCCTGCGCATCGGTGTCGATCAGCAGCACCTCGTGCTCGTGCTCGGCCAGGCCGGCCGCGAGATTCACGGCGGTCGTGGTCTTTCCGGTGCCGCCCTTCTGGTTGAGGATCGCGATGCGGCGCGCGCGCCTGGCGCGAAACCCCTCCTCGCCGAGCCCCGACTTGCGGCACTCGAGCGAGCAGTAGTGGTGCAGCTGCCCGTCGGACACCGCGATCTGGAACACGAACGCGGGCCGGAACATCTGCCCGCACGCGCTACACGTCTTCTCCATGCCCTTATCGAAGCGGCAGCCCCGCGGTCGGGGCAAGTTTTCGGCGGCGTCGGGTATAGTCACGCCGTGATCGCGACACGCGCGACCGTGCAGGGCTGGGACGCGGCGCGGGTCGCCGGCGAGCTCGGCGAGCGGCTGCGCGGCGAGCGCCAGCGCCTGGTGCTCGCGTTCGCCGACTGGCGGCTCGAGCCCGCCACGTTCGCGCGCGAGCTGCAGCGCGCGTGCAGCGCGCCGGTGGTCGGCTGCTCGACGCTCGGCGTGGTCGGCGATCCGCTGCACGGCGATCACCCGGCCGCGACCGCGCTGGCGCTCCACGGCGACGCGGTGCGGGTCGGGATCGGGCTGGCGGCCGAGCTGCCGGCGTCCGCGCTCGGGCGCAGCCGCGACGCGGTGTACGAGGCGGCCGGCCGGCTCGGCCGCACCGCCGAGACGCTCGACTCGTCGCGCCACGTCGCGCTCACCCTGTGCGACGGTCGGTGTCGCGCCGAAGGTGCGTTCTGCATCGGCTCGGCCGCCGCGGCGCCGCAGATCCGGTTCGTCGGCGGCTTCGGTTCGACCGATCGGCAGGCGCAGCGCCACACCTACGTGTTCGCCAGCGGCGAGGCGCTCGCCGAGGCCGGCGTGGTGGTGATGCTCGAGTGCGAGCTGCCGTTCGAGGTCGTGACGTCGATGCACCTCGCGCCGACCGAGGTCAAGACCGTGGTCACCGCGACGAGCGAGCGCGTGATCGACGAGCTCGACGGCCGGCCGGCGGGCGAGCGGCTGCGCGAGCTGGTCGGCAAGCTCGGCGCGCAGTTCGATCCGTCGCGGCCGTGGGAGTACTCGTTCGCGCGCTTCGTCGACGGCGTGCCGTACGTGCGCACGATGACCGAGCTCGAGGGCACGCGGATCCACGTCGCGTCGGACGTCGAGCCCGGCCACGTGCTGCGCCTGATGCGCTCGGGCGACCTGATCGCGCGCACCCGCGAGGATCTCGCGGCCGCGGCCGAGCGGGTCGGCGGCCAGATCGCCGCGCTGATCGCGTGCTCGTGCGTGGTCCGCCACTGGGACGCCGCGGCGCTCGGCCTCGAAGCCGAGCTCGCCGCCGCCTACGCGCAGTATCCGACCACCGGGTTCCAGAGCTTCGGCGAGCAGAGCGGCATGCTGCTGGTCAACCACACGCTGACCGGGCTGGCGATCGGAGACCGGGGATGAGCGACGCCGACCGGATCGCCGAGCTCGAGGCCGAGCTGGCCGCGGCGCAGCGCACGATCGACGTGCTGATCGCGCGGCTCGAGCGCGCCGGCTCGACCCCGCCGAGCCAGGCCGAGCTGTTCGATGCGGCCGTCCGGCTCGGCCGCGTGCTCGAGGAGCGCACGCGCGAGGTCGAGGCCGCGCGCGCCGAGTTCCGCGCGCTGCGCGCCAACCTCGATCAGATCGTCCGCCAGCGCACTCGCGCGCTCGCCGAGTCCGAGGTCCAGCTGCGCGCCAAGAACGTCGAGCTCGAGAAGCAGAGCCGGATCAAGGCCGAGTTCATCTCGATCGCGGCGCACGAGCTGCGCACGCCGCTCACCAGCATCGTCGGCTACCTCGATCTGTTCTCGGAGGGCAGGTTCGGCGAGCTGCCGCCGCTGCTCGAGCGGCCGATCAGCTCGGTGCGGCGCAACGCGCACCGGCTCAAGCGCCTGGTCGACGACATGCTCAACGTCTCGCACATCGAGTTCGGGCGGATCGTGCTGCGCCGCGAGCAGGTCGATCTCGGCGACGTGGTGCGCGCCGTGGTCACCGAGCTGCTGCCGCTGGCGAGCGAGCGCAACCAGCGGGTCGAGACCCACATCGAGGCGCTCGAGCCGGTCGACGCCGATCGCGACAAGCTCCACCAGATCACGGTGAATCTCCTCCAGAACGCGATCCGCTACACGCCGGAGTCCGGCGAGATCTCGATCGGCGTCGACGAGGCGCCGCGCGAGCGCTATCCGGGCGGCTGGGCGCGGCTGCGCGTGCGCGACAACGGCATCGGCATCTCGGAGGAGGATCGCCAGCGCATCTTCGATCCGTTCCTGCATCCCAAGCCGGTCAAGCACCACACCTCGGCCGGCCCCGACTCGGCCGGCCTCGGCCTGTACATCGCGCGCGGGCTGATCGAGCTGCACGGCGGCCTCATCACGGTGGACTCGCAACCCGACGTGTTCACCGAGTTCACCGTGCTGCTGCCGTTCAAGCAACCTCCACAGACCTACACGCGGCCGAGCTCCGAGCCGCGCTGACTGCGGGATTCGCAGCCGCGCGGCAGGATCCGCAGGCGTCCAGCGGGCAACTCCGCGACGCGATTGCGCGCGCGGCGCGGCACGCCGCCTGCTCTACGAGCCGAGCAGGAGGCAACGACCATGAGGAAGATCATCAGCGCTGCGGCGCTCTCGCTCACCCTGTTCGGCGGCGTCGCGATGGCAGACACCCGCGATCACCGCGCCCCGGTTCGCCACGAGGAGGTGCGTCGCGACTTCCGCGCGCGCCCCGCGCCGCGGTTCGAGCGGCACGAGGAGCGTCGCGGCTTTCGCTGGGTCGGCGGCGAGTGGCGCTGGGGAGCGCGCGGCTGGGACTGGCGCCCCGGCTACTACGCGCGCGTTCGCTAGCGCCGCATCGCCATGCACATCGCGGCCATGCACATCATCGTCGATTCGCTGCTGCTCGACGATTGCTGGCTCTGGACCGCGGTGTTGAGCGAGCTGTTGAGCTGCCACAGCTCGTGGCGAAGACCGTAGCCACCGCCGACGCGGGCGAGCTCCTGGGTGTCGATCGTTTCGAATGCGTGAGTCTTCATGACGCCTGCTGCTCCTAGTTGGGGTTGCGGCCGCGAGTAGTGCAGCGGCGATGCCAGCTCGCGGCCGCAGCCCACGCGATGCGTTTCGTGCACCGCGGTGTGCGATCGTCTACCGCGCGTGTCGACCGCGGTCGGCGCCCGATCGCGCGAACCGCGCGAACGCTCGTCGAGCACCGCCGGGCGTCACCTCGCGGCGACGGCGACACCCGCAGCCGCCACGGCAACCGCGCAGGCCACCGCGATAACTCGAGATCACGCGATCGTCGACGGTCGGCGACGCCTACTTCTTCTTCTTGGCCGGCTTCTTCGCGGGCTTCTTGGCGGCCGGCTTCTTCTTGGCCGGCTTCTTGGCGGCGGCCTTCTTGACCGGCTTGACGGGCTTGACGGGCTTCTTGGCCGGCTTGGCGGCGGCCTTGACGGGCTTCTTGGCGGGCTTGGCGGCGGCCTTCGCCGCGGGCTTGGCGGGCGCCGGCTTGGCGGGCGCCGGCTTGGCCGCGCCCTTCTTCGTCGAGCGCGCATCGGCCTTGAGCTTCTTGCTGCGCTCGTCGGCGCTGCGCGTCGCTTCTTCCATGCGCGCCTGCGCGGCCGAGCGCGCGCGGACCACCGCGGCCTCGACCTCGGCCTTGCTGCGCTGCGGAGCCGGCGCCTGGGCCTCCGGCTTCTTCGTGCGCTTCTTCTTCTTCTGGTCGCGCGGGATCGGCACCTCGGCGATGTCGGGCATCCGCGCCGCGAGATCGCCGCGGTTGTGGACCAGGATGCGCGAGCCGCCGTCGCGGAAGATCACCTCGACCTTGTTGTCGGGGAGCTGTTCGACGACGAAGCCGATGTCGAACACCGGATGGTGGACGACGTCGCCGTCCTCGTAGGTGTCGCGGATCGAGTACGGCCGGCAGTTCGCGAGATCCTGATCGGTCGCGCGCCCCATCGCCTCTTCCCACGACAGCCGCTTGGGCCCGTGCTTCTTGGCGGCGGTGTCGCCGCCATCCTCCACGCCGTCGCCGCGTGGCTTGCGATACGCATGGACTTCCCCGCACACCACGCACTGCACCCGCCGCACCTCGTCCTCGTACATGCTGATGATCGTGTGCGTCGTGTCGGCCTTGCAGCGGGGAGAGGGGCAGTACGCCTCGATCTCGCCCCCGACCTCGTCTGCGTCTTCTTCAAAGATGGAGTCCATCTCGGGCCCTCACTGGACGGATGCGAACGTAACTACCCGTAAATCAACACAAACCCTCAGTCCGGATTAGTGCAATTCGATAGTTTGCCCTCTAACACAATCCACTCCGGCTGACAACCTTCCGTACTTCCAAGTGAACTGGGAAGTGGCAGGATGGTGCGGCGTGCGTCGCCTCCTCCTCGTGAATGCCTTGATCTTCGCGGTCTTGGCGGCAGCCGTCGCGCTGGCCTACTACGGGTTCAGCTACACGTCCGAGGTCTCGCGCGATCGCGAGCTCCAGCTGATGCGCGATCTCGCCGAGGAGAAGGTCCTCAACATCGAGTCGCTCGTGGTCAAGGACGACGACGCCGTGTTCGACGCGGTCCACCTCGACGATCTCGGCAAGCTGCCCGAGGCGGTGAAGAACGCGTCGTTCATGAGCGTGTTCGTGCTCGACGACCAGCTCCACCCGGTGCTCGACGGCTACGTGTCGCGCCGTCAGGGCAAGGAGGGCGGCGAGTTCCGCACCTGGTTCATGGCGCACGTGCTGCCCCACCTGCCGCTCACGAGCAAGCTGCCGCCGAACGAGCGCGGTCATCTCCACGGCGTGTGGGACGGCAAGCCGTACCTGTTCTCGTTCATGCGCAAGACGTCCGGCGACCGGACGTACTACGTCGTGATCGAGGACGATCTCACGCACCTGGTCGCGTGGCTGTTCCCGCAGTTCTTCCAGTTCAGCGAGCAGTCCAAGCGGCTCTACCAGGTCGTCGACGAGCGCGGCGAGCTGGTCTACGGCGCGCCGTTCTCCGACAAGGACGACACCGTGGTCGAGGTGCCGTTCTCCGACACGGTGAACGGCTGGATGCTGCGCGCCGCCGAGAAGGATCTCGGCGAGATGGCCGTGCTGCGGCGCAAGCGCATCGTCGACTGGCTGCTGATCGGCGGCGCGGTCACCGTGATCCTCGCGGGCCTGGCGTTCCTCGCGATCGCGATCCGCCGCGAGCGCCGGTCCAACGAGCTCAAGAGCGAGTTCATCTCGAACGTGTCGCACGAGCTCAAGACGCCGCTGTCGATCATCTCGATGTTCGGCGAGATGCTCGCGAAGGGCCGCACCAAGTCGAGCGAGCAGGCCAACGAGTACGCCGAGATCATCTGGCGCGAGAGCCTGCGGCTCGGCCGGCTGATCGACAACGTGCTCGACTTCGCCAAGATCGAGCGCGGGATGGGCGTCTACGAGTTCGCCGAGACCGATCTCGGCGAGGTGGTCGAGCGCGCGACCGAGCTGTGCGAGCGCCGGGTCGCCGCGGCCGAGATGACGCTCGACGCCGAGCTCGAGCCCGATCTGCCGCCGGTGTCGCTCGACGCCAACGCGTTCACGCTCGCCGTGCTGAACCTGATCGACAACGCGATCAAGTACGCCGCCGACGGCAAGAAGATCGAGCTGCGGCTGCGCCGCGACGGCGAGCGCCTGGTGCTGTCGGTGCGCGACTTCGGCCCGGGGATCGATCGCGAGGAGCACGCGCGGATCTTCGAGCGCTTCTATCGCGCGCGCGCGATGCGGCTGCGCCCGATCCGCGGCTCCGGGATCGGCCTCGCGCTGGTCCAGCACATCGCGCGCGCCCATCGCGGCGACATCACCGTGACCAGCACGCCCGGGCAGGGCGCGACGTTCGAGCTGTGGCTGCCCATCAAGCGCGCGTGAGTGATATGACTTCGCAGGTGACGGACGAGCCGAGCAAGAAGCGCATCCTCGTGATCGAGGACGAGCCGGACATCGTGCGCGGCCTGCGCGACGCGCTCGAGTTCGAGGGCTTCGAGGTCCAGGCACGCGGCACCGGCGCCGAGGGCATGGCGGCCGCGATGGACTGGGCGCCCGACTGCGTGCTGCTCGACCTGATGCTGCCCGACGACAACGGCTATCGCGTGTGCGAGACGCTGCGCCAGCGCGACGAGACCGTGCCGATCATCATCCTCACCGCGAAGGCGCAGGAGAGCGACAAGATCCGCGGACTCGACGCCGGCGCCGACGACTACGTCACCAAGCCGTTTTCGGTCGCCGAGCTGATCGCGCGGATCAACGCGATCTTCCGCCGCCAGCAGCGGATGACGTCGCACACCGACGACACCTTCACGATCGGCAGCTGGACGATCGACGCGCGCAAGCACACCATGAACAAGGGCCGCACCAGCAAGCGCCTCACGTTCTACGAGCTCGAGGTGCTCAAGCTGCTGCGCGAGCGTTCCGACGAGACGGTGTCGCGCGACGAGCTGCTCGAGAAGGTGTGGGGCGTGCAGTCGTCGCCGACCTCGCGCACGGTCGACAACTTCATCGTCAAGCTGCGCCGCAAGCTCGAGGAGGATCAGAAGAGCCCGCGCCACATCCTCACGGTCTACGGCCTGGGCTACAAGCTCGTGCCGTGACTACTGCACCTGGTTCCACGTCGGCTGGAACGAGGTGTCGACCGGGCCCTGGATGACGAGCGCGCTCGCGAGCGACATCCCGAGCGCGGCGCGGCGATCGGCGGGAAGCTTCGCGAGATAGCCGGCGACCGTCATCAGTCTTCGTCGAGGTGGCCGGTCAGCTTGAGCTTGTTCTTGGCGGCCTTGGCGAGCTTGCTGCGCGGCCGCTCGTCGATGATGCCCTGGAGCAGCTCGGCGCCGAGCTCCTCGTTCGACGCGTCGCCGCTCTCGATCAGGCGAAAGCCGAGCGCGTAGAGCTGGTCGTCGGTGACGTCGCCGTTGCGCGCGAGGTGCTTGGCGACCGGATAGCCCTTCGCGGCCAGGCGGGCGAACTGCTCGAACACCGGATCGTCGGCGTGCGAGCGGCTCATCAGGCCCTCGCCGGCGGCCTCGAGCGAGAGCAGCGCGAGGAAGAACCGCTGGTCGTCGTCGATCGCGGCGTCGAGGTCGGCGCGCGAGCGCAGCAGCGGCTTGAGCGAGCCGAACGCCTCGACCGGCTTCTGGGCCTTGCGCAGGCGCTTCGCGCGCTCGAACAGCAGCTCGACGTGCTTCTGCGGCGCGAGGTCGGCGATCAGCTCGGCGAGCACGCGCTCGAGCACGATCTGCTCGGCCGCGGCCTTGCCCTTGAGCTGGAGATCCATCAGCTCGCGCACGCGCTCGACCAGCTCGTCGACCGCCTGGTGAGACACGTGGCCGCGGTGCGAGCGCAGGACGCCGGTGAATCGCCGCGCGACCTGCTCGTCCCGGGTCGCGAGCAGCCCGCGCACCAGCGGCAGCACGGCCTCGGGCGCCTTGGCCAGGCCGCGCGCCGCGGCGTCGCGCGCGGTCGGATCGTCGCCGGCGAGCGCCTCGACCAGCGCCTTGACCGCCGACGCGCCGCCGCCCGCGGGCAGCCGCTCCATCGCCAGCTTCTGCGCCGCGATGTTCTTGGACTTGGCGAGCGCGGCGAACGGCTTGGCGAGCGACTCGGGGATGCGCGCGCCGCGCAGCGTGTCGACCGCGGACTGCGCGACCGCGAGGTCGTCGCCGTCGGCGTAGTCGATCAGCGTCTCGATCACCTTCTCGGTGCCGCGCGCCTCGCTCTGCGCCACGATCCGGCGCAGCCCGGCGATCGCGGCGAGCCGGATCGGCCGTGGCTCGTCGGCGTCGGCGTACTTGAGCAGCAGCGACTGGGTCGATGGCCGCGCGAGGTAGCCGATCAGCCGGAGCAGCGCGCCGAGCTGGGCGACGCCGCGCGCGACCGCCGGATCGCGCAGCGGATCCGGCGCGACCACGGCGTGGCCGTTGCTGCCGTTGGCCTTCGACTTCTTCGCCGTGCGCTTGGCGTCCTTGGCGGCGGCCTCGCCGGCCTTCTGCGCCGCGAGCCAGGCCTTGTGCAGGTCCTTGGCGGCCTCGCTGGCGCGGCCGATCGCGGCCTTCTCGACCTGGTTCGCGAGCTTGTCGTTGCCGGTGTCGAGCTCGGCGCGCACGAGCTGGAGCGCCTGCTCGCCGAACTCGTCGTCGGACAGCTGGTCGAGCACCGCGTCGATCGCGGGCTGGGTGCCGCGGCGGAGCAGCAGCTGCGCCATCACCCGGCGCGCCGCGACCGCGCCGGCGCGCACCTCCTTGCGCAGCGCGGCCTCGGCCTCGGCGCCCTGCTGCGCGAGCAGCGCGGCGGCGCGTTCGGCGAGGCCCTCGTCGTCGCCGCGCAGCAGCGGGACGAGCTGGGTCGCGATCCCGCCGGCGCCCATGTCGGCCAGGCCATCGAGCGCGATCCGCCGCACGGTCGGGTCGGCATCGCCGAGCCGCGTGGTCAGCGCGGTCTGCACCGACTTGTCACGCTTGCCGACCGCTGCGAGCACGGTCGCCGCCGCCGCGCGCAGCTCGACCCGCTCGGAATCGAGCAGATCGATGATCGCCCCGCCTAGGTTCTTGGCCATGGTGCGCGAAGGCAAGCACGGGCCCCGGGCGTTGTAAAGCGCTACGCGAAGTCGCGCCGGTGGAACAGCAGGCAGGCCAGCGCGAGCAGGCCGACCGCCCAGCCCAGGCCGTGCAGCGCCGCGACCCCGACGTAGCCCCAGCTCACGAAGTCGCCGTTGACGCTCATCGCCGCGCCGTGGATGACCCGGCCCGACGGCGCGAACAGGTGGACATCCGGCACGATCTCGAGCGCGGCCCTCGACGTCCAGCGGATCCAGCCGGCGGCGGACTTGGTCGCGTGCTCGATGTCGGGCGTGACCCGGCCGATCGCCCACATCGCGAGCGAGAAGATCGCCGACAGGAACGGGGTCGAGAACGACGAGAAGAAGATCGCGATCGCCGCGACCGTCATCACCTCGCACCACGCCAGCACGAGCTGCTCGATCACCGGCGTGGTGACGCCGACGCCCTGCCACAGCAGCACGGCGACCATCGCGATCGCGAACACCGCGACCAGCACCGACAGGATCAGCGCCATGCCGACGTACTTGCCGATCACGAACTCCCAGCGCTCGATCGGCTTGGACACGATCGCGTGGATCGTGCGGCGCTGGACCTCGCTGTACAGCAGGAAC
>DATJAE010000090.1:0-7937 GCA_035516595.1 Kofleriaceae bacterium | reverse complement strand
CGATGCCGTGCGGCAACGAGCCGTTGATCTGCGACGGCATCGGCGAGCGCCGGCCCGGCAGCTTCCGCGTGAGCAGCTCGTAGAAGATGATCCCGAGCGCGTAGATGTCGCCTTGCGGGCCCGAGATCAGCGGGTCCGAGTACAGCTCGGGCGCCATGTACGCGACGTTGCCCATGCCGACGTAGATCTGGCGGATCACGGCGTGGTCGCGCTCGACGATGCGCGTGAAGCCGAAGTCCGAGACCTTGACGTTGCCGTACGCGTCGATCAGCAGCTGCTCGGGCTTGAGGCCGCGGTGATAGACGCGCTGGGCGTGCGCGGCGCGCAGCGCGTGCAGCGTCTGGAGCAGGTACTTGAACGCGAGGTCGACCGGAATCTCCTCGGCGTCGTTGATCAGGCGGCGCGCCGAGCCGTTCGGCGCGAGCTCGGTGATGATGTACGGGTACTCGGTCCAGATGTTGACGTCGTGGATCGGCAGGATGTTCGGGTGCGCGAGGTTGCCCCACGCGCGCACGACGTCGGTGAACCGCCGCACGATCTCGTTGCGCTGGTCCTCGCTGAAGAACCCGAACAGATCGCGGATCTCCTTGAGCGCGACCTCGCGGTTCAGCGCGACCTGACGCGCGCGATACACCGTGCCCATGCCGCCCGATCCGATCGAGGCCAGCTTCTCGTAGCGCTGCTCGCCGTCGGCCATCGAGATCTCGCCTCCCGCGACCGCGCTCGGCCGGCCGCCGGAGCTCGAGATCTTCGGCGCCTCCTTGGCGGGCAACCGCGACGATACCGAGCCCTCGCTGCGCATCATCGGCGCGGGCGCCGCCACCGCGCCGGCCTGCGTGCTCATCGGCACGGCGCCGGAGGCGGCCATCGCGCGGGTCTGGCGCAGCTTCTTGAAGTGGCTGACCGCGCGATCGGTGAACTCGGCGAGGTTGCCGCCGTTGACCACGGTCTCGCCGTCGGGCGTGACCTCGAGGCTCTCGTTGGCGCGATCGTGGCGGAGGTACCCGGACTTCTCGAGGAAGCCGATGTACTCCGCGAACGGGATCGAGACCGCGCCCTCGCACACCCGGCGGATGTCGTCGTAGCGGTTCTGCCGGCCGTACCGCGCTTCCGCCATCACGTTGGCGAGGATGAAGCGAGCCTCCTCGCAGAGGACTTCCTTCGTGACCTTCGCGCGGCCTTCCATCGTGCGCATTGTAGGCGCCTGGTCGCGAGAGGGTCAAATCAGCGGGGCGCCTTCCGCGACCAGCCGCTCGACGAGCGGGCGATCGGCGGGAAGGATGTCCCACGCGGGAAGCTCGCAGGGCGCCGCCCACGCAAGATCTGCGACCTCGACCGCGCGCGGCTCTCCGTCGACGATCGCGCACGCGTAGACCAGCATGACCAGGTCGAACGCGGGATACCGGTGAAACAGCACGTCCCAGATCCGGCCGACCCGCACGGTGACGCCGAGCTCCTCGCGCAGCTCGCGGACCAGCGCGGCCGCCGGCGCCTCGCCGGGCTCGACCTTCCCCCCCGGGAACTCCCACGAGAGCGGCAGCGCCTGGTCGGCGCGGCGCTGCGCGATCAGGACCCGGCGATCCGCGCCGACGATCAGCCCGGCGACCACGAGCGTGCGATCGTCACTCCGCGCCGCGGTTCGGCGGCGCCGCGCGGTCCGGCGGAGCCCGACCTCGCGATCACGCGGCGCCAAGCAGGCCTCGCAGGTCGACGAACGGCGTGGTGCACGGCGGGCCGTCGGCGTCGAGGTACTCGACCACGCGCCCGGGCGCGAACGCGGCGATCGTCGCGCTGCGCGTGCCGTAGAGCGGGCTGTGGATGCAGGTCGCGGTCAGCGCGCGCGCGAGCTCGAGCGGCAGGTGTGACGGCGGCGGCGGCACCTGCGTGTGATCGCCCAGCGCGATCGCGATGTGCGACGCGAGCTCGGGCCACGGCGCGGCGAGGTGCGGCTTGATCGCGGCGGCGAGCCGGACGCCGCGCGGGAAGCCCGGCGCGCCGAGCCGGTCGTTGCACAGCACGTGGACGCCATGGCCGAGCCGGACGAGGTCCTTCGCGCCGGTGTCGTGGCGGAGGTACGCGAGCGTGACGCCGCGCGCGTCGCCCCACGCGAGGTTCATGCTGGCGTAGCCGCGCGGATCGAGCGCCGCGACGTACGCGTCGGGGTCGTCGGCGCTGGCGAGCTCGCGCACCGCGAGGCCGCGCGAGCGCAGCTCCGGCGGGGGCGTGGCGAGCGCGCGCTGGTTGGTGACCGCCGCGAAGCTGCCGCGCGCGTGGATCGCGAGCCACGTGCCCCCGGATCGCGCGTCGACACCGCCGACCACGTGTGGCGCGAGCCGCTCGGGCGGACGCGTCGGCCGCGCGTAGAGCTCGTCGCGGTTGGCGGCGATCACGAGCGGGTGCTCGGCGACCCCGATGAGAAATGCGATCGTGCACATCCGTCGAAAAAACCTTGAGCAAGATGATGCTGCGCGCCTTGCATGTGACGCTGACGACACCTAGAGTGGCGCGGAGATGAGACTGTATCCAGGGAAGGTCGATACCATCGCGGCGGAGATCATCACGACGCTTACACAGGCGGGTGATATCGAAGTCAGCGATGGCAACGAGGCCCAGCTCGATGCCGCAGCCGTGCTCAAGGAGTACATCCGCGTCGACAAAGAGCTGACGGAGCGGGCCAAGGACATCCTGGAGATTCGCGGACTTCCCTACTCGCATCTCGGGCGGACCAAGCGTCAGCTCGCCGAGCAGAAGGAGTTCGGGCTCGGCGAAGAGGGCCTGTCGTGGATTGCCAACCAGATGCTGGAGGCATTCATGTCGTCGCGTCACATCGATGAGGTGTTCGCCGACGACGCGATCCTGCGCCGCAAGATCAAGGATATCTGCAAGAAGCACATGGCGGTGGACGAGGCGATCGACCAGGAAGTCCGCGACCGGATCAAGAACCTCGAAGAAGGTACGCAGGCGTGGGAGGTCGAGTACGCGAAGGTGTTCGACCAGCTCAAAGGCAAGCACGGGATCAAGGACTGACGATCGACCTCGCCCCCGCGCACGCGGCGGGTCGACAGCGCACACTTGCCATGGCCGGCCAGACAGGCATGCTTCCAGTATGGGAGCGCTCGTCCGACGCGGCTGTCCGGACTGCACCAGCCGTCCGGTGATGCGCTGCGGGCGGTGCTCGACCACGCGCTGCGCGCGCCACGCGCTGCCACCCGGCGCGCGCTGCGAGGGCTGCGAGCGCGACTACGACGAGGAAGCGCCGACCCGGCGCGCCGCGAAGCTGATCTTCGCGCCGCCGATCGCGATCCTGGCGGGCGGCCTGCTGTTCGGCCTGCTGTTGCCGGTCTCGCTCGGCGGTGCGATCGGCGCGGCGGTGATGTGCGCGCTCGCCTGCGCGACCGCGGTCGGCGCCGGCGCCGCCGCGTGCCGCCTGGTCGATCGCTCGGCGCGCGCGATGTTCCTGCGCGAGCGCGGCGGCGGGCTGCCCGCCGCGCGCCTGTTGCCGTCACCGCGCCACCGCTAGCCAGACCTGGATCAAGCCGACGATCGCCACCACGGTCGCGGCGGTGATCGACGACTTCTGCTTGGCGCGTCCCCAGCACACGCCGCCCGCGACCGCGAGCACGCCCGGCAGGATCAGATCGATCCGGAACCGGGCGGACGACAGCGCGATCACGTCGAACGCGATCAGCGCCTCGAGCGCGCTCGCGATCACCGCGAGCCACGGGAACACGCGGTCCTCGCGGTCGAGCAACAGGCAGATCGCCGCGATCACCGCGGAGAGCACCAGCACGTGGCCGAACGAGAAGTGCATGGCGCGATCGTCGCTCCGCGCCGCGGGCGTTCCAAGCGCGTTCCACGTGTCGCACAGGTGCGCTCACGTCGCAGGCTTGACGCCGAGCGCCTCGAGGACCTCGCCGACCACCATCTCGCCGAGCCGCTGGATCAGCTGCTCGCCCTCCTCGATCGAGGCCGCCGCGGGATCGCCGGCGTACGCGGCCGCGAGCCCCATCGCCTCGAACGTGGTGACGCCCGCCGCGAGCTTCTCCGACAGGCTGATCGGCACCGCCGGCAGCCGCGTCCGCACGCCCTCGACCACGAGCTCGGGCGCGGCCGCCATCATGATCGACGTCTCGTAGCGCCCGGCGTGACAGGCGCCGCTCTTGAACTCGGCCGACAGCGTGCGCGCCCACCTCCGGGCGAGCGGGCACGCGACGCTCACCTTCTTGTCGCGCCCGGCGAGCACCGCGCGCACCGCGGCGTCGTGCGCCGGCTCGAGGTGGTTGTTGACCAGGCAGACGTGGCGGAGGCCGCTGCCGAGCAGACCGTCGCACACCGCGGCGAGGTAGCTGGTCAGCACGGCCGCCGGCACCGACACCGCGCCCGCGAAGCCGGTCGCGCACTCGGTGACGCCGTAGCTCACCGCCGGCGCGATCAGGCCGACCATCGTGCCGCGCTGGTCGAGCAGCTCGGCGGCGCGCAGGCACGCCGCGGCCGAGATCACGACGTCGGTGCCGAGCCCCAGGTGCGGGCCGTGCGGCTCGGTCGATCCGACCGGGACGAGCGCGATCACGCCGCGCTTGCCGCGGACCAGGGTCTCGAGGCTCGCCGTGGTGTGACGCGCGAGGAAGCGTTCGGTCACAGCTGTCCCGCGCGCTCGCGCTCGATCAGCGCCTTCTTGTCGACCTTGCCGCGATCGTTCTTCGGCAGGTCGTCGACGAACACGATCCACCGCGGGTACTTGTGCTTGGACAGCCGGTCCTGGACGTGGTGCTTGAGCTCGTCGGCCAGGCGCGCGCGATCGCGCGAGCGCGCCTCGGGGCGCACCACGATCAGCGCCTTGGGCTTGGTGAGGCCCTGGTCCTCGGCCGGGATCACCGCCGCCATCGACACCGCGGGGTGCGAGAGCAGGCAGTCCTCGACCTCGCGCGGCGCGACGAACACGCCGCCGACCTTGAACAGATCGTCGGCGCGGCCGGAGAAGTAGAGGTAGCCGCCGTCGTCGATGTGGAACAGGTCGCCGGTCTTGCACCAGTGGCCGTGGAACGTGGCCCAGCTCTTGTCGCGATCGCGGTAGTAGCCGTGCGCGACCGAGTCGCCGCGCACCCACAGGATGCCGATCTCGCCCGGCGGCAGGCGCGGCGCGCCCGGACCGGTCGCGTCCTCGGGCAGGATCGCGAGCTCGTAGCCGGCGACCGCGCGGCCGAGCGAGCCCGGCTTGACGTCGCCCGGGCGGTTCGACGCGTAGATGTGGAACATCTCGGCCGAGCCGATGCCGTCGTAGACCTCGTTCGCGCCGGTCGGGCGCGGCCCGCCCGGCTCCGCCTTGGGGCCGAAGCGTTCGACGAACCGGCGCAGCAGCGGCTCGGGCAACGCCTCGCCGGCCGACAGGTGGAAGCGCACGCTCGAGAGATCGAGCCCGGGCTCGCCGCGCGCGCGACGCTCGTCGTCGAGGTCGAGCAGCTTGCCGAGCATGGTCGGCACGTTGGTGACGATGGTCGCGCGATAGCGCGCGATCGCGGCGCTGATCGACTCGGCGGTCGGCCGCTCGCTGAACAGCCCGACCGTCGCGCCGACCGCGAACGGGAACCACAGGTTCGTGCCGGTGGCATAGCCGAAGAACAGCCGCGGCACGCTGACCGTGACGTCGTCCTCGCGATAACCGACCGTGCGCTTGGCGTAGACCTCGGTGTTCCACGCGAAGTCGCGGTGGCTGTGCATCGCGGCCTTGGGGCGGCCGGTCGAGCCCGAGGTGAACAGCCAGATCGCGGGGTCGTCGCGATGCAGCGCCGGCAGCCGGGTGCGCAGCGTGCGGCCGAGCTGGATCGCCGAGGTCAGGCTCTGCGCGATCGCGATGGTCTCGATCGGATCGCACGCCGCCTCGGGATCGGCGCCGGTCGCTGCGTCGGGCGAGAGCAGCACCGCGCGCAGCTGAGGGTGCTCGGCCAGGCGCGGCGCGAGCGCGGCCGCGACCTCGGGCGTCGTGACCAGGACGCTCGCGCGCACGTAGTCGAGCACGTAGTGCAGGTCGTCGGGCGGCGCGATCGGGTTGCCCATCGTGACGATGCCGCCCGCCGCGAGCGTGCCGAAGATGCTCCACGCGAACGCCGGCGTGTCGGGCAGCACGATGTAGACCCGCTGCTCGGGCTGCAAGCCCCCGTCGACCAGCGCGCGGGCGAGCGCGCGCGAGCGCTCGGCGACCTCGCCGTAGCTCCAGCTGCGCTCGCCGAAGCGCAGCGCGACCCGGCCGGCCTTGCCCTCGCGCTCGCGATCGAACAGGAAGTAGTCGGCGAGGTTGAAGTCGTCCGGGAACCGGACGTCGACCGGATGGGTCATGGCGCTGCCTCCCGCGCCATCGCGCGGCCGATGATCGTGCGCTGGATCTCGCTCGTGCCCTCGTAGATGCGCAGCGGGCGGATCGCGCGATACAGGTGCTCGACCACCGCGCCGGCCATCACGCCGCGCCCGCCGAACAGTTGCACCGCGCGATCGATCACGCGCTGCGCGGCCTCGGTGGCGCCGAGCTTGGCGATCGACACCTCGGTGGTCGCGCGCTCGCCGGTGGTGTCCTTGCGATGCGCGGCGCGCAGCACGAGCAGGCGCGCCGCGTCGAGGTCGACCGCCATGTCGGCGAGGTGGGCCTGGACCAGCGGCTGCTCGGCGAGCGGCTTGCCGAACTGCACGCGCGCCCTGACGAACGCGAGCGCCTCGTCGAGCGCGCGCCGCGCCATGCCGACCGCCGCGGCGCCGACCGTGACGCGGAACGCGTCGAGCGTCGACAGCGCGAGCTTCATGCCCTGGCCGGGCGCGCCGATCCGCGCCGCGGGCGCGCCGCGCAGCGCGAGCGCGCCGATCGGGTGCGGAGCGGTGGCGGTCATCGGCTGCACCGTGACACCCGGCGCGTCGAGTGCCAACCAGAACGCGGACAGCCCGGCGCCCTCGCGCGCGAACACCGCGGCGTGATCGGCGATCCCGAGGTTCGAGATGAACAGCTTGTCGCCGTCGAGGGAGGCGCCGTCGCCGCGCGGCGTCGCGCGGGTCTGGATCGCGGCGACATCCGAGCCGGCCTCCGGCTCGGTGAGCGCGAACGCGGCGATCCGCGCTCCCGACGCGAACGCCGCGAGCTCGCCGCGCTGCGCCGCGCTGCCGGCCAGCGTGATCGGCTGGGTGCCGAGGCCCTGCACCGCGAGGATCGAGTCGGCGCGCGGCGAGACGTAGCCGCACAGCTCGCGCGCGAGGCACACCGCGCGCACGCTGCCGGGCGGCGCGACCAGCTCGAACAGCTGGCCGGCGGCCATCGCGGCGACCATCGCGCGATCGTCGCCGCCGGCGCGCTCGACCTCCGCGATCGCCGGCGCCGCGGCGCGCAGCCGCTCGGCGAGCGCGACGTGCGCGGGCTCGAAGAACATCGCGAGGTCGTCGCTCGACAGCCGCATCGCCTACTCGGGCGCGCCCTCGAACCTGGGCGGCCGGCGCGCCTTGAACGCGGCGTGGGCCTCGGCGAAGTCGGGGTGCTGCATGCACAGCGCCTGGGCCTGGGCCTCGGCCTCGATCGCGGCGCCGAGCGCCTGTGCGTGCTCGCTCTCGAGCATCTGCTTGGTCATCGCGTGCGCGAACGCCGGGCCGCGCGCGAGCTTTTGCGCCCACTCGCGCGCGAGCGCGACCGCGGCCTCGGCGTCGTCGACGACGCGGTTGACCAGGCCGATCCGCGCCGCGTGCTCGGCGTCGATCACGTCGCCGAACATGAGCAGCTCGCTCGCGTGGCCGAGGCCGACGATGCGCGGCAGCAGGTAGGTCGCGCCCATGTCGGCGCCGCACAGCCCGACCTTCGGGAAGATGAAGCCGAGCTTCGCGCTCGCCGCCGCGATCCGCAGGTCGCACGCGCACGCGATCACCGCGCCCGCGCCGACCGCGACGCCGTTGATCGCGCCGACGATCGG
>DATJAE010000089.1:0-17175 GCA_035516595.1 Kofleriaceae bacterium | reverse complement strand
CTTGGCCCACAAGCTCTGGCCGCCGGACACGGTCATGAACATCAGGTGCTCGACCAGGTGGGCCATGCCGTCCTGGCCGGGCGGATCGTCGATGTCGCCGACGCGGTAGCGCATCGTGACCTCGACCTCGGTCGCCTTGGGATCCGGCACGAGCACGATGCGCAGGCCGTCGCTCGCGCGGAAGCCCGAGATCGCGAGCGCGATGACGGTGTGGCGCGGCGGTGGCGCGGGAGCCACGACCCCGCGTCCGGTCACACACGCCGAGACGACCAGTACCGCGGCGATGCGGCTGCGCACGCCTCCTATAGTACGATGCCGGCATGGCTGATTTGGTCGTGCCGCCGCTCGGAGAGTCGATCACCGAGGCCGTGGTGGCCAAGTGGCTCAAGCGCGCCGGTGAGGCCGTGGCGGTGGACGAGCCCGTCGCCGAGCTCGAGACCGACAAGATCACGGTGCAGCTGCCATCGCCGGTGGCCGGCGTGATCAAGGAGCAGCGCGCCAAGGAGGGCGCGACGGTGAAGGTCGGCGAGATCGTGGGCGTGGTCGAGGCCGGCGCCGCGAAGGCCGCTCCCGTCGCCGCGCCGGCCCACGCGCAGGCCAAGCCGGCGCCGGCCCCCGCGCAGGCCACGCCGGCTGCCGCGCCGGCGAAGGGCAACGGCGAGCCGCTCGATCGCGACGCGCTGCTCAAGCTCACGCCCTCGCAGCGCGTCCACGCGCGCGAGGTCGGATCGATCCCGCGGCCGAGCGCGCCCGCCGCGCCCGCGCCGGGTGGCCCGGGCGACGGCGAGCGGCTCGCCCAGGTCGATCCGCGCGACGAGGTCGTGGCGATGTCGCCGCTGCGCAAGCGGGTCGCCGAGCGGCTGGTCCAGGCCCAGCACGAGGCGGCGTCGCTGACCACGTTCAACGAGGTCGACATGACCGCCGTCATGGCGATGCGCGCGAAGTACAAGGACAGCTTCGAGAAGGCCCACGGCGCCAAGCTCGGCTTCATGTCGTTCTTCGTCAAGGCGTGCGTCGCGGCGTGCAAGCTCTACCCCGGCGTCAACGCCGAGGTGATCGGCGGCGCGATCGTCTACAAGAAGCACTACGACTTCGGCATCGCGGTCTCGACGCCCAAGGGGCTGGTCGTGCCGGTGCTGCGCGATTGCGACACGCGCTCGTTCGCCGAGGTCGAGCGCGGCATCGCCGAGCTCGCCGAGCGCGCGCGCACCGGCAAGCTCGGGCTCGCCGACCTCCAGGGCGGCACGTTCAGCATCACCAACGGCGGGATCTACGGCTCGATGATGTCGACGCCGCTGCTCAACTACCCGCAGACCGGCATCCTCGGCATGCACAACATCGTCAAGCGCGCCGTCGTGGTCGGCGACGACATCGCGGTGCGGCCGATGATGTACGTCGCGCTGTCGTACGATCACCGCGTGGTCGACGGCCGCGAGGCGGTGTCGTTCCTGGTCGCGGTGAAGGAGCGCCTCGAGGCGCCCGAGCGCCTGCTCGTCGAGGTCTAGCGCTTGTCGGGATCGACGACGATCTCGACCCGGCGGTTCATCGCGCGGCCCTCGGCGGTGTGGTTGTCCGCGACCGGCTGGTGCGAGCCCATGCCCTGCGCCGTGATCGCGTCGGCCGACACGCCGTGGACGACGAGGTAGTCGCGCACCGCGTTGGCGCGCCGCGTGGATAGGTCGTCGTTGATCGCGTCGGTGCCCTGGTTGTCGGTGTGGCCGGTGACCGTGAAGTGATGCTCGGCCTGGGTCTTGAGCGCCTCGGCGACCTGGTTGAGCTGGGTCTGCGCGCCCGGCAGGATGTCGGCCTTGCCGGTCGCGAACAAGACGCCGCCCGACAGCGTGATCACCGTGCCGCGGTCCTCCTTGCGGACGGCGAGCGTCTTGGCCAGCGCGTCCATCGCGTCCTGCGCCTTCTTCTCGGCGGCCAGGCGCGCCGCGTGCTCGGCGGCGGTCTCCTCGCGCGCCTTCTCGACCGACTCGCGCTCCTTGGCGAGCTCGCCCTGGGTGGCGCGCAGCTTCTGCTCCTCGCTCGACAGCATCTCGCGCTGGGTACGCCCGGCCTCGCGATCGGCGCGGGTCTTGGCGTCCTCGGCCTCGGCGGCCTCGCCGAGCGCGACCGCGCGCTGGATCTTGCGCAGCGCGATGTACGCGTCGTCGATCGCGTCCTGCGACTTGGCGTCGTCGGTGAACGCCTTCTCGGCGACCGCGAGCGACTCGCCCGCGACGTGGAGCTCGGCCGGCACGAACTTCTGCGCCGGGCCGCTCTGCGCCTTGAGGTAGGCCTCGCGCGCGTCGACCAGCTCCTTGGGTGGCAGCGGCGAGCCGCACGCGACCAGCGCCGCGATCGAGATCATCATCGCCTTCATTGGTCGGCCTTTCGCTTGAGCGACTCGACCGAGTCCTCGGCGCGCTGCGCGTCGGCCTTGGCGGCGGCCGCGCGGGCCAGCGCGAGCGCGAGCTCGGCGTCGGCCTCCGAGCGCGCGAGCATCATCTCGGCGCGGTGGTTGTCGCCGCTCTGGATCAGGTCGAGCGCCTTCTGGCGCTGCTCGGTCGCGAGCGTGAGCTCGAGCTGAGCCTCGGGGACGTTGTCGGCGCCGCCCTCCTTGGCGCCGCGGATCGCGCCTTCGTCGGAGGACAGCCGAGCTTCGGGTTTGGGCGCGCCACCGCACCCGAACGCGAGCGCCGTGGCGAAAAACCAGATCAGGGTCTTCGACATTGCGCCGACGAATTTACAGGAAGGCGGCCCGCGCGTCAGGCGCGTCGCCCTCGGGTTTCTGAGGGCTTAGCGCCGGCGCTTCCACACGAGCACGCCGAGCCCCAGGCCGAGCAGCATCAGGCCGCTCGCGTCGCCCGAGTTGCAGCCGCCGCCGCCGTTGTCGGCGCCCGGCCAGCACACGCCGCCGGTGCCGACCATCATGCAGCTGAAGCCGCCCGGGCAATCGCTCGACGTCGGGTTGCAGGTATCGACGCAGTACTTGTGCGTGCCGTCGTCGGCGCACTGGCCCGACATGCAGTCCGAGTTCGCGTTGCACGGCGAGCCGAGACCGCCGTTCGTGGTCGGCCCCGCGACGCAGTGACCGCCCTGGCAGATATCGCCCGCCGTGGTGCAGTCGGAGTCCTTGGTGCACGCGTGCCCGTAGGTCACCGAGATCATCGCCGAGCCGGTGTTGCCCGAGAGATCGGTGCCGACGACCTCGATCATGTGCGTGCCCTGGGTCAGGCTCTGCGGCAAGGTCCACGAGAACGGCGCGCCGTTGAGCGTCGACTGCGCGACGCCGTCGATGTCGAGCACCGCGCTCGCGACGCCGATGTTGTCGGTGACGTTGGCGGTCACCGCGGTCCCGGGCATGACGGACGCGTTGTTGGCCGGGGCGGTGATCATCACGGTCGGCGGCGTGGTGTCGGGCGCGCTCGTGCCGAACAGCGCCGTGATCGTCGAGACCTCGCTCTGGGTCGCCTGGCCGGTCCCGGTGCAGGTGTGGGTCGCCTGGCCGCCGCTGCCCGTGCACGGCAACCCGAACGGCGACTGGCCGTTCTGGCAGTCGCTGCCGCACTTCTCGTTGTCGTGGTACTGGCGGATCCCGGAGTACGCGTTGTAGGTCATCGGGTCGCTGGCATCGACCACGTGATCGAGCGCCCAGGTGTGCGCGATCTCCTGCGCGACGGTCGAGCAGATGTTGTCCGGGTCGTTGGTGTAGTACGGGTCGTTCGCGAACGCGAACACCAGCGCGTTCGACATGAACGAGTCGCAGTTGCCGACGCCCTGGCACGGAAAGTCGGCGATGCCGAGCACGCCCTCGGGCAGCCCCAGCTCGGCGCCGATGCCGGCGGTCATGACCTCCATGTGCGGCGTCTGACCGGGGTCGACGTCGGTGACCGTGACGTTGAACCGCGAGAACGTGTCCTGCAGGCACGACTTCACCGCGTTCCACACGGTCGCGCTCTGCGAGAACTGCTGGAGCTGGCTGGTGCTCTGCGGGATATCGGAGGTATCGGTGCGGTTGTCGGGGTTGCCGACGTGCACCGTGCAGCCACCGGTGCACGGGTTGATGAACAGGATGTGCGTGTCGGCGGCCGATGGCGCTTGCTGCGCCTGCGCGCGGCCGGAGAAGTGATAGCCGAACCGCCCGACGATGATGTTGTCGTCGGCCGACGCGGCGGTGGCGAGGCCCAGGAGCAGGGTGACAGACAAGGTGACACGCAGCATCGCAACCGACTCTACGTGCGCGGCCCGCACCTCCGATCGGTGCGCTTCTGGCTTTGCCTCCCCGGGCTGAGGCGAGCCGTTCGCGCCCAACCCGCGGGATTTGCACGATCCGCGCAACCATCTGATTACGGGACACCGCGCACGACGATCGCCGCGCCGGTCATCGGGTCGGCGGGCGCGGGCAGGGTCACATCGTCGATGCGGACGTTGGCGGTGTGCGCCACCCCCGCGACGAAGCCGCCGGGGATCGGCGACAGCCCGGTGATCTCCTCGCGGCCGTCGCCGCCGACCTGCCAGCCGGCGACGATCTCGCCGCGCTCGTCGATCGCCGCGAGGAACGCGTCGTCGCCGCCGCCGGCCGACATCTGGCGCCCGGCCAGGTTCATCCGGCCCGAGAAGAAGCCGCCGACCACCACGCGATCGTCGACCGCGCACACCGCGGCCAGCCCGTCGAAGTCCAGCCCCCCGATCAGCTGCGCCGGCCCCTTCTCGCCCTCGGGCGAGAGCCACGCGACCAGGCCGTCGGCGGCGCCCTGCGCGACCAGATCGGCGCTGCCGACGTGCACGACGTCGCGCACGGTCGCGCCGACCGCGACCCGCTCGCGGCTGTCGATCGCGACGCCGGCGACCACGTCGTTGGCCTTGCTGCCGAGCGTGGCCGCCCAGCTGCGCGCGCCCGCCGCGTCGAGCTCGGCGACGAACGCGTCGGCGTTGGCCGAGCGCTCGTCGAACGGCGGCAGCACCTGGCCGAGCAGGTCGGCGCCGGCGGTGAACGTGCCGGCGATCGCGATCCGGTTCGGCGAGACCGCGACCCCGGTCACCTGATCCGCGCCCGGCCCACCGACCCGGACCAGCCAGCGCACGTCGCCGTGCAGACCGACCCACGCGACGAAGCCGTCGCTGTCGCCGGCGCTCGCGACCACCTTGTCGGATGCGCGCAGCGTGCCGGCGAAGCTGCCGCCGGCGATCACGCCGTCGCGCGAGGCCGCGAGCGCCGTGATCACCGACCACCGCGTCGCGTCGACCGGCAGCTGCCAGCGCTCGGCGCCGGTCGTCGCATCGAGCGCGTGCAGCTCGGCGCCCGGCTCGCCGCGCAGCGGCGCCCCGGAGCGCGCGATCACCGCGTAGACCAGCCCGCCGGCGGTCGCGAGCGTGCCACCGGTGCCGGGCAGCTCGACCTGCCACGCGCGCGTCGTGCCGCGGTACGCCTCGATCGACGTCTTGCCGCCGCCGGCGAGCGCGGCGAACACCAGCGTGCCGTCGCCGGCCACGCCGCGCAGCGACGCCCCGGCGCGGCCGATCTCGAACGTCTGCGCCGGCGCCGCCGCGCGATGCGGCCGCGCCGGGGCGGGGCACCCCGACGACGCGAGCAGCGCGAGGGCGACGAGCGCCCGCGTCAGATCTTCTCGCCGCGCGCGCGCAGATCGGCGACGACCGCGGGCAGCCCGAGCTTGTCGATCACGCGCATGCCGCGCGCCGAGACGCGGATCGTGATCCAGCGCTTCTCGTCCTCGAGCCAGAACCGCTTGTGCTTGAGGTTGATCTCGAAGCGGCGCTTGGTGTGACGGTTGGAGTGGCTGACGTTCGAGCCGACGAGCGGCGCCTTCCCGGTGACCTGGCAGTAGCGAGACATCGCGCGCTCCTAGATCTTCGACTCTTTGAACTCGACGTGCTTGCGCACGACCGGGTCGTACTTCTTGAGGACGAGCTTGTCGGGCGTCCGCTTGCGGTTCTTCGTGGTCGTGTAGAAGAAGCCGGTGTCCGCGGTCGAGACGAGGCGGATCAGCTCGCGGCCTGATTTTCCCTTTTTCGCCATGACAGTGCTCCGGGGCTGGGCTTTATGGCACGGGCGGCCGACGGGGTCAACGCTAACTCGCGTCTTCGTCGTCCTCGGCCGGGGTGCCACCCTCGCTCGATAACCTCGTGGCTCCGGGGACTTCGGACGGCGCGACGCCGGGCAGGGTCGTGGTCTTCCGCTTGGCGCGGCGCTGGTCGATCGCCATCGCGAGGATCGTCATGTCGTCGCCCTGCGCCTGCTCGCTGGCGTGGCTGTCGATGTCGGCCAGGATCGCCTTCACGACGTCCTCGGCGCCGCCGCGCGCCGTGCGGATCCGCCGCGACAGCCGCGACACGCCGTACTCGTTGCCGCGGGCGTCGCGCGCCTCGAGGATGCCGTCCGACACCATGATCAGCATGTCGCCGGAGTGCAGCTGGACGCGCGCCTCGCCGGCGTCGAGCTCGGGCGTGACGCCGAGCGGCGGCGTGTGCGCGCGCTCGGCCTGCAGCGGGAACACGCGGTCGCCGCGGCGGAGCAGCGGCGTGCAGTGGCCGGCGTTGGTGAACACCAGGCTGCGGCTCTCGAGGTCGTAGATGCAGTAGACCAGGGTCGCGAACATGCCATCGTCGCCGAGCGTCGCGATCTCCTGGTTGACCCGCCGGAGCAAGCGCGCCGGCGTGCGCGCGATCGCGGCGCGCGAACGCAGCTCGGAGGTCACGCGCGCCATGTACAGCGCCGCGCTGATCGCCTTGCCCGCGACGTCGCCGACCGCGAGCCCGAGGTGCGACGGGTCGTGCCAGATGAAGTCGTAGAAATCGCCGCCGATCTGGTACGCCGGCTCGTAGTGCACCGCGAAGTCGAGGCCGACCACCTGCGGCAGGGTCGCCGGCAGCAGCGAGCGCTGGATCTGGCGGGCGACCCGCAGGTCGCGCTCGATCTGCTCGCGGCGGAGCAGCTGGGCCTGGACGCGCGCGGCGTGGATCGCGAGCCCGGCCTGGGTCGCGATCGCCTGCAGCAGATCCACGTCCTCCTGGCGGAACGTCTGCTGCTGGCTCTCGACGTAGACCACGCCGTAGTGGGCGCCGTGATAGATGAGCGGCGCGCCCATTCGCGTGCCGATCGCCTCGTCGGCCTCGTCGGAGGTCTCGCCGAGCAAGACGCCGCGGCCATCGCTCACCACGTGCTGGATGATCGTGCTCGGCACGCGCAGCTCGCCGCCGAACGGCAGCTTGTGCACGGGATCGTCGGTGCCCGGCCGCTCGCTGCGGACGCGGTGCTTCTGGCACTGCACCTTGAGCTCGCCGGAGCGCTCGTCCTCGACCAGCACGCCGACGTCCTCGGCCTGCGGGAACAGATCGAGCAGCGCGTCGACCAGCTTCTGCAGCAGGGTCTCGGCGGTGTCCGCGGCCGCGGTCGCGTGCAGGATCTGGGTGAGCGCGTCGAGCTTGCGCTCGATCAGCCGGATCGCCTTCGGATCGGCGACGCTGATCATGCCGGAGCTGATGATCGGGTGGCGGCCCGAGTTCGAGTCCTCGCGCGAGCGGATCACCGCCGAGCCGCTGACATCGACGATGGTCACCGCGTTGGCCTCGGGGAACGGCCCGGAGCTCGAGTCGGCGGACTCGACGCGGATCCGGTTGTTCGCGATCGTGATCTCGTCGTCGTGGCGCAGCGCGGTCGCCGACTGCAGGCGCACGCCGTTGATGTAGGTGCCGTTGTTCGAGCCGAGATCTTCGAGCGTCCAGCCGTCGCCGTCCTTCCACAGCCGCGCGTGCTGCCGCGACACGCGCATGTCGGGTACGAAGATCTGGCAGTCCGAGCGCCGTCCGATCACGTACTCGCCATCGCCGAGCTTGTAGCGACGGCCCGCGATAGGTCCCGCCAGGAACACGAGCGACGGCATGTAGAGTCGCTTGATAGCACGGTTTTTACCCGACCTGAATCTGTGGTCTATTTAGGCCCGTGCAAGCTCTCGGCAACTTCATCGGCGGCGAGTTCGTGGCGCCGTCCGGCAAGGCGCTGGTGTCGCGCAATCCGGCGGCGGATGGCGCGGTCGTGTTCGAGACCGGGTACACCGCGGCCGCGGTGGGCGATGCGGCACGGGCCGCCGCCGCCGCCCAGCCGGCATGGGCCCAGCTGTCGCTGGCCGAGCGCGCCGCTCACCTCGAGCGCTGGAAGTCCGCGATCTCCGCGCAGGCGACCGCGCTGGCCGACGCGATCGTGCTCGAGACCGGCAAGCTGCGCAGCGAGGCCAAGGCCGAGATCCAGACCCTGCTCGCGCGCTTCGAGCTCGCGCGCGGTCTGGCCGAGAAGGATCTGGTGGCCGGACCGGTCGCACCCGGCGAGGTCCTGCGCTACGCGGCGCACGGTGTGGTCGGCGTGATCGGGCCGTTCAACTTTCCACTCCACCTGTGCCACGCCCACGTCGTGCCGGCGCTGCTGCTCGGCAACGCGGTCGTGGTCAAGCCGAGCGACATCACGCCGCTGTGCGGCCAGCGCTACGCCGAGGCGGCGCTCGCCGCGGGCCTTCCGGCCGGCGTGCTCAACGTCGTCGCGGGCACCGGCGAGGTCGGCGCGGCGATGGTCGCCGAGCCGCTGATCCGCGGGCTCGCGTTCACCGGCAGCTGGGCGGTCGGCCGGCGCATCCTCGAGGCCGCGCTCGATCGCCCCGAGCTGCTGGTCGCGCTCGAGATGGGCGGCAAGAACGCGTGCGTCGTGCTCGACGACTGCGCGCTGCGCCAGGCGGTGCACGAGGTCGCGCTCGGCGGCTATCTGTCGGCCGGCCAGCGCTGCACCGGCAGCGAGCGCGTGCTCGTCCATCGCAAGATCGCCGACCGCTTCGTCGACGCGCTCGCGCGCGTGGTGCGCGAGCTCCGGTTCGGCAGCCCGGAGGACGCGCAGGTGTTCGCCGGGCCGCTCGCGACCGCGGCCGGGCTCGCCAAGGTCGAGGCCGCGCTCGACGCGGCCAGGAAGGCCGGCGCCGAGCCGATCGTGCCCGGCGCGCGGCTGCCCGGCGGCTGGTATCGCAGCGCCTCGCTCCACCGCTTGCCCGACGGCGTGCATCACGTCGCCGGCTACACCGACCTCGAGGTGTTCGGGCCGGATCTCGCGATCGAGGTGATCGACGGCGACGACGAGGCGATCGCGGTGCTCGACGCGTCGCCCTACGGCTTCGTCAACGCGGTGTTCACCGGATCGCGCGAGCGCTTCGAGACGTTCTACGCGCGCACGCGCTCGGGCATGCTCAACCGCAACCGCTCGACCAACCTCGCGAGCCCGCGCCTGCCGTTCGGCGGGGTCGGGCGCAGCGGCAACCACCGGCCGGCCGGCGCGTGGGCGCATCGCAACGTCGTGCATCCGGTCGCGATCCTCGAGCACGTGCTCGGCGCCGTCACGCCGCACCCGCAGCTCGCCGCGTCGCTGCCGCCGTTCGATCTCGACCGGCTCGAGCGCCAGCACGCCGCCGAGGAATCGACCGAGGCCGCGCGCGATCTGCTCGACGCGCCGCGCCCGATGCACCTCGCGCGGCCCCGGGGCGGCAAGCTGCCCGAGAGCGAGGCCTACCTCGCACGGCTCTACGCCGGCGATCGCGTGCCGAGGGAGAAGAAGCCGCCGGTGTTCGACCACCTGCGCTCGGCCGGGCCGTGGATGGTGTCGATCGACGGCGAGCCGCTCGCGGTGCTCGACGGCATGAGCCAGACCGCGACCGTGGTCGGCGGCTTCGCCGAGGATCCGGTGGTGCGCGCCTACATCGAGGGCGAGTTCGCCGAGACCCTGGTCGGCGGCGGCGACACCGCGGCCGGCGAGACCTGGGCCCAGACCGACTACGCCAGCACCCTGCGCCAGCTCGTGCCCGGCCTGCCGCACGTCACGTTCGTCGCGAGCGGCGCCGAGGCCAACGAGAAGGCGATGGCGCTGTGCCGGATCAACTGCGGCCGGCCCGATGCGGCCAAGCTGCTCGCGTTCGAGGGCAGCTTCCACGGCCGCACGCTGCTCGCGCTGCACGCGACCCACTCGCCGAGCAAGCGCGCGCCGTTCGAGCTCGCCGGCTACCAGGTGCAGTTCGCGCCGTTTCCGGTGTGGGCGGCGCCGGGCCCCGACGAGCCGCCGGCGCCGAGCGGGTTCTACGCCGCGGCCGCCTCGGGCGACGTCGCCGAGCTGGCCCAGCGGTTCGGCGACGCCAAGGACGACCCGCTGCTCGCGGCCGAGGTCGCGTCGCTGGTCGCGGTCGATCGCGCGCTGCGCACCGGCGAGTACTTCTGCACGATCGTCGAGCCGATGCAGAGCGAGGGCGGCGATCGCTACGCGACCGAGCGGTTCTTCCGCGCGCTCCGCCTGCTCACGCGCTTCCACAGGACGTTCCTCGTGTTCGACGAGGTCCAGGTCGGGTTCGGGCTCGGCGGGCCGTTCGCGTGGCACGCGAAGTTCCGGCTGCTGTCGGCGCGCGGCCAGCAGGACTATCCCGACGCGGTCACGTTCGCCAAGCGCGCGCAGGTCGGCGTCGTGATGTCGCGGTTCGCCGATCCCGAGCCGGCGAGCGCGCACGGCGCGTCGCTGGTGCGCGGCCGGATCCACGCCGACATGGTGTCGACCAGCCACAACGCCGAGCGCATCGAGAAGCTGGTCCAGCCGCGGCTGGCCCAGCTCGCGCGCGCGTATCCGCAGCTGGTCGGCGCGCCGCGCGCGGCCGGCTACGCGTTCGCGTTCGACCTGCCGACCCCGGCGCTGCTCGACGCGTTCCTCGCGCAGCGGTTCTGGCGCGGCGCGATCGTGTTCGGCGCCGGCACGCGCACCGCGCGCTGGCGGCTCAGCGACTCGTACCTCGCGCGCGAGATCGATCTGCTGTTCGAGGCGATCCGGCGCTCGCTGTCGTGGCTCGACGCCCACGACGGCAAGAAGCCGCCGGAGTGGGAAGATCAGCCGGCGCCTCCGGCCGCGCCCGCGCCGACGCACCCGGAGGTGCGCTACCGGCGCGTGTCGCACGCCGAGGCGATGGATCACCTGCCGGCGATCCTCGACATCGAGTACCAGGTCTACGAGCCGGCGCGGCGCACGCCGCCCGCCGAGATCCGCGGCGCGATCGAGGATCCCGAGGGCTCGCTGATCGTGTGCGAGGCGCCGTCGCCGAGCGGCGGGTGGACGCTGGTCGGGTTCGCGATCGGCGACACGCTCGAGCGCAGCAAGGACGTCGAGGGCTGCGACGACGATCCGATGCTCGGCAAGCACAACACGATGTACTCGGTGTCGATCACGGTCGCGCCCGGCTATCAGGGCAGCGGGATCGGCCGCAAGCTCAAGGAGCTCCAGCTGCGCGACGCCGCCGCGCGCAGGACCGCCGAGGGCGCGCCGCGCTATCGCTACGTCACCGGGCGCAACCGGGTCGGGCGCACCGCGCAGATGACCCACCTCAACCGCGTGTTCGGCGCGCACGTCGTGTCGATCCTCACCGGCCAGTACGAGGATCCCGAGGGTCAGGCGATGTACTACCGGATCCCGCTCGGTCCGCTGGTGCCGGATCCCGCGATCGTGCGGCGCCGGCCGGCGGACGAGCCGGTGGTCCAGCTCGATCTCGCGAGCGGCCTGGTCCGGCCGTTCGCGACCGGCCCGGCGGCGTTGCGCGAGCTCGAGCGCACCGGCCTGCTGTACGGCCCGGCGGTCAACAAGCTCACGCTGATGAACTACGTGACGCCCGCGGTCGTGCGCGCGCTCGAGTGGCTCGGCGCGGTCCTGCCCGAGCTGCCGCACCTCTACCTCACGTCGAGCCGCGACGAGGCGATCGACAAGGCGCTGCGCCTGGTCCGCTGCACGCGCAAGACCGCGCAGGTCGCGATCGGCCTTCAGGGCGGCTACTACGGCCACACCGCGGCGTCGTGCCGCTCGCTGTCGGATCCGGCGGTGCACCGCGGCGGGCCGGGCCACTTCGCGTGGCCGCGCGTGCCCCACCCGGCGCAGGTCGGCGCGGCCGAGACGATCGCGGCGTTGCGCGCGGCGGTCGCCGCGGCGGGCGGACCCGACCAGGTGCTGGGCTTCGTCTACGAGCCGGTGCAGGAGCGCACCGGCGCGGTGCTGCCGCCCGACTTCGTCGCCGCGCTCGGCGCGCTGCGCCGCGAGCTCGACCTGCCCCTGATCGCGGCGGAGACCACGACCGCGGGCTACCGCTCCGGCAAGGGCGCGTTCGTCTCGCCCGCGCTCGGCCTGCAGCCCGACGTGCTCGCGTGGTGGGGCGGCGGGCAGACCGGCTACCTCCACACCTCGCCGCGCTGGTTCGTCGGCTCGCCGCTCACCCTGGTGTCGACCTGGGACGGCGACGAGCTGTCGCTCATCCGCACGCACCATCAGCTGCGCGCGGCGCGCCAGCTCGACATCGCCGGGGCGTCGGCCGCGCTCGATCGCGCGCTCGCCGGCGCCGGCGCCAGCGGGATGGGCGCGTATCGCGTGGTCGCGGCGCCCGCGCGGGTCGCCGACGCCCTCGCCGAGCGCGGCATCGCGGTGCGCAGGTTCCCCAACGGGCGGCTCGGCATCGTCCCGGCGCTCGATCAGATCGAGGCCGCGGCGGCCGCGCTCGCCGGGACGAGCTGGTCGTGAGGGTGCTCGAGCTGCCGGCCGGCAAGTCGCCGCGCGAGTGGGGGCGGATCCACGGCGAGTCGTTCCGCGGCGAGATCCAGGCGCTCGCCCAGCTCCGCAGCTACCTGTGCACGAAGGTCGGCGGGTTCCAGTCGCGCGAGCAGGTGCTCGCCGCGGCGCGTGCCCACCTGCCCGTGCTCGAGCGCTTCGACGCCGCGCTGCACGCCGAGCTGTGCGGCATCGCCGAGGGCGCGGCGGTCTCGCCCGAGGACATCGTCGTCGCGAACCACTACACCGACCTGCGCGATCTCGATCCGGATCCGGCGAGCTGGCGGCCGGCCCCGATCGGCGATGGCTGCTCGGTGATCTTCGCCGATACCCGCAGCGGGCGGGTGGTCGCGCAGACCTGGGACATGCACGCGACCGCGATCCCGTACGTGATGGTGCTCGCGCTGCCCGACGCCAAGCTGCTGAGCGTGACCGGCTGCCTCGGCATGGCCGGGATGAACCGCGCGCACGTCGCGATCGCGATCAACAACCTGTTCTCGACCGACGCGACGGTCGGCGTGGTGTGGCCGGCGCTGGTGCGGCGCGCGCTGCGCGAGTCGACCGCCGAGGCCGCGCGCGACGTCGTGCTCGGCGCGCCGATCGGCAGCGGCCACCACTACTTCCTCGCCGATCCCGGCCAGGCGTACGGCATCGAGTCGTCGGGCACCAAGCGGCGCGTCGTCTACCATCACGATCCCGATCGCGAGCACGAGGTCGCGGCGCGCTACTACCACACCAACCACGCGCTCGATCCCGACATCGCGGCGGCGAGCAAGGTGCCGCCGACCTCGACGACCTTCGATCGCATGCGCCACCTCGAGGACGGCCGCCACGCCCGGCTCGACGGCCTCGACGACGCCTGGCGCGCGCTCGGCAGCGAGGACGGCTGGCCGAGGAGCGTGTGCACCAACATGGCGACGCCCGAGGCGCCGCACGGCGCGGCGACGTGCGGGGCGATCGCGATGAACGTGACGACCGGCGAGCTGTGGGCGCAGCAGGGCTTCATCCACAACGTCGCGCCGGAGCGCTTCCATGTCTGATGACCCGCGGAACTCCCCGACGGGGGACTACCCGTTCTTCTTCACGTGGACCGCGCAGGGCAGCGCCAAGCCGCTCGAGCTGACCGGCGGGCAGGGCGCGTACTTCACGACCAAGGGCGGCGAGCGCTGGCTCGATCTCGGCGCGCTCAGCTACCAGGTCAATGCCGGTCACGGCCGCCAGCGTATCGTCGACGCGATCAAGCGCCAGGCCGACGAGCTGTGCGTGTCGGCGCCCAACGCGGTGTTCCCGGCCAAGGTCGAGCTCGCGCGCAAGCTGCTCGCGATGGCCGGGCCGGGCTTTGCGCGCGGCAAGGTGTTCTTCACGCTCGGCGGCGCCGAGGCCAACGAGAACGCGCTCAAGATCGCGCGGCTCTACACCGGGCGGCTCAAGAACGTCGCGCGCTATCGCAGCTATCACGGTGCGTCGATGGGCGCGCTGTCCTTGACCGGCGACTGGCGGCGCGCGCCGCTCGAGCCCGGCATCCCGGGCGTGATCCACGTCGCCGACTGCTACTGCGATCGCTGTCCGTTCGGCCAGCGGGTCGAGACCTGCAAGCGCGAGTGCGCCACGAACATCGACGACGTGATGCGGCTCGAAGGCCCGCACTCGGTCGCCGCGGTGTTCCTCGAGCCGGTGCCCGGCGCCAACGGCGTGCTCGTGCCGCCGCGCGAGTACTGGCCGCTGGTGCGCGCCGCGTGCGACGCCGAGGGCGCGTTGCTCGTCGCCGACGAGGTGCTCACCGGGTTCGGCCGGCTCGGCACGCCGTTCGGCTTCCAGCAGTGGGACGTCGTGCCCGATCTCGTCACGGTCGCCAAGGGCCTGGCCTCCGGCTATGCCACGATCGGCGCGGTGATCGTCCACGAGCGGATCGCCCGGCACTTCGACGACCGCGTGCTCGCGTGCGGCCTGACCTACTACGCGCACCCGACCGCGTGCGCCGCGGCGCTCGAGACCCTCGCGGTCTACGACGACGAGCAGCTGTTCCAGCGCGCCGCCGCGCTCGGCCCGGTGCTGCGCCGCGAGCTCGACGCGGTCGCGCGCCGGATCGCGCTCCCGAGCTTCGTGCGCGGCCTGGGGCTGCTCGCGGCGCTCGAGCTCGACGCGCCCGCCGCGGCGTGGCAGCAGCTCGGCGCCGAGCTCGCGGCGCGCAAGCTGTCGCTCCACCTCGACGGCAAGCGCGGCACCGCGATCTTCGCGCCGCCGCTGTGCATCGCGGAGGGCGAGCTGGTGACCGGGGTGCGTGCGTTCGGGGATGCCGCCGTGGCAGCATTCGGGCACGCATGATCGGCAAGCACGGCGACAAGGTGGTCGGGTCGATCGCGGAGGCGCTCGCGCCGCTGTCCGACGGCATGACCATCCTGGTCGGCGGGTTCGGCCTGTCGGGCAACCCCGAGGCGCTGATCCGCGGCGTGGTCGAGCGCGGCGTGCGCGGCCTGACCCTGGTGTCGAACAACGCGGGCAACCTCGGCAAGGGGCTCGCGACCTGGCTGCGCGCCGGGATCATCCGCAAGGTGATCTGCAGCTACATCGGCAACAACGACGATCTGCACACGCGCATGGCCTCGGGCGAGGTCGAGGTCGAGATCACACCGCAGGGCACGCTCGCCGAGCGCATGCGCGCCGCGGGCGCCGGCATCCCGGCGTTCTACACGCCGACCGGCGCCGGCACCGTGGTCGAGCGCGGCAAGGAGGTGCGCGAGCTCGATGGCCGGCGCTACATCCTCGAGCAGGCGCTGCCCGGCGACGTCGCGCTGGTCCGCGCCGCGGTGTCGGATCGGTTCGGCAACCTCCGGTTCTGGCGCACCGCGCGCAACTTCAACCCGGTGATGGCGAGCGCGGCGAAGCTGTCGATCGTCGAGTGCGACCGTCTGGTCGACAACGGCGCGATCGATCCCGACGACGTCCACCTGCCCGGGATCTTCGTGCATCGCATCGTCCACGTGCCGGACCACGAGAACGCGTTCGAGTACAAGACGGTGAGGAAGCGCCCGTGACCTGGACGACCGAGCAGATGGCGCGTCGCGCGGCACGCGAGATCCCGGCGGGCACGATCGTGAACCTCGGCATCGGGATGCCGACCCAGGTCGCCGACTACCTGCCCGAGGGCCACGCCTGGCTGCACTCCGAGAACGGGCTGCTCGGCACCGGGCCGTTCCCGTTCGAGGGCGACGAGGATCCGAACCTGATCAACGCCGGCAAGCAGACCGTGACCGTGTTGCCCGGCGGCTCGACGTTCGACTCGGCGCAGTCGTTCGCGATGATCCGCGGCCGGCACGTCGATCTCGCGATCCTCGGCGCGATGCAGATCTCGGTCGCCGGCGATCTCGCGAACTGGGCGGTGCCCGGCGGCAAGGTGATGGGGATCGGCGGCGCGATGGATCTCGCGAGCGGCGCGAGCCGCGTGATCGCGATGATGCAGCACGTGACCAAGAAGGGCGAGCACAAGCTGGTCGCGCGCTGCGACTATCCGCTCACCGCGGTCGGCGTGGTCGCGCTCGTGATCACCGACTACGGCGTGTTCGAGCCGACCGGCAGCGCGTTCCGCGTCGTCGAGCTCGCGCCCGGGATCGCGCGCGAGCACGCGGCGGCGTCGACGGGCGCGCCGCTCGTGTAACTCGCAGGCGACGTCACTCGCGAGCGGCGATGTGTCGCGCCGAGGAAGCGAGTCCGCGGCCGCGACACGCGTCGGATCGCGAGGTTGCGCGTGGCGCGACGGCTGCACTGGGGCCAGAGCGAACCTCTCCCAGGAGCAAGACACATGTCCGCGAATCCCGAAGTTGCCACGTTCGAGTTCTCGTCTCTGCCCGCGATCGACTCGCTCGATCTGAACGCCGTGATCGGCGGCGAGGGCTGGGGCCAGTGGGCCGGCAAGTACATCGGTGCCGGCCTCGGCGGCGCCGGTGGCGCGCTGCTCGGCACGGGTGCGGGTGCGTGGACGGGGCCCGGCGCGATCGCGGCCGGTGGAGCGCTCGGCGGCGTCGGCGCTGCGGCCGGGTACGACTACGGTGGGAAGGTCGGCAACTGGCTCACCGGGGGCCGCTGAGCGATGACCGCTCGCGCGATCGTCGATCGATACGCGACGGTCGGGATGGTCGGCGGTGGCGGCGGGACGCTCGCGATGGCCGTGATCCACGGCCAGCCGCTGCTCGTCCCCGCGATCCTCGGCTCGCTGTTCGGCGCGATTACCGGCGCGCTGTACGGCATCCTGCGCGCGCGACGTAGCTAGGGCACGAGCGTCGTGCCGACCGAGCCTGGCTCGCGCACCGCGCGAACCAGGTCTCCGGCCGCGAGCTTGCCGAGGATGTGGATCGCGCCGACCCCCTGGTCGACGACCGCCATCGCCTCCTCGAGCTTGGCGATCATGCCGCCGGTCACCACGCCGGCGGCGATCGCCTCGCGCGCCTCGGCGCGGGTCAGCCGCGCCAGCCGCGACGCCGGATCGTGGACGTCGCGCAGCACGCCCGGCGTCGACGTCACGAGGAACAGCCGCGTGGCCTTGAGCGCCGCGGCGAGCTGGTTGCCGACCATGTCGGCGT
>DATJAE010000088.1:0-18787 GCA_035516595.1 Kofleriaceae bacterium | reverse complement strand
CGCGGCTCAGTCGCCGTCGAGCGCGCGGTCCTCGCGGCCCTGCTTCTTGCGCGAGGCCATGCCGAGCTCGGCGAGCTTCTTGCGCAGCGTGTTGCGGTTGAGGCCGAGGATCTCGGCGGCCTTGAGCTGGTTGCCGCCGGTGTGCGCGAGGACGAGGTCGAACAGCGGGCGCTCGACGCGCGCGACGACCTTGTCGTAGAGGTCGTGCACCGGGTAGCCGTCGATCCGCGCGAGCAGACCGGCGAGCTTGGCCTTGACCATGTCCTCGAACGCGAGGTCCTCGAGCGGGACGCGCGCGGCGACCACCGGCAGGACCTCGTCGACGTCGCCGGCCTCGATCCGGGTGCGCGCGACGCGCACGACCAGGCGGCGCGCGATCGACTTGAGCTCGGCGACGTTGCCCGGCCAGGGATAGGCGGCGAGCCGCTGGTGGGCGCGGCTCGAGATGGTCGGCTTGCTGCGCGCGATCTCGGCGGCGTAGTGCTTGACCCAGCGCTCGAACAGCTGCGGCAGATCCTCGCCGCGATCGCGCAGCGGCGGAACCTCGATGCGGCGGGCCGCGAACAGCTCGTAGAGGTCGCGCGACACGATCTGCGCGTCGACCGCGCGATCGAGATCGATATCGGCGGTCGCGACGACGTGGACGTCGTGGACCTCGCCGGTGTCGCGGCGATCGCGGCGATCGCGAATCGCGCGGCGCAACGTCTTCTGCGACGGCGCCGACAGGTCGCTCACGTCCTTGACCAGCAGCGTGCCGCCGGCCGCCGCGCGCAACGCGCGATGGGCGCGCTCGCACGCGTCGTCCCCCGGCGCGTGCGGGACGTCGGCGCCCTCGAAGGTCGGGCGCACCGCGACGAACCGGCCGCGGCCGCGCGGGCCGCGCTGGTGGAGCACGCGCGCGACCAGCTCGCGGCCGGTGCCGTGCTCGCCGCAGATCAGGACCGGCGCATCGCCGTCGGCGTACGCGGTGACCCGATCGACCACCGCGCGCATCGCCTTGCTGTCGGCGACCAGGAAGTCGTTCGCGCGCAGGCTCGGGCGCAGCATCAGGCGGCCTCGGGCGTCTCGTCCATCGTCGCGCGCTCGCCCTCCGGCGCGAGCCCGAGCCGGCGCTGGCGATCGATCAGCTGCGCGAAGTAGTCCTCGACCAGCGCGCGCGCCGCCGCGAGGTCGGGCGCCTCCCACACGCGCAGGCGCAGCGCGTTGCAGCCGTACAGGCCGCGCGCGTACCACGCGCAGGCCTTGCGCACCTCGTGGAGCGTGCGCGGGCCGGTCTTGAGCCGCTCGATCAGATCGACGTGGCGGCGGAACACCGCGATCCGCTCGCCGAGGGTCGGCGGTCCGGGATCCGGACGTCCCGCGCAGAGCTCGCGCAGCCGCGCGAACAGCCACGGGTTGCCGAGCGCGCCCCGGCCGATCATCACCGCGTCGCAGCCGGTGTGCTCGCGCAGGCGCTGGAAGCCTTCCAGGTCGACGACGTCGCCGTTGCCCACCACCGGGACGTGGCGCGGCACGGCCTCGCGCACGAGCCGGATGATCTCGGGATCGCTCGTGCCGGCGAAGCCCTGAGTGCGGGTCCGGCCATGCACCGTGATCATCTGCGCGCCGGCCTCGACCATCGCGCACGCGAACTCGGGCGCGTTGCGGTGGTCCTGGTTCCACCCGGCGCGATGCTTGACCGTCACCGGCACCTGCGCCGGCACCGCGGCGACCACCGCGCGCACCAGCTGCTGCGCGCGCTCGGGCTCCTTCATCAGCGCGGACCCGCACTCGCCGGCGACCACGCGCTTGGCCGGGCAGCCCATGTTGATGTCGACCAGCGACGCGCCGATCGCGACCGCCATGCGCGCGGCGTCGGCCATCGCCGGCTCCTCGCGGCCGAAGATCTGGACGCCGAACGCGCGACCATCGAGCGACGCGGTCAGCTTGCCGCACGTCTTCGGATCACCGATCGCCAGCGCGTGCGCCGACAGGAACTCGGTGATCGTGAACCCGACGCCGAGCTCCTCCGCGACCGTGCGAAACGGCAGGTCGGTGACCGCCGCCATCGGTGCGAGCAGCACCGGAGGGTCGATCTGGACAGGTCCGACGCGCATCAGCCGACGTATTTACCGGATCGGATCGCATCCGTAAACGTGATCGTAAAGCCAAACGATGACACCGCTTTACTCCCGCACGTCGTCGGGCGCGTTGATATTGCGCAACGCGCGCGGATCCGGGTCGTCGATCCAATGAACGGCAAGATTCTCGTCGGTGTAGAGCCCGCTCGCCTTGTAGCGGCCCGCGGCGAGCCGGCGATCGATCGCGGCGCGCGCACGTGCGTGTAGCACGCACACCAGCGGCTCGGGCAACCCGCCGACCCGCACGCCGACCGCGTCGATCGTCTCGCCGCGCGCTGCGAGCAGGCGATCGATCAGCTCGCCGGTGAGGTACGGCATGTCGCACGCGACGACCACGAGCCACGGCGTGGTCACCGCGGCGAGCCCGGCCGCGATGCCGGCGAGCGGGCCGGCGCCGTCGATCGGATCGCGGACGGTGCGATGGCCGGCGATGTCGCGCGGCGCGGCGATCACGATCTCGGCGACGCGCGGCGCGAGCACCGCGGTCTGGCGCGCGAGGATGGTCTGCCCGCCGATCACCAGCTCGTGCTTGGCGACGCCGCCGAACCGGGTCGCGCGACCGCCGGCGAGGATCAGCGCCGAGACGTCACTTGAACAGGGCCTCGACATCGTCCTGCGTCGGCGTCGTGACCTCCGGGCCGCTCGGCGTCAGGTAGACCGAGATCTCGGTGCGCACGCCGAACTGACCGGGAAAGTACAGGCCCGGCCCGATGGTGAAGCCGGTGCCCGGCGTCAGGCTGCGCGTGTCCTTGACCTCGAAGTCGTCGAGATCGGCGCCGCCGCCCTGCAGGTCGCTGTCGATCGAGTGGCCGGTGCGGTGCATGATCTGGTCGGCGACGCCGGCCTTCTTGATGAACGCGCGGGTGGCGTCGTCGACCTCCGCGCCGGTGACCGGGCGGTGCTTGCGATTGCGATCGGTGATCAGCACGAGCGCCTGATCGCGCGCGAGCGCGACGGTCTCGAACGCCTTGGCGATGTGATCGGGCACGGTCTTGTCGGCGACGGCGCACCAGGTCTGCGCCGCGTAGATGCCCTCCGGCTTGTCGAGCTTGGCGGCGAGCGAGATGACGATCAGATCGCCGGGCTGGATCTGCGCGGTCTTGGCCGCGGTCGGCACGTAGTACGGATCGGCGGTGTTCACGCCGGCCGCGACCACCGGCGGTGGCCCGACCAGGCCGCGCACGGTCATGCCGTGCATCAGGCGCTGCTGCACGTCGTACTCGCTGACCGGCTGCTTGGCCTGGAGGCGCTGGGTGACGAACGCGAGCGCCTCCTTGCGCAGCTCGACGATGTGGTGCACCGCGACGTAGTGCGCGGTGCGGCCGGAGTCGCCCCAGATCGCCTTGGTGTATTGCACGAGCGTGTCGCTCGAGCGAAACGCGAGGCCCGCGCCCGCCGCGCGGATCATCTCGAGCGTGCCGGCATCGACCCGCGACACGTTGGGCACCGCGGCCTTCGGCGAGTACTCGAGCGCGATCGACTTCACGCCCTTGAGCACGACCGCGAGCTGCTTCGCGAGATCGCGATAGCCGAGGTAGGTCAGCTTCTTGCCGGGCAGGTGCTCGAAGTTGCGCTGCTCGGAGGTGTGGACGAGCGCGACCGGCTCGCCCTTGGCCGGGATCAGGTAGAACCACGGCCGCTGGGGATGACCGTCGGGCGCGACCAGGCGCACCGCGATCGGGTTCGAGCCGTCGCGATCGTAGAGCAGCCAGCCGTCGAGCCGCTCGACCGCGAGCAGGCCCTGCACCACGGTGATGTCGGCGAGCCCGACCCGCGGCACGATCGGCGGCCCGTACGGATCGACCGGCGCGCCGCCCTTGGCAGGCTTGAGGTTGCTCGCGGTCTGCGAACCCGAGCCGGAGCCCGAGGCGCTGCCGGTGCGCGGCGTGGCGTACGGATCCGCGGGCTGAGCGAGCGCCAGTCCGGCGGCGAGCATCACGATCGCGGCAGCGACAACCCTGGTCATGTCGAGCTCCTCGCCCGCCGAACCACGTCGAGCTCGGCGATCAGCTCCTGATGAATAGCACCGTTCGACGCCGCGACATCTCCGGCATGCGGGTCGAACCGTCCGCCGCGTGTGTCGGTCACCACACCGCCGGCCTCGGTCACGATCAGCGCGCCCGCCGCGACATCCCAGGGCTGGAGCCGGCGCTCCCAGTAGCCGTCGAGCCAGCCGCATGCGACCAGGCAAAGATCGATCGACGCGCAGCCCAGCCGGCGGCACGCGCCCGCGATGCGCTGCAGGTGCTCCCACTCGGCGAAGTTGTTGGCCGGGTTGGTCGCGCGATCGTAGGGAAATCCCGTCGACAGCAGCGCGCGATCGAGCCGCGGCTGCGCGGTGACCGCGAGCGCCGTGCCGCGCGCGTCGCGCGCGCCTGCGCCGGCCTCGGCCTCGAACCACCAGCCGAGCGCGGGCGCCGCGACCACGCCGACCACCGGCGCGCCGCCGCGCTCGAGCGCGATCGAGATCGACCACAGCGGCAGGCCGTGCGCGAAGTTCACCGTGCCGTCGATCGGATCGACCAGCCAGCGCGCGCCGCCGTCGCCGCCGGTCTGCCCGCCCTCCTCGCCGAGGATCGGCAGGCCGCTGGCCGCGAGCACGCCGCGGATCGCCTGCTCGCTGCGCAGATCCCACTCGGTGACGAGGTCGCGCGGGTTGCCCTTGCCGCGCACCTCGGCCGGGCGCGCGCCGGCGAGCAGCTCGGACGCGGTGCGCGCGGCGCGCCGTGCGAGCTCGAGCACCTCGCTCACAGATCGAGCCGCATCGCGACCTGCCCGGCGCCCTTGGGCGAGGCGAACGTCTCGCTCGCGGCGACCTGCTTGGACAGGGTAGATCGATCGACCACGCGGAACCCGAACTTGGCGGCGAAGAAGTCGCTCGCGGTCTCGGTGAGCAGGTAGATCCGGCGCACGCCGCGGCCGCGCGCCTGCCCGACCGCGAGATCGGCGAGCATCCAGCCGTAGCCCGCGCCGCGCTGCTCGGCAGCGACCGCGAGCGCGCGCAGCACCGCGTCGTCGCCGAGCACCTCGAGCGCGACCGTGCCGACCAGGCCGTGCTCGTTGCGCAGGACGTAGAACGACGGGAACTGCTCGTCGCGCGCGGCGTCGCCGAGGCCGATCGTCGCCATCAGCTCGCGCACGCCGGCCATGTCCTCGCGGCGCGCCGGGCGGATCGGATCGCCGATCGCGTCGAGCAGCTTGTCGTACAGGCCGCCGAAGCTGCCGGACGACAGCACGCACACCACGTCGCCGGGCGCCGCGCTCTCGGCGAGCTGCTTGACGATCGCGTCGACCTCGGGCGTGTAGCTCGCGGTCGTGCCGCCGCGGTGCAGGTCGAGCGCGAGCCTGGCCGGATCGAAGCGCTCCTCGGCGGGGATCTTGCTCGGATCGAACAGCTTGCCGACGATCACCTCGTCGGCGTGCGCGAACGCGTCGACGAACTCGGCCTGGAACGTCTTGCGCCGGCTGGTCGCCGAGCGCGGCTCGTACACCGCGATCACGCGGCGCTTGGGGTAGCGCAGCCGCAGCGCCTTGAGGGTCTCGCGCACCGCGGTCGGGTGGTGCGCGTAGTCGTCGAGCACGGTCACGCCGCCGGCGATGCCGCGCAGCTCGAGCCGGCGCCGCACGCCCGCGAAGCTCGACACGCCGCGCTGGATGTCCTTGACCGCCACGCCGCACGCGCGCGCGACCGCGATCGCCGCGACGCAGTTCGAGACATTGTGGCGGCCGACCAGCAGGGTCTCGAAGCGCTCGACGCGCTCGCCGCGATGGTACACGTCGAACGCGACCCGCCCGGACTTCACGACCTCGAGCTGCTGCGCCCACCACGCGACGCCGTCGGGCACCGCGCCGTCGGGCTCGTCGAGCACCGCGTAGGGCTCGACCGCGCACGCCGCGTGCTTGCCGAGCTCCAGCGCGTCGGGCGAGTCGTGACACGGCACGAGCAGGCCGTCGGGCGGGATCAGCGCGACCAGCTTGCGAAACGCGTCGCGCACCGCCTCGAACGACGGGAAGATGTCGACGTGATCGAGCTCGATGCTGGTCACGACCGCGATGCGCGGGCGGTAGTGGAGAAACTTCGGCCCCTTGTCGAAGAACGCGGTGTCGTACTCGTCGCCCTCGAGCACGAAGTCGCGGCCACGACCGAGCCGCCAGCCCTGGCCGAGCGCGATCGGCACGCCGCCCACGAACATCGACGGATCGAGCCCGGCCTCGAGCAGGATGTGCGCGACCAGCGAGGTCGTCGTGGTCTTGCCGTGCGTGCCGGCCACCACGATCGAGCGCTTGGCGTCGAGCAGCTGGTCGCCGAGCACCGCCGGAAACGAGGTGAGCGCGATGCCGCGCGCCTGCGCGGCGACGACCTCGACGTGATCTTTGCCGTGGACGTTGCCGACCACGACCAGGTCCGGCCCCCAGTCGAGGTTGTGCGCGGCGTACGGCATCATGACCGGCACGCCGAGCGCGGCGAGCTGCTCGCTCATCGGCGGATAGACCGCGGCGTCGCTGCCGCGGACCTCGTGTCCTGCGGCGGCGAGCAACCCTGCGACCGCGCCCATGCCCGTCCCTCCGATGCCGATCAGGTGCACCTTCACGCGCGGCGGACGGTACCGGGGCTCGCTCGTCGGGTAAAGCCCAGATGTCCGGGAAGATCGGCTAGGATCGTCGAGGGATGGACAGCACGCGCCACGAGCGCCGCGCGCACTTTCGCGGCAAGGCGAGACCGGGTCGGGTCATGCCCGTGCGCTTCCGTACGGCGGGTCACGGTGCGTGGATCGAGGCGCAGACCCGCAACATCGGGATCGGCGGGGCGTTCATCGCCTCGGGCCAGGTCCAGCCGGTCGGTACGACGATGACCATCGAGCTGTCGCTGCCGACCACCGACCAGGTGTTCGCGCTGCCGGCGGTGGTGCGGTGGTCGACCGGCGACGACGGCGGCGGGATGGGCGTGCAGTTCATCGGGGTCGACGTCGACGTCCTGCTCGAGCTCAACGATTACTTCTCGAGCCTCACCGCGGTATCCTCGTGGTGATGCGAAGCCTCGTGGTCGTGCTCGCCGTCGGATGTGCGCGCGGCCCCGCCGCGCCCGCGCCCGCCGCACCCGCGCCGACTCGCGCCTACCAGGCCTCGACCTGCACGCTCGGCGCGTTCCCCGCGTCGGGCGCGTTCGAGGCGCCGGCGCCGTTCGAGACCTCGTCGTCGTTCGAGCCGCCGCGCGCGTTCGACGTGCCGCAGCCGTTCGCGCCGTCGGGCCCGTTCGGCCAGGCGAGCCCGCAGGGCGGCCTGTGCGCCGAGCCGCGCTGAGCTGGCCGAGCTAGCCGGTCGGGCCCGGGATCAGCGTCACGATCGTCAGCGTGCCCTCGCCGCCGGCCGGCGCCTCGTGCGCGGTGATGGTGCGCGGCGTCTCGGGAAACGTCGTGGCGCTCGCGCTCGCGGAGACCTGGGTGTCGCCGTCGGGCACGTTGAACACGAAGAACACGTCGGCGAGCGTCTGCGACGCGAAGCCGAGGTTGACCACCGTGCCGACCGGCGTGCCGCCTTGCGTGACGGCGAGCGTGGCGTTGGTGATCGACTTGCCGCTGCAATCGAGCGTGGTGACCAGCAGCGCGCCGTTCTTGGTGTCGTCCTGGTTGCCGAGCGCCGACGACAGCTGCGCGAACGTGGCCTGCGCGATCACCGGCAGGTCCACGCCGGTCGCGCTCGCGGCGATCGGCTGCGCGGTGTAGACGTACGACGTGCGATAGCTCGCGAGCGTCGCCGTGGTGAACGTGTCGAGCGGCACCCCGCCGGTCGACAGCGTCGCGCTGAACGAGCCGTCGGTCGCGCTGGTCGTGGTGGCGAGCGCGACGGTCGGCGCCGAGACCTTGTAGACCGCGAGCGCGACGCCGCCGATCGGGCTCCCGCCGCCGCTGCCGACCGACACCGTCGTGCCGCTGACCGTCACGGTGTCGGGCGCGGTGGTCTTGCCCGTGTTGCCCAGGCACGAGAAGTCGTAGCTCGGCGCGTCGATCATCTCCGCATCGATCGGCTTGGCGTCGATCGGCTGGCTGTCGGTCGGGATCGATGCGTCCGGCTTGGCGTGGTCGCTGCCGCATGCGGCGAGCGCGAGCGCGAGCGCGATCAGCGCGAGCTTCCCCATGCGCCGACTCTACCGCGCGACGTCGGTCGATTCGAAGATCTTGTCGGCGGACGCGGGCACGAAGCCCTGGAACAGCTCGCCCGACGGCAGCGGGTAGCGCCGCGCGAACTCGTAGTAGCACGACGGGATCGCGAGCGCGCCATCCGAAAACGCCACGTCCTGGGTGTCGGCGCGGGTCGACGACTGCTCGAGGCAGTCCGCCGGCGTGCCCTTGATCATGCCGCCGGCGTCGTTGAGCGTGAAGCCCTGCTCGACCAGGAACGCGTTCAGCGCGGGCAGGTCGGCGAACGTGCGCAGCGCGTTGACATCGACGGTGAAGTGGTTGACCCGGAACCCGAACGCGGCGACCCACGCCGCGTACTCGCTCTCGGCGAGCAGCGCCTGGTAGTCGGCGCGCGGCAGCCGCCACGGCCGCCCCGCGTACGGCAGATCGGCGCGCGCGCCGAAGCCGGTGGGAAGCTGATCGAGCAGGCGCGCGATGATGCGCTGCGCGCCCGACGACAGCTCGCCGACGCACAGCTCGCTGATGAACACCTTGGGCAGCGCGGGATCGGCGTGCTGCCAGTAGCGCGCGACCAGGTGCTTGTCGTCGAAGCGGTAGCGCGCGCGGGGCGTGTAGCCGCGCTCCTCGAACGGCGCGGCGAGCGCGTCGATCCCGATCGCGACCGCGCCGAAGGTGCGCAGCGCGACGTGGTCGTTGCGCACCGCTTCGCCGCGCGCCGCGAGCAGGCGGTGGATGCGCTCGGCCTGCGCGGTCATCGCGACGTAGTCGGCCCACAGCGCGTCGAACAGCTGCGCGATCGTCACGGCAGCACGATCGGGTACGCGAACGTGACCTTGGGCTTGTTGATGTGCGGGAAGTGCAGCTTGGCGTGGACCGCATCGGCGATGCACCCGGCGGTCGGCGTGCCGTCGAAGTCGCCGCTCTGCTCGAAGCTGGCGATCGATCCGTCGCTCGCGATCGAGACCTTGAGCCGGGTCTGGCCCTTGACCTTGAACGAGTCGTAGCAGCGATCGATCGCGGCGCGCACCGGCTTCATCGCGTCCTTGACCAGCTCGGCGGTGAGGTCGTCGACCGCGGCCACCTCGGGCATCGCATGCCCCGGGATGCAGCGCCTGGGATCGGGCGCGACCGGCGACGACGGTGGCCGGGCGATCACCACGCTGCCGTCGCACGGCGCGATCACGCGGAACCCGACGACGTCGAGCGCGAGCCCGGGGCGGCCGCTGTCGGGCCAGCGCGGCTTGGCCGGCACCTTGACCAGCAGCTCGACCCGCGCGTTGCCGACCCCGGCGAGCCACGCGCGCGCGGCGGTCTCGTCGGCAAAGCCCAGCGCGTTGTCGTAGAGCACCTGGGCGCGCGGCCGATCGCCGTCGAAGCCGAGCGGCGCGCCGCCGGTGACGAACCAGGTCTTGCCGTCGATCTCGAGCCCCGCACACGCGATGCACGCGACCAGCTTCACCGCGACCGACTTCTTCGCGGCGTTCCACTCGCCGTGCGAGAACGCGCCCGGCCCGGCCTCGACCAGCAGGGTCTGACCCGCGAGCTCGGTGACGCGCTCGTCGCGGACGTGGCGGCACTGGCGCTGCTCGGTGTCGTCGCCCCGGTCGCACGGCGCGGTCAGTGCCCACACCACGTTCGCGACGTGACGCACGCGCTCGGCGCCCTGCGCCTTGCTCTCGAACGTGTCGTCGGCGCGCGCGACGGTCGCCGCGCACAGCGCGCACGCGATGACGAGCGCGCGGATCATTTCAGCTTGTGCGTGAGGTAGGCCTTGAGCCGGAGCTCGGCGTCCGCCGGATCCTTGATCACGATCGGCACGGTCCGCTGCAGCTCGTCCTCGAGCTCGGCGTAGAGCTGCTTGCGCAGCGCCGGATCCGCGGCGAGCTGGCCGGGCGTGCGGCCGCGCACCGCCTGGTCCTCGAGCCTGGCGCAGTACGCCTTGAGCTTGTCGTAGATCGCGCCGCCGAGGAACGACGTGATCTTCTCGGCCTCGTTCGCCATCCGCCCGAGGCTGGCCTCGGCGGCCGACGGCAGCGGCCCGGGCTCGTGGCCCTGCGTCAGCTGCGCGCACACGCGGAGCACCATCACGTCGTCGATCACCCCGATGCCTTCATTCCAGTCCGGGATCAGATCCATCTTGCTGACCAGGTACGAGAGCGCCGCGCCGGCGAGCTTCTTCGCGTGATCGTCGGCCTTGGCCGACTCGAGGACCGCCTTGTACGCGTCGATGTCCTGGCGGATCGACTCGGCCCAGCTCCTGAAGACGTCGATGTGTGCCACGCAGGCCTCCTTGCCGCGCAACGTACATCCAAGTGTAGGATGGATCCATGCGGACCTTGGCTTTCGTATTCGCGATCGCCGCGTGCACGAGCAGCGCACCGGCGGGACACGTCGACGCGCTGGAGCCCGCGTGCACCGGCGCGATCTACGACCCCTGCAACACCGAGCACGACTGCGGTGCGAACGCGCCGACCTGCCAGAACTACGAGGCGTCGGGCTTCCAGGTGTGCACCACGGCCTGCACCGCGGGCAACGACTCGACCTGCCCGACCCAGAACGGCATGGCGGCGACCTGCAACGACATGGGCCTGTGCAAGCCGCCGGCCGCGAATGCCTGCAAGCTCGCGCCCTAGTTCATGAGGTTCTGGATCAGCTTGGTCGGATGATCGGCCGAGATCGAGACCGCCACCGTCTTCTTGATGTTCTGGGTCGCGTTGACGAACGTGACCTTGTGAGCGCCGACCGGCAGCGCGATCGAGCGCTGCGGCGTGGTGAGCCCGGTGGTCTTGCCGTCGATGATGAGCTCGCACGGCGGCTTGCTCGACACCATCAGCGTGCCGGTGCCGCCGGTCGGCGGCTCCGACGTGATCGTCGCGGGCGTCGCCCTGGGCTTCGGCGCCGGCTTCGGCGTGTCGAATCCGGGGTCGGCGAGCGCCACCGCCGGGCGCGACGCGTGGTGGTGAGCGGCCGGCGCGGGCGCGGGGGTCGCGGCGGCGACGGCCGGCGCGCTGCCCTTGCCGAGCGCGACGTCGAGATGGTGGGTCTTGCTCGGATCGAGGTGGACGCTCTGCGTCGGCTTGCCCTCGAGCGCGAACACGACGTCGTACGCGCCCGCGGCGTCGAGCGACGTCGCGATCGGCGTGGTGCCGAGGAACGAGGTCTTGCCGTTCGACACCAGCATCACGGTCGCACCCGCCGGGCTCGAGTCGATGCGGATGTCGACCAGCTTGCGTGCGGCCGGCGCCGGCTCGGCGACCGGTGCGGTCGCGGCGACCGCCGGCTCGGCGGCGGGTGCGGTCGCGGCGACCGCCGGCTCGGCGGCCGGTGCCGGTGCCGCCACGGCCGGCTCGGCAGCGGGCGCGGCGGCGGGTGCGGGCGCCGGTGCCGGCGGCTCGGGCTGCGTCGCGCCGGCGGAGGCCGTCGCGGCGTTCGACGATTCGGCGGCCGGCAGCGCGGCCGCCGGCTGTGCAGCGGCGACCGACGGCGGTTGCGCCTTCGCGGCATGGTGCTTGTGACCGCCCTCGCCGTTGAACGCGAGATAGCCGCCGATCATGACGCCGAGCAGCACCATCGCGGCGGCCGGCGCGGCGAGCTTCTTCACGAGCCACAGCGGCTCGCGCTGCTTCTCGACCGTCATCGTGCCGACCCAGGTCTGGTCGACCTTCTCGACCATGCGGCTCGGCTCGAACCAGCTGTCGGCCGAGACCGCGTCCCCCGTGCGGTCGATCGCGCTGTGCTGGACGGGCGGCGGGGGCGCCGGCGGCGCGACGATCGGCGGCGCGGGCACCGGCGCGGCGACCCGCGCGCTGATCGGCGGCGGGACCGCGGGGCTCGCCGCGAACGGCGCCGCGACCGGCGTGGTCGGCGGCGGCGCGGTGCGCGTCGGCACCGGCGGCGCGGGCCGCGGCGCGGAGGCCGTGGCCACGGGGGTGGGCGGGATCGTTGTCGGCGACATGCGCTGTGGCGCCGGCGTGCCGGCGGGCGCGGCGGTCGGTGGGCGCGGCGGCGGGAGGGTCGACTTGCTCGGACGCGTCGCGGCCGGCAGCGGCGGGATGGTCTGCGTCCGCGACGGCGGCGCCGTCATCATGCGCACCGGCTGCGCCGGGAGCTGGTGCTGGGAGGTTCCGCCGGCCACGCGGCGCGGCAGCGGCGCGACCTCGCCGGCGGACTTGTGGGTCGGGGGAATCGTGGCGGTCATCCGCGGCTTCGGCGGGCTGAACAGCAAGTCCTCCGAAGGCTCCGGGTTGACCTGTCGGTTCGACTGCACCGACGAGATCAGCTGGTTCACCGCAGTGGACTCGGTCTTCGCCATGTCAACTCTCCCGACAAACGTCGGCGGAAGAATTGCGAACGGACCGATCGTTCGCAAGCGAAATCCGGTCTCGTCGCTGCGAAGTCTCGTCGACGGAGTGCTGCGACTTACCAAACGTGCGCGCGAAGTGCGATCTCGCGTGGCGTGTTCTCGATGTGCACACTCGATCGAGCAGTTTCGGCGAGCAGATGTGATGGTGACCCGCTTGAGCGGGCGAGATCTGCACGTCAAGCGCGATCGCCTGCACCGGCATCTAACCTACTGAAAATATGTTGACGACTGCGTGACCATACATCTATGGTATGGTCACAGATGGGCGAGAGCACGTTCGCCGACCTCCGGATGATTTCGGACTGGTTCGCGTCGCTTTCGCCGAGCGCCGCCGCGCGGATCGCGCTGCACGTCGAGCGCGCGATCGATCGACTCGGATCGCGCGCGGTGCCGCTGCTCGGACGCGAGCTGTGCGCGGCGCTCGGGCGCCGCCGCGATGCCGCGCGCGCCGCGCTCGATCACCTCGCGGCCGGCGCCGCGCGGGCCCGCGTGATCGCCGAGCTCCGCCGCGTCGCCGCGAGCGACGCGAGCGACGAGGGCAAGGTGTGCGCGCTCGGCCTGCTCGCCGAGCTCGGCGAGCGCAGCGCCGCGCGGTTCTCCGATCCGGCCGCGATCCAGCGGCGCTCCGCGATCGCGCTCGCCGCGCAGCTGGTCACCCCCGCCGACATCGCCGCCGCGGCCGACATGATGATCCGCCAGCTGCGCGAGGACGATCTGGTGCACCTGCTCGACGTCATGGCCGACGTCGATCCCGCCGCCGCGCACCGGCTGGGCAGCGAGCTGTGCGTGCGGCTCGATCTCGACGGCGCGCTTCGCGAGCGCATCGCCGACGCCGCGCTCGCGGGCGAGCCGCCCGGCGAGCTCGCCCGCCGTCCCGGCCATCCCACGCGCGTCGCGGTGCTCGTCGATCCGGGCGATCGCGTCGTCGTGGTGGCGTCGCGCAAGCTGACCGGCGAGCGCGCGTGCCGGCGGTGGGCCGTGCTGATCGGCCCGGACCGCCGGATCGACGACTGCGTCCACGAGGACCGCGTGGCCAGCGGCGGTGACTGCGCCGAGCTGATCGCGAGCCTGACCGGCGATGGCTACCGCGTCGCCTCGAGCGAGCTCGCGCACGCGCGCGCGGTGGTCGCGGCCGCGGCGCGCCAGTCGAGCGATGCACCCGACCGGCTCGGCCCCGCGTACTACCTCGGCCGCGACCTGCTCGAGCTCGGCGACGCGCACCTCGGCGGCCGCGCGCACGCGCACCCGACCTCGATCACGCTCGGCCGCGCGACCGAGCTCGTCGCCGACGGCGACGTGCCTCGCGCGCGCGCCCTGCTCGCCCGCTGCGACGCCGCGAACCCCGACGTCGCCGCCGCGGCCGCCGCGTGCGCCCTCGCGCAGGCGCGCCCGGGCGACGCGCTCGCGCCGCTGCATCGCGCGCTCGAGGCCGAACCCGACTGGCCGCTCCATCACTGGAACCTCGCGGCCGCGCACCACCAGCTCGGCGACGCGCGCGCGTGCTACCACGCGCTGCGCCGGTTCGTCGCGACCAGCGCGCGCCCGACCGGGCTGTACGCCGATCCCGACCAGCCGTCGCGGGTCGCGCTCGCCGAACGACTGATCGGAGAGCTCGAACGCACCGCGCGGCTCGCCGGCACCTCGCTCGGCCCGCCGCCGCGCCGCCGCCGCACCGCGCGGCGCTCCGCGCGCCGCTAGCCTACGGCGCCTTCGGGTTGGCGCCGGTCGCGGTGCCGCCCGCGCTGCCCTTGTCGTGCGAGCGCGGCGCCATCGTGTAGACGAGCTTGATCCGGGTCGAGCCGGCCTGCGCGCGCGTCGGCAGCTTCCAGTGCCTCACGCGATCGGCGGCGCAGCCGGCGACCATCGACAGGTCGGCCATCCCGGCCTTCGGGTCGGTCGCGGCGCCCTTGACGACGCCGGTCTGATCCGACTCGAGGTTCACCACGACCGTGCCGGCGAGCTTGGGGTTCGACAGCAGGCCGAGCTCGTAGCACGCCTGGATCTCCTGGTTGTGGCGCTCGAGCAGGACGCCGAGCGCCTGCTTGTCGTGCGTGCCCTTGCCCGCCTTCATCGCCTTGAACGTGCGCTCGAGCGTGTCGAAGTCCTGCGCGCCCTGATCGTGGAGCTGCTTGTTCGCGGTGAGCAGCGGGATGGTCGCGGCGTAGAGGTCGTGCGCGGGCTGGTAGTAGCGCACGTCGTTGGCGGTCGCGTAGAGGATGTGAAACAGCCGCGCCATCTGGTGGACGCTCTCGACCACGTTCTCGGCGTCCTGCGGCGTGCACTTGCCGGCGCACGCGGGCAGCGCCTGGAGCGCCTGCAACGCGTACTTCGCGGCGGTCACCGGATCGTCGAGCCGCACGGTGAAGTCGGCCTGGCGATACTTGATCGTCGGGATGTCCTCGGGCGGGATCTTCGCGCCGGAGTCGAGCGCCAGCTGCAGCGCCTGCACCGCGTCGGCCCAGCGCCCGGCGTACTGATAGGTGAACAGGCCGAGGTTGGCGTAGATGCTGTAGACCACGTCGGGGCCCTTGCCCTTGCTCGAGACCGACAGCAGCTCGTTGAACGCGTCCTTCACCGAGACGTTGGTGCGGCCGGCGAACAGCTGGATGTCGCGCTCGAGCGGATCGTGCGGGAGGTCGCCCCAGCCCTTGGCCGCGGTGGTCAGCGCCTGCCACGCGCCCTGCGAGTCGCCCGCGCGGAACTTCGCCCACGCGATCACGTACGCGAGCTCGGGGTGCTTTTCGGACAGCGGCGCGTCCTTCACCGCGGCGAGCGCGTCGGCGTTCTTGTACTCCATGAGCAGCGTGTAGCCGAGCCAGCCCTTGTTGTCGTCGGCGTCCTTCTCCTTCGGGAAGCGCGTGACCAGGCCCTGCCACGCCTTCTCGGCGGTCGGGTAGTCGGGCGGATTGAGCATCAACGCGTAGCGCCCGATCAGGCGCAGCGTGATGTCGTCGACCTTGTCGTCGCCCGAAGCCTGCGCGGCGTCGGACAGCGCCTGCAGCGCCTCCTTGTAGAGGTCGTTCTTCGCGTTGTCGTCGGTGAGCGTCTTGGCCTTGTCGTAGAGCAGGGTCGCGAGCACCGCGGCCTGCGCTTGCTTCTGCACGGTGTCCTTCGTGGTCTGGAACACGGTGCGCTGCTTCTCGAGCGTGGTCTTGCGCTTCGGGTAGTACAGCATCATCGACGGCGCGTAGATCGCCTCGGGCTGGAACACCACGCCCTTGATCTCGATCGGGGGAAGCTCGAACGACACGTCGCCGGCCATCGCGGCGGGCGACGCGCTGCCGCTGCCCGAGCCGGCGGCCTCTGTCGGTGTGGCTTCGTGGCCGGGCATCGCTCCGCACGCCGCAACGCATGCCAGGAGAAAAACGAACGAGGTACGCATGCCGGTGCTTTACCACGAGTCGCGCGCGCGCACGCACCGGTGTTATGGTCGCGCGCAGTGAAGATCCTGCTGTTCGCGGTGGCTGTCCTCGCGGCGTCCGGATGCGTGGTGGTCCACGCCCATCAGCGTGAAAACCTCGCGAAGCGCTCGATGACCAACGACCAGGATCCCGGCGAGGCGCGGTTCAATCAGCACGCGCACGGCGCCCGCGAAGGTGCCGAGGGCGGCACCGGCCAGCCGGGTGGCGGATGCGGCTGCAACTAGCCGCCGGCTGCGCCGTACTCGCCGGCCTCGCCGCGCCCGCCCGCGCCGACGGTACGCTGTCGATGCGCGGCGTCTACTACAAGGAGCGCTCGACCCGCGTGATCCAGCCGATGCTCGACGGCCTGTTCGAGGTCGGCGCGCGCGGCCTGCTCGACGCTCACTTCCTGGTCGACGCGATCACCTCGGCGTCGGCCGGCTCGGGCGCGGCCAACGCGGTGCCGTTCAGCGAGCAGCGCTACGAGGCCGGCGGCGGTTACACCCGCGAGTTCGACGGCCCGGCGAGCCTGGCCTGGCTCGACAAGTTCCGGCTCGGCGCCGAGGGCAAGTTCTCGACCGAGTCGGACTATCACTCGGGCTACATCGGCGTGCGCGGCGCGGCCGACGTCGCGCAGAAGAACGCGACGATCGAGGGCGGCGCCGGGTACTCGCACGACACGATGGACGCGTCGAACGCGCAGGGCGCGCTCGGCGGGATCAAGCTGCAGTGCCCGGGCAACTCGGATCCGGCGAGCAAGGGCTGCCACCTGCGCACGTACACCGCGTTCGGTTCGGTGAGCCAGATCATCAGCCGCAACGCGCTGGTCGCGCTCACCTACGACATGTCGTATCTCGATGGCTTTCAGTCCAATCCGTACCGGCTCGCGCTGACCACGACCGGGTTCGTCCCGGAGAAGCACCCGTTCACCCGGCTGCGCCAGGCGGTCGCGCTGTCGACCCGGATCTACATCCCGGCGAGCCAGACCACGCTGATCGCGGCGTATCGCTATTATCACGACGACTGGAAGATCACGGCACACACGCCGGAGATCCGGATCGTCCAGCAGGCCGGGCTCGACGTCGACGCCACGTTCGGCTATCGCTACTACACGCAGACCGCGTCGTACTTCTACCAGGTGCGCTATCCGGACCCGAGCGTGATGCCGCTGTCGTACTACACCGACGATCCGAAGATGTCGGCGTTCGACGGCCACATGTTCGAGGCCAAGCTCGGCGTGCTCGGCGACGCGTTCGAGCTCAAGCACCGCTGGGCGGCCGCGCGGTTCGAGGGCATCCTCGACTACATCGTCCAGCACAACCGGTTCGGCAACGCGGTGGAAGCTCATGTCGCGCTCACGGTTCCTTTCGACTATTAGCCTCGCGGCCGCGCTCGCCGGCTGCCCGAGCAACCCGACGTGCGGACCCCAGGGTGCGCCCGAGTTCGGCGCGACGGTCAGCGACAGCACGGTGACGTTCACCTACGGCGACCTGGTCGCCGGCGCGAACAACGACTGTCCCGACACGCCCGACGTGACGAGCCTCACCATCCAGTGCCCGCCGCATACGGTGTGCGGGATGAGCGGATCGAACCCCGACAGCACCGCGCTGCTCACGCTGTGCATCCCGCGCCCCGACAAGCTCGAGAAGACGCCCGGCGCGCTCGGCACCGACGTCCAGCTGGTCGAAGTCACCGGCACCGACGCCAGCGGCTGCACCTACTCGCTCGGCAGCGCCGCGCCGTCCGGCACGGCCACCGCCGCGCACATGTGCGACGACGGCACCAACCCCGCGGGGTTCGCGCTCACGTTCGCCGGCACGGTATCGCTCGATCAGAAGTGCGGCACCACGACGACGCCGGTCACGATGAGCCTCACCGGGACCATGGCGGTCGCCGGGCCGTAGTCACGGCGCCGCGATCCGCCCGGTCGGTGCGGTCGCGACCATGCCGGCGACATCGTCGATCGCCGGCGGCTTGCCGCCGAGGATGCGATGGAACGCGCGGGTGAGCAGCACCCCGCCGACCGCGCGGTTGGCGAGCTCGATCCGCTCGAACATGTCGACGTCGCGATCGGCGCCGAACAGCTTGGCCACGCGCTTGCCGCCGAGCGCCGCGATCGAGGCGGCGGTGCCATCGAACGGCCGGCCGAGCCCGCGGTCCGGATCCCACGACACCGACGAGGCGCCGACGTGCTCGTAGCTGATCAGCGCGCCCTGCTCGTACCAGGCGACCGTGCCGTGGACCAGGCCCGGCCCGCCGTGCACGCACAGGGTCGGCGCGCCGAGCCCCGACAGCTCCTCGGCGAGCACCGGCAGCGCGTCCTCGGGGAACAGCGGCTCCTCGTTGATGTCCTTCCAGTCGTCGAGCACGCCCGGCCAGCGCGGCGCGCGGCGGCCGCGCGCGCGGTCGGCCCACACGACGGTGAGCCGCGCCGCCGTGCCGGGGAAGCCGAGCCCGGCGATCACCGCGTCGCCGCCGGTCCACGCCTTGCCGATCGCCGCGGCGAGCACGCCGGCCGCGTCCTGCCGGATCACCACCCACGCGAACATGCGCGAAGCATCCTAGCCCGGTTCTGGTCTTTTCGCGCGGCTAGAAGCGGAGGCGGCGCACGCGCTCGACGATCGGCGCGAGCACGTCGCGCGCGCCCTGGCGGAGCAGCTCGGACTGACCGATCACGCCGGCGACCGGCGGGCTGAACGTGTAGTAGGTCTCGACCGCGAGCTCGCCGAGCACGCTCGACTCGAGCGCCTGATCGCGGAACCG
>DATJAE010000087.1:0-41924 GCA_035516595.1 Kofleriaceae bacterium | reverse complement strand
GCTGTGGAGCTCGCTGTCGGGGCGATAGACCACCCCGATCGCGCGCTCGAGCCGCGGCTCGGACAGCTCTTCGCGCAGCTCGCGGCGGATCGGATCGCGCAGGTGCAGCAGGAACGCCGGCACCCCGGCGTCGTGGCACAGCCGCTCGTAGCTGTCGGAGCGCGACGGCCGCACGCGCATCCGCTGCATCGCCTCGTCCCAGTTGCTGGCGGCGGCGACCGTGCCGTGGTCGGTGCCGAAGCCGACGATGTAGACGTCGTCGCCGAACGCCGCGCGACACAGCTGGCCGACGTTGTGCTCGCCGCGCGCCGCCATCTCGGTCGCGCGGGCGTCGCCGACGTGCGAGTTGTGCTCCCACACGACGAGCCTGGCGCCCTCGCCGCGGTGCGCGAGGATCGCGCGGAGCGTGTCGAACATGTGCGAGTCGCGCAGGTTCCACGACTCCACCGAGCCGTAGAACATCGCGCGGTAGTAGCGCTCCGCGCCGGCCACGACGCGCGCGTTCATCGCCGCGTCGAAGAACTCGTCGCCGTCCTGCGCCGAGTACTCGATCCGGCGCGCGAGCAGATCGCGCAGCATCGCGACCACCTCGTGCTCGTAGGGCTGGATGCGCCCGACCAGCGCGGCGTGGCCGTACGCCGACGGATCGTGCTGCCACGGCGTCAGCCGGCCGTAGCGCTCGCGCGCGACCTGCGCGGCATCGGGATCGACGCGCTCGAGGTAGCGCACGACCTCGTACGCCGAGGTGTACAGGCTGTACAGATCGAGGCCCGAGAAGCTCGCGCGCTCGTGCACCCCGGCGTTGTGCGCGCGCAGCCACTCGATCAGCACCTGGGTCTCGCGGTTGCGCCACATCCACTGGGGAAACCGCGCGAACGGCGTCCAGCCGCGCGAACGCGCCGGCAGATCGCGCGCGTAGCGATCGATCGCCGAGGCATCCGGCCAGTCGGCCTCGACCGCGACCGCGCGAAAGCCGTGGTGCTGGATCAGCTCCTGGGTGATGCGCGTCCGCATGCGATAGAACTCGGACGTGCCGTGCGTGGCCTCGCCGAGCAGCACGACCCGCGCGTCGCCGATGCGCTCGATCAGGCCGTCGAGCGGCGCGTCGTCGATGCGCGCGATCGGCTCGGCGCACTCGCGCACGAGCTTGGCGACGACCGCGTCGCGCGTCGCCGGACGCGGAGCCCGCAGCGGGCCGGGGTTGCGCGGCGGCCACACCCCGCGGTGGCGCGATGGATCCGGATCCTCGGCCCAGCCGTGCGCGCCGATCAGCGGCACGAACCGCACGGCGCCGAGATCCTCCTGGTGCACCTTGTCGTCGCTCACCCGCGTGAACCGGACCAGCTGCTGATTCCGGCTGTCGCCGATCGGGATCACGAGCCGGCCGCCGATCGCCAGCTGGTCGATCAGCACGCGAGGCACCTCCGGCCCGCCCGCCGCTGCGATGATCGCGTCGTACGGCGCGTGCTCCGGCCAGCCCAGCGTGCCGTCGCCGCAGCGCGTCTCGACGTTGGCAAAGCCGAGCCGCGCGAGGCGCTCGCGCGCGACCCGCTCGAGCTCGGGAACCCGCTCGATCGTGTAGACCTGCTTGGCGACGCGCCCCAGCACGGCGGCGGCGTAACCGGATCCCGTGCCGATCTCGAGCACGGTCTCGTCACCGCGCAGCTCCAGCGCCTCGATCATGAGCGCGACGACGTACGGCTGGGAGATCGTCTGCCCTGCCGCGATCGGCAGCGGCGTGTCGGCGTACGCGTGCTCCGCCAGCTCCGGGGGCAAGAAGGCCTCGCGCGGCACGCTCGCCATCGCATCGAGCACCTGGCGGTCGCGCACGCCGCGCGCGCGGATCTGCCGCTGGACCATGAGCTCGCGCTGCCTTGTGAGATCGGTCATGACATATCCAGCAGCACGCGACGTGCCAGGCTGCGCCGGCGTCGCACCTCGGCGGCACGTCCGATGCAACCTGACGACGCATGACGGCAGAGGACTTCATCGCGCATGTTGCGGGCCATGCCGGAGCCGCGCTCGGCGAGGCCGAGGTCGCGACCCACGTGGTGCTGTCGAATCTCGGTGGTTATCTCGCACGCGGGCGGCGCGACCAGGTGGCCGCCGAGCTCCCGCCGACGTTCCGCAACGCGCTGCTCTCGCCGGCCGACATCGCGATCCCGATCGAGGAGCGGCTGTTCGCGCTCGACCACGACGTCGCGCGCGCCCGCGAGCTGCTGGCCAGCGTCTGTCACGTGCTCGCCGAGCAGCTCTCGGACGAGGCGCTGGCATGGCTGGCCGGCGCGCTGCCGGCGCAGCTCGCGCGGCTGCTCGAACGGCCCGCGCACGAGCTGCACTTCGACGAGCACGTCGGCGGGGTCGAGCACACGCTGGCGAGCGGCAAGCCCGGCAGCTACCACGCGATCGGGGACCAGGCCGCAGATCGTTCGCAATCCGAATCGGTCGCCGCCGGCAATCCGCACGGCGCCACCAAGCTGTCGAGCTCGTCGGGCACCACGCAGGAGCGCCGCCACGACACGCTGTCCGAAGCGCACGGCGAGGCGCATCGCGCGATCGGGACCGCGAAGCGGTAGCGCGCAGCTCGTTCGCGCCTGCCCGCGGCGGCCGCAGCGCGGGCGCGATCAGGCGTCCTTGCGCGGCGCGGCCAGCCGGGCCCGCTTGGCGCCCCGCGCGCGAAGCAGCTCGGCCAGCGTCACCTGGGTCGCGACGGCCGCGAGCTCGTCGTCGTGGTACTCGCGCTCGTAAGTCGCGAACAACTGCGAGATCAGATCGCCCATGGTCGTCATGGCCGCGACCTTCTGCAGCTCGCATTCCAGCCTAGCGCGGGGCAGCGCCGCGGAAACCGCGCAAGCGCTGCACCGCCCGCGGCCCGTCGCGCAGCTTCCGCAGCCGAGCGGCGGGATCGACGCGGCATGTCCTCTGCACGATCAGGCAGCAGCGTGCTCGGCATCCTCAAGATTGCATACCGCCTGCTCGTGAACGATCGGGGCAAGTTCGTCGCGACCCTGATGGGCATCACGTTCTCGGTGTTCTTGATGGTGCAGGTCACCTCGCTGTTCTCCGGAATGATGAAGAAGGCGTCGTCGACCGTGACCAACACCGGCGCGAAGATGTGGGTGATGGATCGCTCGGTCACCAACGTGGCCAGCGCGATCCCGCTGCCGGACTACGTGCTCGACGCCGTGCGCAGCATCGACGGCGTTCGTTACGCCGTGCCGCTGTACTCCGGCGGCGCGCTGCTCCGGCTGCGCGACGGCACGTACCAGCCCGTCACCGTGCTCGGCCTCGACGACACGAGCCTGCTCGGCCGCCCGCAGCTCGTCGCGGGCAAGATCGAGGACATCTACGCCGAGAATGGCTTCATCGCGGTCGAGGACGCCGAGTTCGGCAAGCTCGAGAATCCGGTGATCGGCACCGACTTCGAGCTCAACGATCACCGCGGCGTGATCGTCGGCATCGCGAAGGTGCCGGCGAGCGGCCTGTTCGGCATGCCGACCCTGTACACCACGTTCAGCCGGGCCGTGCAGTACATCCCGTCGATGCGCTACACGATGTCGTTCGTGCTCGTCGAGCCGCGCGACGCCGCGGCGATCCCGCACATCCGCGCCGAGGTCGAGAAGCTCGGCTACGACGTGGTGACCGACGACGGCTTCATCGATCGGATCACCCACTGGTACACGTTCCGCACCGGCATGGGCATGAACATCCTGATGATGACCGCGATCGCGTTCCTCGTCGGGCTCTCGATCTCCGGGCAGACCTTCTACACGTTCGTGCTCGAGAACCTCGAGAAGTTCGGCGCGCTCAAGGCGATCGGCGCGAAGAGCCACGAGCTGGTCGCGATGATCTTCTTCCAGGCGCTGGTCGCCGGGATCGTCGGCTACGGCCTGGGCATCGGGCTGTGCTCGGGGATGGTCGCGCTCGCCAAGCTGCGCATGCCCGACTACGCGTCGATCATCACGTATCGCAATCTCGGGCTCGCGCTCGCGATGGTGCTCGTGATCGCGGCGTTCAGCGGCTACATCGCGGTGCGCAAGGTCCTGCGCATCGATCCCTACGACATCTTTCGAGGCTGACGATGGCGAACACCGCGATCGAAGCGCGAGCGCTCACCCGCTGGTTCGGCGACGGCGAGACCCGCACGTACGCCGTGCGCGACGTGACGTTCTCCGCGCGCTTTCACGAGATGCTCTACATCGTCGGCCCGTCGGGCAGCGGCAAGACCACGCTGCTCAGCATCATCTCGGGGATCCTGCGGCCGAACTCCGGCTCGGTCGCGATCGACGGCGCCGACGTGTGGAGCCTGCCCGAGAAGCAGGTCGCCGCGCTCCGGCTCGGCAAGATCGGCTTCGTGTTCCAGGACTATCACCTGTTCCCCACGCTCTCGACCCGCGAGAACGTCGCGGTCCCGCTGATCCTCCGGCGGGTCGACTGGGACGTGGCGATGCAGATCGCCGACAAGCACCTCGACATCGTCGGGCTGAGCAAGCGCGGCGACCTCCCGCCGACGCGGCTGTCGGGCGGCGAGCAACAGCGCGTCGCGATCGCGCGCGCGATCGCGGCGCGGCCGGAGCTGCTCATCCTCGACGAGCCCACCGCGTCGCTCGACGGCGACACCGGCCGCAAGATCGTCGAGTTCGTCAAGACCGAGGTGCTCGACGAACACACCTGCATCATCGTCGTGACCCACGACGATCGCATCTACAGCTTCGCCGACCGCATCCTCCACATGGAGGACGGGCGGCTGCTCGACGACGGAGAACATCATGCGTAACAAGATCATCTTCGTGCTCGTCGTGCTCGGCGCGCTCGGTGCGGGTGTCAGCGCGTACGTCTACGCGGTGCCGAGCAAGACCCTGCCACCCGCGTTCGATCCCGCGCACAACCCCTACGGCAACGGGATCTACGCCAACGGCATCGTCGAGAGCTTCCAGGAGCACGGCGAGAACACCAACATCTATCCGGAGGTCGCCGGGACCGTCACGCAGATCGAGGTCGCGGAGGGCCAGCGCGTGCGGGCCGGCGACGTGCTCGCCGCGCTCGACGCCTCGGTGCAGCGCGCGATCGTCGATCAGCAGCGCGCCCAGGCCGATGCGGCCGCCGCGATGCTCGACGAGCTGCGCGCCCAGCCGCGGCACGAGAACCTCGCGGTCGCGAAGGCGCAGCTCGACCTCGCGACCGCACAGCTCAAGACCGCGCGCGACCAGCTCGACAAGCAGCGCCGGTCGTACGAGATCGCGCCGGAGTCGGTCAGCCGCGACGCGCTCGACAACGCGGTCAACGCCGAGCACGTCGCGCAGGCCAACCTCGACGTCGTCACGCGCCAGTACGAGCTCACCCGCGCCGGCGCCTGGGTCTACGACGTCAGGAACGAGGAGCGGCAGCACGAGGCGCTGGTCCGGGCCACGGCGGCGTCGAGCGCGCTGCTCGCGAAGTACACGATCCGCGCCCCCGCCGACGGCATCGTGATGTCGATCAACACCACGGTCGGCAGCTACGTCTCGCCGCAGGGCACGTACGACACCTACACGCAGGGCATGGGCCCGGTCGTGGTGATGAGCGGCGCCAACGACTACCTCGCCGTGCGGTGCTACGTCGACGAGATCCTGATCGCGCGGCTGCCGCCGCCCGCGACGATCCGCGCCGAGATGTCGATCCGCGGCACGACCACCAAGGTGCCGCTCGAGTTCGTGCGCGTGCAGCCCTACGTCTCGCCCAAGATCGAGCTATCGAACCAGCGCCAGGAGAAGGTCGACCTGCGCGTGCTGCCGGTGGTGTTCCGGTTCCGGCCGCCGGAGGGGGTGCGGGTGTTCCCCGGCCAGCTGGTCGACGTCTACATCGGAGCCAAACCGTGAGAGCGAGCGCGCTCGTGCTCGGGCTCGCCGCGTGTCGCGTCGGCCCCGACTTCACGCCGCCCGCCGCGCCGAGCACCCGGGGCTACACCACGATCCCCGCGCAGACCACCGAGGCCGACGGGCGCGCGCAGACGTTCGCGCTCGGCGGCAAGGTCGCGGCCGACTGGTGGACGCTGTTCGGCTCGCACGAGGTCGATGCGCTGGTCGCGGCATGCTACGCCGGCAACCAGGATCTCGCCGCGGCGCGCGCGAGCGTGCAGCGCAGCCAGGACAGCCTGCGCGCCGGCTACGGCGTGTTCTTCCCGCAGCTCGACGCGCACGCCGGCGCGAGCTACCAGCGCGAGACGCCGATCCAGTTCGGTCAGAGCGCGCCCGCGACGACGTTCGGGCTGTACACGCTGTCCGGCACGATCAGCTACGCGCTCGACATCTGGGGCGGCCAGCGGCGGCAGGTCGAGGCGCTGGGCGCGCAGGTCGACGCGGCACGCTACACGATGGTCGGCCTCGAGGTCATGCTCGCGGCGAACGTGCTCGACGCCGCGATCGCGCGCGGCGCGTATGCCGCCGAGATCGACACCACCCGCGAGACCATCACGCTCGAGCGCGAGCAGCTACGCATCACGCGCGCGCAGGCCGCCGGCGGCACGATCCCGTATGCCAACGTGCTCGCGATCGAGAGCCAGATCGCCGCGACCGAGGCCACGATCCCCGCGCTCGAGCAGAAGCTCGACCAGGCCGACCACCTGATCGCGGCGCTGATCGGCAAGCCGCCCGGCGAGCCGATTCCGCAGATCGCGCTCGATCACCTGACGCTGCCGTCGAACGTGCCGGTCAGCCTGCCCGCCGAGCTGGTGCGCCAGCGCCCCGACGTGCTGGTCGCCGAGGCCCAGCTCCACGCCGCCACCGCGCAGATCGGCGTCGCCACCGCCGCGATGCTGCCCGATCTGTCGCTGTCGGGCAGCCTCGGCGCGAACAACACCGCGCTCGGATCGCTGTTCGCGAGCAACGGCGTGTTCGGCGGGATCGCGGCCGGCCTCACCGCGCCGCTGTTTCACGGCGGCACGCTGTACTACCAGCGCCGCGCCGCGATCGACGCGCGCGATCAGACGTTCGCGAGCTATCGCCAGACCGTGCTGGCGGCGTTCCAGCAGGTCGCCGACACGCTGCGCGCGCTCGTCCACGACGCCGATGCGCTGCGCGCGCAGAAGGAAGCGGTCGACAGCGCGCAGCAGGCGCTCGATCTGATCGAGGCGAACTACCGCGCCGGGATCGCCAACTACCTCCAGGTCATCGTCGCGAACGAGCAGTTTCTCCAGGCCCGGCTCGGCTACATCCAGGCGATCGCGCAGCGCCTCCAGGACACGGTCGCGCTCTACACCGCGCTCGGCGGCGGCTGGTGGAACGCGCCCGCGCGGTGAGCCTGCGCCGCGCCGCGAGCATCGCGCCGGCGGCTGCGGGTCCGTCGTGACCCCGCGCAGGCCTTGCGTCCGGATCGGGCCAGGCGCGAAATCCGCGCGTCCCCGCGCGCGACCAACCCGAAACGACACGCTGCGGTCTTGGCCGGCGAGCGCCGGTGGCTACGCTATCCGTCGTGGCCGAGCTCGACTTCCGCACGCTGTTCGAGGCGGCTCCCGGGCTGTACCTCGTGCTCGCACCGGATCCCGCCCTCACGATCCTCGGCGCCAGCGACGCGTACCTGCGCGCCACCATGACCCGGCGCGAGGCGATCGTCGGCCGCGCGCTGTTCGACGTGTTCCCCGACAATCCGGCCGATCCGGAGGCCACGGGGACGCGCAACCTCGCGGCGTCGATCGCCCGCGCGATCGCGACGCGCGCGCCCGACACGATGGCGATCCAGAAGTACGACGTGCGGCGGCCGACCGGCGAGTTCGAGGAGCGCTGGTGGTCGCCGGTCAACACGCCGATCGTCGATGCCGGCGGCGCCGTGCGCTACATCATTCACCGCGTGGAGGACGTCAGCGAGCTCGTCCACGCGCGCCGCCACGGGGACGCGCTCGAGGCGCGCATCGCCGCCGAGCAGCGGCGCGCCGATCTCGGGTTCCGCGATCTCGTCGATCTCGCGCCCGACGGCGTCGTCGCGTGCGACGCGAAGGGAACGATCTTGCTGGTCAACGTCGCAGCCGAACGGCTGTTCGGTTATTCGCGCGCCGAGCTGATCGGCAAGCCGATCGACACGCTGATCCCGCTGCGCTACCGGGCGCGCCATGCCGGCCATGTCTCGCAGTTCACCGCCTCGCCGTCGGCGCGCGCGATGGGCTCGGGGCTCGAGCTCACCGGCCTGCGCAAGGACGGCAGCGAGTTTCCCGTCGAGATCAGCCTGTCGCCGATGCACGGCGACGGCGGCCTCACGATCTCGACGGCGATCCGCGACGTCACCGAGCGCAAGCAGCTCGAGCAAGCCAACCGCCGCGCGACCGCCAACCTCGCGAGCGCGGTCGAAGCGATCCAGGACCCGTTCGCGCTGTACGACGAGCGGGATCGCATCGTGATGGTGAACAGCGCGTTTCGCCGGACGTTCGGCGCCGCTCTGCCCGGACCGGTGACCGGCCAGCCGTTCCAGGCCGTCCTCGACGCGAGCCTGGGCGGCGGCGTGTTCTCCGGCGACGCGCTCGCGGAGCTTCGCGCGAGGCTCACCGCGTACCACGCCGCGCCGTCCGGCACGATCGAGGTCCGGACCGCGACGAGCCAGATCTTCCGGCTCTACGAGCAGCGCACGGCGGAGGGCGGCACGGTCTCGCTCTACGTCGATGTCACCGCGGAGGCGATCCGCGAGGACGAGCTGCGGGCCGCGCGGCGCGAGGCCGAGGCGGCGAGCGCGGCCAAGAGCGAGTTCCTGTCCTCGATGAGCCACGAGCTGCGGACCCCGCTCAACGCGATCCTCGGGTTCACCGAGCTGGTCCAGCGCGATCGCCGGGACCCGGTGACCGAGCGCCAGCTCCAGCGACTCGACCACGTCCAGCGCGGCGGCCAGCACCTGCTGCGGTTGATCGACGACGTCCTCGATCTGGCGCGGGTCGAGGCCGGGCGCGTGACGATCTCGAGCGAGCCCGTCGTGGTCGCCGCGGTGATCGACGAGGTCGTCACCCAGCTCGGCCCGATCGCCGCGCGCCAGCAGATCACGCTCGGCCGCGCGAGCACCGCCGGCGACCCGATCGTCAAGGCCGACCGGACACGGCTGTCGCAGATCCTGATGAACTTCGGCTCGAACGCCGTCAAGTACGGCCGGGCCGGCGGCCACGCCACGTTCCGGATCAGCTACCCGGCGCGCGGTCGCCTGCGCGTCTCGGTGGTGGACGACGGCCTCGGCATCCCGGAGGACAAGCGGGCGCGGATCTTCGAGCCGTTCCACCGCGCGGGACAGGAGTCGGGGCCGATCGAGGGCACCGGGATCGGCCTGGCGATCAGCAAGCGGCTGGCCGAGATGATGGCCGGCTCGGTCGGCTTCACCAGCGAGGCCGGGCGCGGCTCCGAGTTCTGGATCGAGCTGCCCGAGCTGCGATCGGACGCGACCGAGCGCGCGCCCGGGGCGCTCGGCGAGGCCCGCGAGTCCCCGCTCGCCAGCTCCGGGACGCCGTACACGGTCGTCTACATCGAGGACAATCCATCGAACATCGCGCTCATGGAGGCGATCATCGAGGACCTGCCGCGCCTCACCCTGCTCACGGCCCGCACCGCGGAGGCGGGGCTCGAGCTCATCCGGGCACGCCGCCCGGATGTCGTCCTGATGGACATCAACCTGCCCGGCATGAGCGGGATCGAGGCCAAGCAACGCCTGGCCGGATCGCTCGACACGCGCGATATCCCCGTGATCGCGCTGTCCGCGGCGGCGCTGCCCGGGGACACCGCGCGCGCGAACAGCGCCGGGTTCACCCGCTACATCACGAAGCCGGTGAGGCTCGACGAGCTCGCGTCGGCGCTCGAGGAGGCCCTGCGGCTGTGATCGATCACGCCGCGGAGCGCATGTCGCGATCGAGCATCTGCCGGATCTTCGCGGCGAGCGTCTCGACGCGATAGGGCTTCTCGATCAGCTCGACCTGGCCGTGCAGGACGCCGTGGCGCACGACCGCGTCGTCGGTGTAGCCGCTGGTGTAGAGCGCCGGCAGGCCCGGGCGCTCGGCCTGCGTCGCCTCCACCAGCTCGCGCCCGTCCATCCCGGGCATCACCACGTCGGTCACGAGCAGCGCGATGTCCTGGTTGGCGGCGAGCAGCTCGAGCGCCTTCGCGCCGTTGCCGGCCTCGATCACCGTGAAGCCGCGCGTGCGCAGCCCGCGGGCCACGGCGCGGCGAACGTGGTCGTCGTCATCGACGAACAGCACGGTCTCGACGCCGAGGGCCGGGGCCGACGCGGTCGCGGTGTCGTGGTGATCGCGCGCGGTGGTGACCGGGAGATAGATGCGGAACGTCGTGCCGACGTCGAGCTCGCTCGCGACGTCGATATGACCGCCCGCCTGCTCGACGATGCCGCGCACGACCGACAGCCCCATCCCCGTGCCGTGGCCGAGCTCCTTGGTCGTGAAGAACGGCTCGAAGATCCGGGACATGACCTCGGCCGACATCCCGCAGCCGGTGTCGCGCACCGCGAGCATGACGTGCGCGCCCGGTCGCGCACTCGGGTGCGTGACGGCGTAGGACGCGTCGAGCACCACGTTGCGCGTCGTGAGATCGATCATGCCACCCTTGGGCATCGCGTCGCGTGCGTTGACGATCAGGTTCATCAGCACCTGCACGATGTAGCCGCGATCGGCGCGCACGCGACCGAGCTCGGGATCGAGCGACGTCGTGATGACGATGTCCTCGCCGACCATGCGGCGAAGCATCCGCTGGGTCTCGTTGACGCAGGTGTTGAGGTCGAGCACGATCGGCTCGACCACCTGGCGGCGCGAGAACGCGAGCAGCTGGCGGGTGAGCCCGGTCGCCCGCGTCACCGCGCCGTCGATGTCGTCGACCAGCGCGCGGTCCTCGCTCCCGGCCGGCAGGGCATCGCCGAGCATGCCGGAGCACGACGCGATCACCGCCAGGATGTTGTTGAAGTCGTGCGCGACGCCGCCCGCGAGCAGGCCGATCGACTCGAGCTTCTGGGCCTGGCGCACCTCCTGCTCGAGCTGGACGCGCTCGGTGATGTCCTCGGCGAGCCCGGCGATTCGCACCACGGCGCCCGACGCGTCCCGCACCGGAAACGCGCGATCGCGGATCGCGCGGATCGCGCCGTCGGGGCGAACGATCCGGTATTGCTCGTCGTAGATGGCCTCGACCTGCCGGTGCGCCGCCGCCTCGACGCGCGCGCGGTCGTCGCGATGGACCGCGTCGAGCCAGTCGGTCGGCTTGGCCAGCAGCGATGCGCACGACCGCCCCCAGATCGCCTCGTACGCCGGGCTGATGTACAGCATCTCTTGCTTGGTCGGGTCGGTCAGCCAGAACACCTCGCGGATCGCCTCGGTGACGTCGCGGAAGCGCTCCTCGCTGTCGCGCAGCGCGGCGACCATTCGATTGCGGTCGGTGACGTCCTCGTACACTGCGAGCAGGTAGCCCGTGCCGTCGATCTCGATGCGCTCGACCGAGCGCAGCACCTCGCGGACGTCGCCGGTCAGGGTTCGCAGCTGCAGCTCCTGATCGCGCATCCGGCCGGTGGCGGCGACCTCGCGACGCATCACCGCGTCGGCCTCGCGCTGGACCGCGGTGGCGAACGGCACGGCACGCCCGACCACGTCCTCGCGGGCGTACCCCGATGCGACGAGCGTCGCGGCGTTGATCTCCATCACCACGTCGTCGGCCTCGCGCACCAGCGTCATCGGCAGTGGGCTCACCTCGAACAGCTTCTCGAACAGCGCCGAGAACCGCCGCTCGCTGACATCGCTCGCGCGGTGCTCGGCGCGCAGCCGGCCGCACAGCCACGACATCAGCGAGCCGATCAGCGCGAGCATCGCGACCGCCTCGGCCGCGAGACCGAGCGCGATGCCGCCGGCGGCGACGAGCGCGGTCGCGAGCACGCCGGGAGAGAAGCCACCGAGATACGCTGCGAGCGCCACGGGGAGCAGGAGCTCGATGGCCAGCGGCGGCGTGCCCGCGAGCGCGTGAACGATGTGGGACAGCTCGACCGTTGTGAGCGCTGCAACCACGGCCAGCACGTGCACGCGACGGGGTCTGGACATGGCTGCTGGCGAACTGCAGCGCTCGTGCCCGCGACGTGCGCTGCCGAACGCACACCGCGCGCATCGCGGCCACGCAGCTTCGGCGGACCGCGCGAGGCATGTCGCTTGCTCTATCGATCGGCCATGAAGATTCTCGTGGTCGATGACGACAGGTTGTTGAGCCGGGCGATCGGCAGGACGTTGCGCGGGTACGAGTACGCGATCGAGAACGAACCGGAGCGCGTCGTCGAGCGCCTGCGCTCGGGCGAGCACTACGATCTGATCCTGTGCGACATGAGGATGCCGAAGATGACCGGCGGCGAGGTCGTCGCGGCGATCCGCGCGCTGTGCGGCGACGACGCGCCGGCGATCGTGCTGATGTCCGGCGACGACGCCGATAGCGACGCCTCGGCCGACGCGTTCCTGCTCAAGCCGTTCGGCCCGCGCGAGCTCGCGGGCGTCATCGCGGCAACGACCCGGCGCGTCCAGGCGGCGTCGTGAGCACAGCTCCGCAGCGCTTGCGCCCGGTCCGTGTGGGCTGCACGGCTTGCGCGTTCGGGCCGCGCAAACCGAGGCACGCGGGTTGCTGCTAGCGCGGTCGTGCTGCGCCCAATCCCGATCCTGCTGCTCGCTGTCGTCGCATGTCGTCACGCCTCCGCCCCGCCGCAGGACGACTTCATCGAGGTGGTCCCGCCGAGCCAGGAGCCCGACATCACGAGCACCCCCGAGGGCCACCCCGTGCTGGCGCAGCTCACCAACGCGCCCGAGGTGCCGGCGAGGATCTTCCGCAAGCACCCCGCGCACGTGATCGTCGAGCTCACCGTCAACGAGGTCGAGAAGGAGATCGCGCCCGGCGTTCGCTACACGTTCTGGACGTTCGGCGGCCAGGTGCCGGGCAAGTTCATCCGGGTGCGGCAGGGCGACGTCGTCGAGGTTCACCTCAAGAACGATCCGTCGAACAAGCTGCCGCACAACATCGACCTCCACGCCGTGACCGGGCCGGGCGGAGGTGCCGCGAGCACGTTCACCGCGCCGGGCCACGAGTCGAGCTTCACGTTCCGCGCGACCGAGCCCGGCCTGTACGTCTATCACTGTGCGACCGCGCCGGTGCCGATGCACGTCGCCAACGGGATGTACGGCATGATCCTCGTCGAGCCGCCCGGCGGCTTCCCGCCGGTCTCGCACGAGTATTACGTGATGCAGGGCGAGCTCTACACCGCGGGCAAGTACCACGCGCCCGGGCTCCAGACGTTCGACATGGAGAAGGGCATCGACGAGCGGCCGACCTACGTCGTGTTCGACGGTGCGGAGGGCTCGCTGCTCGGTGACAAGGCGCTCACCGCGAAGACCGGCGACACGATCCGGATCTTCTTCGGCAACGCCGGCCCGAACCTCGACGCGAACTTCCACATCATCGGCACGATCTTCGATCGCGTCTATCCGGAAGGCGGCTCGCTCGCGCAGGAGCACGTCCAGACCACGCTCGTGCCGGCGGGCGGTGCCACGATCGTCGAGCTGCACGTCGACGTCCCCGGCAGCTACGCGCTGGTCGATCACGCGCTGTTCCGCGCGTTCAACAAGGGCGCGGTCGGTCAGCTCCGCGTCGACGGACCGAGCCGCACCGACCTGATGACCCAGAAGCAGGGCGACGTCGCGTATGCCGGCGGCCCGATCGAGGCGCCGCCGATCGACACGGCCGGCGATCCCGTGCTCCAGATGGGTGAGGGCACGTTCGGCCGGATCTGCGCGGCGTGCCACCAGCCGAGCGGGCTCGGCATCCCCGGCCAGTTTCCGCCGCTCGCCCAGTCCGACTACCTCGCCGCGTCTCCGAAGGAGAGGATCATCGATCACGTGCTGCACGGCCTGCAGGGGCCGGTCACCGTGCGCGGCACGACCTACAACGGCCAGATGCCGCCGCTCGGCTTCCTGTCCGACGACGAGATCGCGGCGGTGCTGACCTACGTGCGCGCGTCGTTCGGCAACCACCTGTCGGCGGTGAGCAGCGACGAGGTCGCGAAGGTGCGCGGCCGCACCGCGAGCCTGCCGTGAAGACCGCGGCGCTGCTGCTGGTCGCGGCCGCGGCGCATGCCGGCCCGGCGCGGGTCGGTCCAGGCGTGTACCGGCCGGCGTTTCCCGCCTCGCCGGCCGAGCGCGCGATCCCGGTCCCCGCGTTCTGGCTCGATCGCGAGCCGGTGACCAACGCCGACTACCTCGCGTTCGTGCGCGCCGTCCCGCAGTGGCGGCGCGACCGGGTCCGGCCGATCTTCGTCGCCAGCGACTACCTCGCCGGCTGGGCGGCGGCCGACGATCTCGGCGCCGTCTCGCCGCGCGCGCCGGTGGTCCGCGTCAGCTGGTTCGCGGCGCGCGCGTACTGTGCGTGGCGCGGCGGCCGCTTGCCGCGCGAGGCCGAGTGGGAGCTCGCGGCCGCGGCCGACGGCCATCGCCGCGATGCCAGCGCGGACCCTGCGTTCCAGGCCCAGGTCCTCGCGTGGTACGCGCATCCCACCCGGGCGACCCTCCCCGACATCGGCGGTGCGCCGAACGCATGGGGCATCCGCGACCTGCACGGCCTGGTGTGGGAGTGGATCGACGACTTCACCGCCGCACTCGTCACCGCGGACTCGCGCGACCCGACGCGCTCGCAGGTGTGCGGCGCCGAGGCCGCGGCGGCCAAGGACCCGCGCGCCTACGCGACGTTCCTGCGCTTCGCGTTCCGCGGCGCGCTCGACGCGCGCGACACGATCGCCAGCCTCGGGTTTCGCTGTGCCTACGACCGGGAGGTTTCGAGATGAGACTCGCCATCGCGCTGCTCGCCGCCGCGTGCAGCGGCCACCCTGCGCCTCCGCGCGCCGCGCCCGCGCCGGCGCCCCCGGCGCGCGCCCCGGTCGCGACCGGCCCGTCGCTGTACGACCTCGCGCTGCCGCTCACCCGCGCGTCGGGTGACGTGGTCGGCCTCGACGTCGACCGCGGCCACCCGACGCTGATCTCGATGTTCTACGGCAGCTGCTCGGTCGCCTGCCCCGTGCTGGTCGACAAGATCGCCGGCGCGCTCGCACAGCTGCCCGACGCCGACCGCCGCGACGCGCGCGTGCTGCTGGTCAGCTTCGACCCAGCCCGCGATACCCCGGCGCGGCTGCGCGAGCTCGCGAACGAGCACCGGCTCGACGCGCGCTGGACGCTCGCCGCCGCGAGCGACGGCGATGCCAGGACGCTCGCCGCGGTGCTCGGGATTCGCTATCGCGCGGCGCCCGGCGGCCAGTTCTTCCACACCGCCGCGGTCGTCGCGCTCGATCGCGACGGCCGGATCGTCGCGCGGATGGACGGGCTCGGCGATCCGGCGTCGCTGGTGGATGCTCTCCAGCAGCGGTGACCGCGCGCCGGCTCACCACATCAGGCCGCCGCCGGTCCAGGTCGACGGCGTGAGCGCGACGCTCGCGAGGCTCGCGCGATCCGGCGCCGAGTGCTCGGCGCAGAACCAGCGCTCGCCGGCGGAGTCGCGGCGCACCGCGACGCAGTGCTCGCACGCCGTGATCGCGTCGGGCGAGTCGTCGGTGAGCCCCACGACGAGCGTCGGGCAGGTCGCGGTGTCGACCACGCGGCTCGCGACGCTGCCGTCCATGCCGGGGTGGTGGAGCCCGAAGCGACCCACCACGATCAGGTCGGCGCGCAGCTCGGCGGCCAGGCTCGTGATCTCCTCGTGGACCCGGCCGGCCCGGACGTGCAGCTTGACGCACCAGTCGGTCGCCGAAAGGTTGTCCAGCGCCGGCAGCACGAGCGCGGCCATGCGGCGCTTGGTGTCCTCGAGCTCGCTCGCGTGCTCGACCACCGTCACGACGTGAAGGTCCGCAGCGGTGTGGCGGGCGACCTGATCGAAGGCGTGCTCGAGCACGATCTCGGCGTACTCGGAGAGGTCGATCGCGGCGACGATCCCGAAGCGGCGTGGCAAACGCGTTGGCATCATGCCTCGAAGCGTTGCATCGCCCGCGCCGAGCGCCCGACGTCGTTTCACGCACGCCGTGCGCGGGTCGACGGACGGAGCGCCGCGTCGGCACGAAGCCGGAATGCGCCGACCGCCGCCGCCGCTCCGTGCAACGTTCTCACTTCCTCACTTCGCGGCGCGCACGACCGCGATGGCCGAGCGCGGCGCCTCGTTGTACTGGTGCAGGCGGTACTGGATGGTGCGCGTGCTGATGCCGAGCATCTGGGCCGCCTTCGAGGTCGAGCCGCCGGTCGCCTTGAGGGTCTCGAGGATGGCGTAGCGCTCGAGCTCGGCCATCGATGCGCCGGGGACGAGCGGCATGCCGGCCGCCTCGCTCTTCGCGGGGCGGACCGTGGGCGGCAGCTGGCGGGCCTCGATCCGGGTTCCGCTGGGCGCGAGCACGACGGCTCGCTCGATCGCGTTCTCGAGCTCGCGGACGTTGCCCGGCCAGTCGTAGCTCGCGAGCAGCGCGAGCGCCTCGGCGGTGAAGTCCTCGATCTGCTTGCCGTTGGCCGCGGCGTACTTCTCGAGGAAGAACCGCGCCAGCGTCGGGATGTCCTCGCGGCGGTCGCGCAGCGCCGGCATCTCGAGCGACACCACGTTCAGTCGATAGAACAGGTCCTCGCGGAACTTGCCGCTGGCGACCTGCTCGCGCAGGTTGCGGTTGGTCGCCGCGATGATCCGCACGTCGACGTGGATCGTCTGGTTGCCGCCGACCCGCTCGAGCTCGTGCTCCTGCAGGAAGCGCAGCAGCTTGACCTGGATCGCCGGCGAGATCTCGCCGATCTCGTCGAGGAACAGCGTGCCGCCGTCGGCGAGCGCGAACCGGCCCTCCTTGCGCGCCATCGCGCCGGTGAACGAGCCCTTCTCGTGGCCGAACAGCTCGCTCTCGAGCAACGACTCGGCGAGCGCGGCGCAGTGCAGCTTGACGAACGGGCCGTTCGCGCGCGGCGAGCGCTGGTGGATCGCGTTCGCCGCCAGCTCCTTGCCGGTGCCGCTCTCGCCGGTGATCAGCACGGTCGCCTTGCTCGGCGCGACCTGATCGATGATCTCGAACACCCGCTGCATCGGCGCCGAGACCCCGATGATGTTGCTCGGCGCGAGGCGGTCGCGGACCCGCGCGCGCAACTGCCGGGTCTCGCGGCGCAGCGCCTCGGTCTCGAACACGCGATCGAGCACGACGAGCAGCTCGTCGAAGTCGAGCGGCTTGATCAGGTAGTCGGCGGCGCCGGCGCGCATCGCGGCCAGCGCGGGGTCGACCGCGCCCAGCGCGGTCGCGACCACGACGGCGGGCGGCTCGGGGGCGGCGCGCAGCTTGTGGACCAGCTCGATCCCGTCCATCCCGGGCATGTTCAGGTCGGTGATGACGACGTGCGGCGCGAACGATTCGAACTTGCCCAGGCCCTTGAGCGCGTCGCCCGCGGTCTCGACCTCGTAGCCGGCGTCGCGCAGCAGCTCGGCCAGCGCGGTGCGTGCGTTCACTTCATCGTCGACAACCAGGATGCGGCCGGATCGGGTCATGCACACACCCTCAGCGAGAAGCGTGCCACCGGGAGGTCATGAGGTTGGCGCGCATCGGCCGCACTTCGTGCACGCGGCCGCCCGGGCGACGCACGCGTTGCGGAAGGGAAGTGGCACATGTGTTGCCTTCGCACCGATCATGAGCTCCACAACCAGCCAAGTCGTCGTCGGGTTCGACTTCACCCACAGCGGACGCGAAGCGCTCTATCGGGCGATCGCCCTCGCGACGCGCGCGCCGTTTCACGTGCTGCACTTCGTCTGCGTCATCGATCCGCACTCGGCGATCCCGGCGCTGCCGACGCACGCGATCGACTACGCGTACGCGGACCGCGTGCAGCGCGCGATCGCGGACGAGGTCGAGCTCGAGCTCCGCGCCCGGCCGACCAGCGTGCGGATCCATTTCAATGTCCACGCGCGGATCGGCAAGGCCGCGGACGAGATCCTGAGCGTGGCGCGCGACGTCGGCGCCGACCTCATCATCGTCGGCAGCAAGGGACTCACCGGCGCGCGCCGGCTCGTGCTCGGCTCGGTGTCCGAGAAGGTGGTCCGCGAGGCCGGCTGCACGGTCGAGGTCGCACGCGCCAAGAGCTACGATCATGTCGACCTGCTCGAGGTCACCGAGGTCGAGTCGCACCACCACTTCATCGAGCCGCACCGCTATTACTACGAGGAGAACCGCCTGAGCTTCCGGCCGGATGACTGGCCGCTCCCGTGAAACGCGCAGGACCTGCGCCCGTTGCGCGGGCGCCCGCAGTGGCTGCGCGAGAGGGCGGCGGATCTACGGGAATGGCGCTGGCACGCGACGTGAGTAAGGCCCGAGCATGCGCCTCGCATCGATCCTGCTCCTCGCCGCGGCGTGCACCGGGCCGGCCGGGCCTTCTGGCGCGCCGGGGGCCCCCGGCAGCGCGGGGGCCAACGGCGACGCCGGCGCACCGGGTACGAACGGCGAGGCCGGCATCGGTCCGTGGCTGACCAAGCCGACCGTCGCGATCGCGGTCTCCGACCTGTCGTTCGCGGGCAGCGCGGCGACCGTCGACTTCACGCTCGCCGATGGCAGCGGCACGCCGCTCGACGCCAGCGGCCGGCTCACCGACGGCACGGTCGCGGTCAGCTTCGTGCTCGCGCAGCTCGCGGTCGAGAGCGACGGTACGCCCGGCCAGTACACCGCGTACACGACGGTGCAGGTGTCGAACGGCTCGGGTTCGAACGCGACGCAGGTCGAGGCCGAAGCGAACGGCACGCTCACCACGCTCGACGTCACCAAGGGCAGCTATCGGTACGCGTTCGCCGCGCCGACCACCGGGCTCGATGGCACGCTGACCCAGACGGTCGGCGCGCTCGCGGTGCGCACGACCAGCGAGGGCGCGCAGGCGATCGCGAACGCGACGTTCTCGGCGGTGCCGAACGGCGGCACGCCGCTCGTCCGCGAGGAGGTGCTCGACGGCAACTGCAACAGCTGCCACAAGGCGCTCGCGATGCACGGCGGGCGCTGGACGTCGACGTCGCAGTGCATCCTGTGCCACCAGCCGCAGGCGAGCGACCCGTACACCGGCAACACGCTCGACTTCAAGGTGATGATCCACCGGATCCACGACGGCGCGAGCCTGCCGAGCGTGCTCGCCGGCACGCCGTATCAGATCGTCGGCTACAAGCAGTCGGTCAACGACTTCTCGACCGTGGTGTTCCCCGAGCCGGCGCCGGTGCCGACGCCCGGACCGTCGGGGATCGTCGCGTCGGGCACGCAGCGCTGCACCGCGTGCCACGGCGGCGCGCAGGGCGATCGCTGGGGCACGATGCCGACCAAGACGACGTGCACGTCGTGCCACGACAACGTGTCGTTCGTGCAGCCGGTGCCGGCCGGCATGGTGCTGCACGGCGGCGGCGCGCAGCCCGACAACTCGCCGTGCGCGCTGTGCCATCCCGCGACCGGCAGCATCGCCGGCATCTCCGACTACCACTTCGTCGGCCTGCTGTCGCCGACCGCGCCGACCGTCGCGCTCGCGATCCAGTCGATCACCAGCACCGGCCCCGGCCAGACGCCGACCATGACGTTCACCGCGACGGTCGACGGCGCGCCGGCCAACCTCGTCGCCTCGCCGCTCACCGGCCTCACCGCGACGATCGCCGGGCCGACCACCGACTACGCGACCGAGTGGCAGGCCAAGATCCAGGGCTCGGGCGCGGTCGGCACGCTCGCGGTGATCGATCCGAGCACCGGCCTGCACAGCTACACGTTCCCCGCGACCGCGGCGATCCCGGCGAGCGCGACCGGCAGCTACGCGGTCGGCCTCGAGGGCTACCTCCAGCCCAACTCGAGCTCGCCGCGCTACGCCGCGGTCAACCCGGTGCTCGCGTTCGCGGTGACCGACGCGACCGCGCAGCCGCGCCGGCAGATCGTCGCGCGCGACAACTGCAACAGCTGCCACCACGACCTGCAGGCCCACGGCGGCAGCCGCAAGGACCCGCAGTACTGCGTGTTCTGTCACAACCCGGCCAACTACGACAGCGCCGGTGCGCCGCGCTTCGAGGCGACGTCCAACGTCGACGCCGAGGCGCTCGACTTCCGCCACATGCTGCACAAGGTCCACGCCGGCACCAGCCTCAGCGAGCCCTACGTGATCGGCGGCTTCCCGCTGCCGTCGACGACCAACCCGGCCGGCACGCAGAACAACTTCGCGGCCGATCGCTATCCGGCGGCGCTCACCTCGTGCGGCGCGTGCCACACGAGCAAGAACTGGACGCTGCCGCTCACCGCGTCGCCGGCCTACGCGCCGACCACGTTCGCGCTGATGGGCTGTAACCCGGCCGCCGGCAGCAACTCCACCGCGTACTGCCCGGACCCGTACTGGACGGTCACGTCGACCAGCCAGGAGCAGGTGCAGACCTCGGTGTGCACGAGCTGCCACGACGCGCCCTACACGCTGGCGCACGCCCAGCTCAACACCACCACCGGCGGCGTCGAAGCGTGCGCGACCTGCCATGGTCCGGGAACGGCGTACGACGTGACGCTGTTCCACGGCACGCCGTGAAGCTCGTGATGGCTCTCGCGCTCGCCGCGTGCACGGATCCGCGCGCGCTGTCGGGACCGTGTGGCGACTGCACCGTCACGCTGCACCCGCCCGGCATCCTCGATCCGACGAGCCCCAACTTCCACGGCAACCTGCTGCGCCAGACCAACTGGGACTTCGCGCGCTGCACCAGCTGCCACGGCGCGGACTTCAGCGGCGGCAGCTCGGGCGTGTCGTGCCTGTCCTGCCACGCCGCCGGCCCGACCGCGTGCGTGACCTGTCACGGCGCGGGGCCGACCAGCAACGCCCACGTCGCGCACCGCGACGCGTCGGTCGACTGCGGCGAGTGCCACATCAAGCCGACGTCGTGGGATCAGGACGGCCACATCCTGCACGGCGGCGTCGCGATCACGACGCCGCCGGCGATCGTGTTCGGCCCGCGCGCGGGCATCACGCTCGATCCGGCCGATCGCGCGGGCCCGCCGACCTGGGACGGCGCGACCTGCAGCAACGTGTACTGTCACGGCGCCGTGCTGCACGACGGCGGCGGCACCGCGACCGCGCCGCGCTGGGACGACCCGACCCCGCCGGGCGGGTGCACGCGCTGCCACGGCGATCCGCCGCCGACGCCGAGCCACGCGCGGACCGACTGCACGACCTGCCATCCCGCGAACGCGCCGCACATCGACGGCGTGATCGACGTCGGCCGCACGCCGGGCTGCAGCGGCTGCCACGGCAGCGCGACGTCGCCGGCACCGCCGGTCGATCTCTCCGGCAACACGTACACCACCGCGCTCGGGGTCGGCGCGCACCAGGCGCACCTCCAGGCGATCTCGCACATCTCGGCGCCGATCGCGTGCACCGCGTGTCATGCCGTGCCGGCCACGATCGACTCGCCCGGCCACATCGACTCGCCGCTGCCGGTGGTGAACGCGTCGCTCGGCTGGAACCGCGCGGCCCAGACCTGCGCGACGTCGTACTGCCACGGCACGTCGCAGCCGGTGTGGACCTCGACCGGCCAGGTCAGCTGCGGCAGCTGCCACGGCATCCCGCCGGCCGACGCGAGCCACTCGCCGACCATGACCCTGACCAGCTGCGCGTCGTGCCATCCCGGCACGGTGGACGCGTTCGGAAACATCATCGTCACCAACGGAACCAGCGAGCACATCAATGGAGTCGTGGATCTTCAGTAACCCGCTGCTCGCGCTCGCGCTCGGCTGCGCCGGCGTGTCGGCCATGCTCGTGCTGTGGTACCTGCTGCGCCGGCCCACGCTGACCAACGCGACCAAGCTCGTGCTGCTCGCCGCGATCGGCGTGCTGCCGCTCGCGACCGCCGCCACCGGCAACGTCGCGGGCTTCGAGGCCACCAAGTCGCGGCGGTTCTGCGGCTCGTGCCACGTGATGACGCCGTACAAGAACGACTCGGAGGATCCGACGAGCAAGACGCTCGCCGCGCGCCACGCGCGCAACGGCATGTTCGGCGACGAGAACTGCTACGCGTGCCACGCCGACTACGGGATGTACGGGACGGTCGTCACCAAGCTCGGCGGCCTGCGCCACGTCTACGAGTACGTCCTGCACTATCGCAACATGTCGCTCGAGGAGGCGCGCGCGACGATCCATATCCGCAAGCCGTTCCCCAACTCGACGTGCATGCACTGCCACTCGACCGACGGGCCGACCTGGGACGCGGTGCGCGAGCACGCCAGCCTGCTCGATCGGCTGCGCGACGGCAGCGTGAGCTGCGCGAGCGCCGGCTGTCACGGCCCGGCCCACCCGTTCTCGAAGGTGACGCCATGACCGCACCGGCCGAAGCCACGACGCTGAGCCGCCGCGCGACCATCGCGTTGCGCGTGGCGGCGGTGCTGACCCTGATCGGGCTCGCGCTGATGGTGTGGTCGATCCTCGTGCCGACGCCGCTGCCGGTCATGCTCGCGATGACGGTCGGCCAGGGCTTCGGCACGCTCGCGTTCGGGATCTACATCTTGATCGTGGTGCGCCAGCTGCGCCGGGAGCTCCGGCGGTGAAGTGGCTCGCCGCGCTCGTGGCCATGACCGGCGTCGCCGACGCCGATCCGCTCGCGCTGCGCGCCGATGCGTTCGCGAGCACCGCGGCGCCGGCCGGGCTGCTCACGCTGTCCGCCGACGCCGACGCCGGCCACGGACTGTCGGCCGAGGCCGTGGTGTGGACCGGGCAGACCACGTCGACCGCCGGGGATCGCGCCGCCGGCGACGTGCTGGTGGTCGCGCTGCACGCGCGCACCCGCGACGGCCGTGCGACCGCGACGGTCGGCCGGTTCGTGGTCTCGCTCGGCGCGCTGCGCCCGGTGCAGATCGACGGCGCGCGCGGCCGGGTGCGCCTGCCCTACGCGATCGACGTCGAGGCCTACGCCGGGATCCCGGTCCTGCCCGACCTCACGACCTCGCGCACGTGGGACTGGGTGACCGGCGGGCGAGTCGCGCGCCGGGTCGGCGACTGGGGCTCGCTGGGCGTGGCGTACATGCAGCAGCGCAGCGACGGCGAGCTCGCGACCGAGGAGGTCGGCGTCGACGCGGGCGCGGCGCTCGGCAAGCACGCCGACCTCGCCGGCAAGCTCGCCTACGACGTCGCGAACCCGGGCCTCGCCGAGGCCACGCTCGGCGCGAGCGATCGCATCGGCTCGTTGCGCGGCGAGGCGTACGCGACCTACATCTCGGCGTCGCACATCCTGCCGGCGACCTCGCTGTTCAGCGTGCTCGGCGACGTGCCCGCGGTGCGCGTCGGCACGACCTGGACGTGGCGCGCGGCGCCGCGGCTCGATGTCGCCGCCGATCTCGCGATCCGGCGCAGCGACGGCGACGCGATCGACGGCCCGACCGTGACCTCGCCCGGCGAGACCGGCGAGGTGATCGCGCCCGCGGTCGTGCTGCGCGGCACGCTGCGACTCGACGATCGCGGCGCGAGCGCGCTCGGCGGCGAGCTGCGCCGCGACGGCGCCGGCGATTCCGGCTGGACCGGCGCGCGCGCGACCGCCCGGCTCGCGCTGCCGTACGCGCTCGCGCTGTCGACCGAGCTCGAGCTCGCCGTGCCGGATCGCGACCGCGGCCTGGGCCGGGTGTGGCCGTGGGCGCTCGCCGCGCTGTCGCGCAGCTGGGGCCCGTGGCACGCCGCGGTCGCGATCGAGGCGCAGTCCTCGCCCGAGGATCACAGCCGGCTCGACGGGCTCGTCCAGCTCGGCCGCACCTGGGGGGTGCCGTGAAGACGATCGCGCTGCTGGTCGGACTGACCGCGTGCGCCGGGGTGCTCGGCCTCACCCACACCGGCCCGCAGCCGTTCCCGCACCGCAAGCACGCGCTGGCCGGGGTGAGCTGCACGACCTGCCACGCCGGGATCGACCGCGACGACGGGCATTCGCTGCACCTGCCCGACGATCGCACGTGCATCGGCTGTCACCAGAAGCCGCACGACACCCACCCCTGCCTCGGCTGCCACGCCGCGCCCAACGCGCTGCCCGAGCTCGCCGAAGCGCGCGACCACCTGGTGTTCGATCACGCGAGCCACTTCGGTCCGTCCCGCGGCGACTGCGTGCGCTGCCACATCGGCGTGAAGGAGGGCGACGAGCGGATGCGCCCGCCGATGGCGACCTGCTTCCTCTGCCACGATCACGACGCCGCACGCGACGCCCGCAAGTGCGACGCGTGTCACCGCAACCTCGAGGACGGCACGACCCTGCCCCAGAGCCACCTCGCGCACGACGGCGACTGGCTGCGCGAGCACGGCACGCGCGCGGCGTCGTCGGGGGATCTCTGCCAGTCGTGCCATCGCGACAAGTTCTGCGCCGAGTGTCACGGCAAGACCGTCGCGATCCTGCCGGCGACCGCGCGGTTCGACGATCCGTTCGCGCCGACCATCCATCGCGCCGGGTTCGAGTCGCGCCACGCGCTCGAGGCGCGCGCCGAGCCGGGTGCGTGCGCGACCTGTCACTCGTCGGATCGCTGCGCGAGCTGTCACGCGTCGCTCGGCGTGTCGGGCAGCGATCGGCGCAGCCCGCACCCGCCCGGCTGGGTCGGGCCGACCCCCGCCGACAACGCGCACGGCCGCGAGGCGCGGCGCGATCCGACCGCGTGCGCGAGCTGTCACGACGGCGCCGGCCAGGCGCTGTGCGTCGGCTGTCACAAGGTGGGGGCGATCGGCGGCAACCCGCACCCGCCGGGCTGGTCGAGCCGGATCTCGCCGAGCGCGCTGCCGTGCCGGCTGTGCCACCCGATCGGATCGCGGCCGTGAGGTGGCTGGTCGCGCTCGTCGCGCTCGCGCTCGGCTGCGGGGGCTCGGGCGGTTCGCACGACCCGGCGGACGTGCCGGCGAGCTATCACGACGTCGCGGCGAGCGCCGGCCACCTCGCGCACGTCGGCAAGGTCCCGTGCGCCGACTGCCACGGCGCGAGCTTCGCGGCGCCGCCGCGAGAGGATCTGTGCACGCGCTGTCACGCCGCGAAGATGATGACGCTCCACCCGCCCGGCCTCGACGCGCCGACCTGCCAGGACTGCCACGCGTTCGGCAAGGAAGACCGCGGCACCTGCATGCGCTGCCACGACCGCCGCCAGCACGCCAAGCCGGCGGTCGGCGCGCACGCCGACCAGCCGTGCGGCGATTGCCACCACGCCCACGACGTGCCGTCGCTCGATCCCAAGCCGTGCGCGAGCTGCCACGTCGCGCAGCAGACCACGCACGCCGGCCTGCACGGCTGCCTCGACTGCCACCGCGTGCACGAGGAGGGCCGTGCCGCGAACCAGGGCTGCGAGACCTGTCACGCCAAGCAGGTCGGCGCGCTCCACGTCGACGATCGCGCCGCCAGCTCGGGCCATCCGGTGTGCACCGGCTGCCACCAGCCGCATCGCTTCGGCAAGGCGCAGGTCCAGCCGTGCGCGACCTGCCACCACGATCAGCCGGTGCTCGCGCCGGCCAAGCACACCAGCTGCCTGACCTGCCACAACCCGCACGACGACCCGCCGCGCGCGTGCACCAGCTGTCACGCCGAGACGATCACGCACCCGCGCGGCGACTGCCTCGGCTGCCATCCGCCGCACGCCAAGACGCTCGCGCTCGACGGCAAGGCGGTCGCGTGCCAGAGCTGCCACGCGTCCGAGCACCACGCGACCGCGCCGTGCCTGGCATGTCACGTCCCGCACGCCGGCAAGCCCAAGCTCGCGGCCGCGACGTGTGCCGGCTGCCACGCGACTCCGGCGCGCACCGCGCTCGGCACGGGCCACGGCGACTGCAACCTGTGCCACCGCGCGCACGGCCCGACGCCGGTCGCGAGCACGGCGCTGTGCGCCGGCTGCCACGCCGATCGCATCGCGACGACGCGCACCACCGGCCACGCCGAGTGCCTGACCTGCCACGCCGCCGCGCCGCACGATCCCAAGGCGCCGCCGGCGACGTGCGCGAGCTGCCACGCCGCCAAGACCACCACCGAGCACGGCCGGCTGGTCGCGACCTGCATCACCTGCCACAAGCCGCACGATCCCAAGGCGCCCCCGCCGGCGTGCGCGACCTGTCACGACGTCTCGCATCTGCCCGGGCTGCACTCGGTGCCGCAGCACGCGCCGTGTACCGCCTGCCATTCGGCGCACGAGCTGCGCCCCCACGGCGACCGCGCCAAGTGCCTGGCCTGCCACCGCGACCGCGTGGGACACGAGCCGACGGCGCGCGATTGTGCGGCCTGCCACCCGTTCGCCAGCGGCAAGGCTCGGCCGCCGTAGCGCAGCGCGTGCGCGAAATCGTCCCGGCGAGCCGAGGCACGGCGCTTGAAACGATCTCCAGCATGACCGCGCGCAGCACCGCCATCCACGAGCTGCTCGACCAGCACGACGCGCTCCGGCTCATCATGGACGGCTGCGAGCAGCTCGCCGACGAGCTCGACGGTGGCGGCGATTGCGGCGCGCGGCTCGTGCGCGAGGTCGCCCGGCTGCGCCACGCGTTCGCCGCCCACGTCGAGACCGAGCGCCACGTGCTCGGCCTGGGAGGCCGCGACCTCCCGCCCTTTCCGGTCGACCCGGATCACCCGGGCCCCACCGCCGAGCTGCGCGCGATGCTGTCCCGGCTGCGGGCGCAGCTCGCCGCGGAGGAGCGCTGCCTGCGATCCGGCGCGTTCGTGCTGCTGGACGACCGAGCATGACGCGTTCGCTGCTGCCGCGCGAGCACGGCGCCTATGCCCAGCTCGCGGTGCCGCTCGCGACCGCGTTGATCGCGGCGCGGCCGACCCCGGCCGCGGGGCTGTTCGCGGCGGCCGCCTGCGCGGCCTTTCTGGCCAACGAGCCGCTGCTGGTCGTGCTCGGACATCGCGGCCCGCGCGCCCGCCGCCGCGACGGGCAGCGCGCGATCGTGCGGCTCCGGGTGCTGGCCGCGATCGCGATCGCCACCGCCTGCGGCGCCCTGTGCCTCGCGAGCGGCGCGGCGCGCCTGGCCGCCGGGCTCGCCGCGGCGCTCGGGCTCGCGCTGGTCGCCGTCGGCTGGACGCGCCGCCAGCACTCGCTGGTCGGCGAGCTGGTCGCCACGGTCGCGCTGCCCGCTGCGGCGCTTCCGGCCGCGGTCGCGTCGAGCCAGCCCGCGGCCGGCGCGTGCGCGCGGTCGGCGGCGTGGTCGCTCGGCTTCGCGTGCAGCGTCGTGGCGGTGCAACGCGTGATCGCGCGGCACCGCAGGCCGGCGACCCGGCTCGATCGTGCGATCGTCGGCGGTCTGGCCGCGATCGCGCTGGGGACCGTGGCGGTCGCGCGGCGCGAGCCGGCGATCGTGGTCGCGATCCCGCTGGTGATCGCGTCGCTCGCGGTCGCGATCTGGACGCCGCCTGCCACGCGCCTGCGCGCCATCGGCGTCGCGCTGGTGGCCGCAGCGCTGCTCGGCGGCGGCCTCGCGCTCTGGCGATGAATCAGGCCCGGTCGTCGTTGGATTCGAAGTGAATGGGCGGGCGATGCATGCTGGCCTCGAAGCGAACGGCGGCGACGAGGTATCCGGCGACTGCGGCGATGGGAACGAGCACGAGAACGAGAGCCATCATGCTCGGACATGTTGCGCGTCGCGTGCCATCGCGAAGCCCGGCCCGGCGGGCCCAGCTGGACATCGAACCCCGCAGCGCGTTCGCCCCGGAGGGCCGCCGGCGCAGCCCGTGCGCGTTCGAGGCGCCGGACCCCGGCTGGGCGCTGGCGCGGGGCTTGCGTGCAATGTGGTCGGAGGTCCCATGCGCCCGACATCGCGAACCTCACGCCAGCACATCTATCGGGGGCAGGGCGAACACGTGGTCCGCGAACCGGCGTGCGAGCCAAACGACCCGATCGAGACGGCGACCCCGACCATCGCCGACACCGTCCCGGTCAGCTGGATCATGAGCCGCGATGTCGTGTGCGCGCGGGCCGATCTGGAGGTCGACGCGATCGTCGATCTCCTGGTCCGCAGCCACATCGGCTGCCTGCCGATCGTCGATCACGACGGCGTCCCGATCGGGATGGTGACCAAGGCCGACCTGGTCGAGCAGCTGCTGGCCTCGCGGGAGGCGCCCGGTTCGGGCCCGCTGTCGGCGACCCACGTGATGATGCCGCTCGCGTTCACGCTCGACGAGCACGCCACGGTCGCGCACGCGGCGGCCATGATGTGCCTCGAAGGGATCCACCACGTCCCGATCGTGGCGGAGAGCGGCAGCCTGATCGGTGTGGTCTCGACCTACGACGTCGTTCACTGGCTGGCCGCGAACGACGGCCTGCTCACGGCGTCTCGCGAATGACCAGAACCGGACAGTGCGCCATCCGAATCACGCCTTCCGCGACGCTGCCGAGCATCGCCCGGGCCAGGCCGCGCCGGCCGCGCGTCCCGACCACGATCAGGTCGGCGAACACCTCGCTCCCGACATGGACGATCTGCCGCCGGATGTCGCCGTCGCACAGCACCGGCACGATGTGGGCGGCGGGATGACGCGCGATCGCGGCGTCGAGCTGCGCGCGGGCCTGACGCACGATCGCGTCGGTCATCGTGCTGGTCATGAGATAGGCGAGCTCGGACACCGCGAGCTCGGAGATCCCGAGCACGTGGACCGCGTAGAGCTTGGCGTCGAGCTTGGCGGCGAGCCCGACCGCGTAGTCGAGCGCGCGCGCGGCGGCCTCGCTGAAGTCGGTGGCGACGAGGATGGTGCGCGGCAGCTGCATGACCGGGGTCGATTCACGGCACGTGCCACTACGGGGGTGCGCCCGCAGTGCACCCCCGCAGCGATTGCGCTACCGTGTGGGCAGCCCATGGGCTCCGAGCTCGCGGTCCGGAAAGTGCTGGTTGTCGACGACAACGCGGAGAACCGCGCGCTCGCACAGGCCGCGCTCGACGACGAGGGCATCCGCGCGGTGCTCGCATCGAGCGGCGACGAAGGCATCGCCGCGTTCGCGCGCGAGCGCCCCGATTGCATCCTGCTCGACATCCGCATGCCCGGCATCGACGGCATCACGGCGTGCGAGCGCATCCGCGCCGCGCCCGGCGGAAGCGACGTCGCGATCATCTTCGTCACCGCACAGCGCGACGTCGAGACCTTCGATCGCGCGCTGCGCGCCGGCGGGGATGACTTCATCACCAAGCCGTTCCGCCCCGCCGAGCTGATGGTCCGGATCGACACCGCGCTGCGGCTGCGCCGGATCGCGGCCGAGCGCGGCGCGCTCGCGAGCGAGCTCAAGCACCAGCGCGACGTGCTCCAGCGCCTCCAGCTCGAGAAGGAGCAGCTGTCGGCGTTCCTGGTACACGACCTCAAGAACCCGGTGAACACGATCGAGCTCCAGGTCCAGCGCGTGCTCCGCAACCCGGGCGACCCGGAGCGCGCGCGCGATGCCGCGCAGAAGATCCACGACGAGACCACCGCGCTGATGCGGATGATCACCAACCTGCTCGACATCGGCCGGGCCGACGAGGGCCAGCTCGCGCCGGTGCGCCGATCGGTCGACGCGCGCGCGCTGGTCGGCGGCGTGATCGACGAGCTGCGCACCCGCGCGGTCAGCTCCGGGATCGAGCTCGTCAGCGAGGTCGCCACGCCTACCCTCGAGGTCGATCCCGACGTGTTCCATCGCGTGATCGCGAACCTGGTCGACAACGCGATCCGCTACGCGCCCGAAGGCTCGGCGATCAAGATCGCGGTGACGCGCAGCGAGCGCTCGGTCGAGCTCCGCGTCAAGGACGCCGGGCCCGGCGTGCCGCCCGAGCTGCGCCAGCGCGTGTTCGAACGCTTCGTCAGCTCGAGCGGCGAGTCGGAGCGCAGGAGCCACGGGCTCGGCCTCGCGTTCTGCAAGGTGGCGGTCGAGGCCCACGGCGGCGAGATCTGGATCGAGGATGGTCACCCCGGCGCGGTATTTTGCATCCGGATGCATGATGCCTGAGCCGATCCTCCCGTTCCGCCAGCTGGTCGACGCCGCGCCCGACGGGATGATCGTGTGCGATGCCGCCGGCACGATCCGGCTGGTCAACGCCGAGGCCGAGCGCATGTTCGGCTACTTGCGCGACGAGCTGCTCGGCATGCCGATCGAGACGCTGGTCCCGAACCACGTCCGCCCGCGCCACTCCCACCACGTCAAGGGCTTCACCGGCGCGCCGCGGCTGCGCCCGATGGGCTCGGGGCTCGATCTGCGCGGCCGCCGCAAGGACGGCAGCGAGTTCCCGGTCGAGATCAGCCTGTCGCCGATCGAGACCGCGGAGGGCCTGCTGGTCACCGCCGGGATCCGCGACGTCACCGACCGTCGCAGGCTCGAGCAGGACAACCGGCGCGCCAACGCCTACCTGGTGTCGGCGGTCGACGCGGTGCAGGACGCGTTCACCCTGCTCGACGAGCACGATCGCGTGATGATGGTGAACAGCACGGCGCGCCAGCTGCTCGGCAGCGCGACCGGCAACCCGCTGGTCGGGCGGACCTTCCACGACGTGCTGTCCGAGGCGCTGTCGAGCGGCGTGTTCGACCTCAGCAACGAGACCCGCGAGTCGCTGTACGACCGCTGGGTCGCGTACCACAGGACGCCGAGCGGCGTGCTCGAGGTCCGCACCGGTACCGGCCGCTACCTGCGGGTGACCGCGCGCAGGACCGCCGATCACGGCACGGTGTCGACCATCGCGGACGTCACCGACGACGTGCTCCACGCCGACGAGCTCGGGCGCGCGCGCGAGCAGGCCGAGGCGGCGAGCGCGGCCAAGAGCGAGTTCCTGTCGTCGATGAGCCACGAGCTGCGCACGCCGCTCAACGCGATCCTCGGGTTCGCGCAGCTGCTCGAGCGCGACCGCAAGCAGCCGCTCAGCGAGCGCCAGCTCGAGCGGCTCGGCCACGTGATGCGCGGCGGCGAGCACCTGCTCAAGCTGATCGACGACGTGCTGGATCTGGCGCGCATCGAGGCCGGGCGGATCGCGATGTCCTCGGAGCCGGTCGGCGTGCCCGAGGTGCTCGCGGAGGTCTCGACCACGCTCGCGCCGATGGCGCAGCGCGCCCAGATCGAGATCGCGGTGGCCGCCACGACCGGCGACGTCCCCGAGGTCATCGCCGATCGCACGCGACTCGCCCAGATCCTGATGAACTTCGGATCGAACGCGATCAAGTACGGCAAGCCCGCCGGCCACGTGACGTTCCGCGCCACGCCACGCGCGAACACCGTCCGCGTCGCGGTGGTCGACGACGGCATCGGCATCCCGCCGGAGAAGCGCGACCGGATCTTCGAGCCGTTCCAGCGCGCGGGCCAGGAGACCGGCCCGATCGAAGGCACCGGGATCGGGCTCACGATCAGCAAGCGGCTCGCCGAGGCGATGGGCGCCAAGATCGGCTTCTCGAGCGAGCCCGGCCGGGGATCCGAGTTCTGGATCGACGTACCGATCCACCGTGCGGAGGCCACGCACGCCCCCGCGGCCTCGGCGCGGGCGCTCGGTGAATCGCCGCTGGCGATCGGGCACTTCCAGCACACGATCGTCTACGTCGAGGACAACCCGTCGAACATCGCGTTCATGCGCGACCTGATCGAGCAGCTGTCGAGCGTCGAGCTCGTCACCGCGCCGACCGCGGAGATCGGGCTCGAGCTGATCCGGGACCGGCGGCCGAAGGTCGTGATCATGGACATCAACCTGCCCGGCATGAGCGGGCTCGAGGCGGTCAAGCGGATGCGCGAGTGGCCCGAGACGCGCGACATCCCGGTGATCGGGCTGTCGGCGGCCGCGCTGGTCCGCGACACGTCGCGCGCGATGGATGCGGGGTTCTATCGCTACCTGACCAAGCCGGTCCGGGTCGCCGAGCTCACGCAAGTGCTCGAGGAGCTGCTCGTCGATCGCTAGACGCATGCCTTGCGCGTTCGCGGCGACCCCGTGCTGGCGCGATTCGTGAAGTCACCGGGGGTATGAACCTCCCGAAGAACATCCTGGTGCCCACCGACTTCAGCGCCAACGCCGACGCGGCGCTCGATTACGCGGTCGCGCTCGCAGGCAAGCTCGACGCGAAGGTCCACGTGCTCAACGTGGTCGCGGTCCAGACGCTCGGCGCCGACCTCGGCATCGCGGTCACGCAATCCGTGGTCGAGTCCGTCATGGAAGGCAACCAGAAGGCGCTCGAGCGGCTGGTCGCCGAGCGCGCGAGCAAGGCGTCGTTCGGGCCGATCCAGCTCGAGCTCGGTGACGCTCGCACGGTCATCGATCAGATGGCCGCCAAGCTCGGCGCCGACCTGATCGTGATGGGCACGCACGGCCGCCGCGGCGTCCGGCGACTCTTGCTGGGCAGCGTGGCCGAATCGATCGCGCGCACCGCGCCGTGCCCGGTCCTGCTCCTGCGCCAGAGCGAGACGTCGTCGTGATGCGCATCCTCGTAGCGCTCGACGGCTCGCCGAGCGCGCCCAAGGTGCTCGAGGCCGCGGGCCGGCTCGCCAGGCTCACCGGCGCCAAGCTGGTGCTGTTCCGCGCGATCACGGTCGCGACCGATCTTCCCGAGGAGGTGCTGATCCGCGGCGAGCTCCGGCTCGAGGATGTCCTGCGCGCACGCGCCCACGACGAGCTCGAGCGGCTGGCCGCCGGGATCGATCCGGCGCTGATCGAGCAGATCGTGGTCGAGCTCGCGGTCCCGTGGGACGGCATCTGCCGCGCGGCGCGCCAGCGCGACGTCGACCTCATCGCGATCGGGTCGCACGGCTACGGCGCCCTCGACCGCATCCTCGGGACGACCGCCGCCAAGGTGGTCAACCACGCGGATCGCAACGTCCTGGTCGTGCGGACCGTCCTGTGACCGCGATGCGCAGCTGTTGCAGCTGCCCGGCGCGCCGCGCAATTACTGCGCAGATTCTCCCCGGATCTGGCCTTCCGCGCTGGCACGTCGCTCGCTTCGTGAGGACGACGTGAAGAACTCCAAGCGGATCCTGGTAGTCGACGACGAAGTCAACGCCCGCACCGGCCTCGCCGAGTTGCTCCGCGATCAGGGCTACGATGTGGAGATGGCGGCCGACGCGTTCAAGGCGCTCGGCAAGTGCGAATCGTTCGCGCCGCACGTCGTGGTGACGGACCTGAAGATGCCGGGGATGACGGGGATCGAGCTGCTCCAGAAGATCCGCGAGTCGGAGGACCCGGCCGCGGTCGTGGTGATGACCGCGTTCGGCGACGTCGCGACCGCGGTCGGCGCGATGCGCGCCGGCGCCGCCGATTACCTGATCAAGCCGCTCAACCTGGACGAGCTGCTGGTCGTGCTCGACCGCGTGTTCGAGCACCGCCAGCTCGCCAGCGAGACCAAGCTGCTGCGCGCGCAGGTCAAGAGCCGGGTCGCGCCGGACAACATCATCGGCTCCGCGCCGCCGATGCAGCGCGTGTTCGAGCTGGTCGAGCAGGTCGCGCCGAGCAAGGCCACCGTGCTGATCACCGGCGAGAGCGGCACCGGCAAGGAGCTGATCGCCAACGCGATCCACCAGCGCTCGCCGCGCGCGAACCGGGCGTTCGTCAAGCTGCACTGCGCCGCGCTCGCCGAGTCGCTGCTCGAGAGCGAGCTGTTCGGTCACGAGAAGGGCTCGTTCACCGGCGCGATGGCGCGCAAGGAGGGCCGCTTCGAGATCGCCAACGGCGGGACGCTGTTCCTCGACGAGATCGGCGAGATCTCGCCGTCGATCCAGGTCAAGCTGCTGCGCTTCCTGCAGGAGCACGAGTTCGAGCGGGTCGGCGGCACGCAGACGATCCGGGTCGACGTGCGCGTGATCGCGGCGACCAACCGCAACCTGCTCGAGGAGATCGCGAAGGGCCGGTTCCGCGAGGACCTCTACTACCGGCTCAACGTCGTCACGCTCGACATGCCCGCGCTGCGCGAACGCCGCACCGACATTCCGGCGCTCGTCCAGTTCTTCGTCGACCGCTACGCGAAGGACAACGACAAGTCGATCACCGGCTGCGCGCCCGCCGCGCTCGAGCTGCTGATGGGCTACAACTGGCCGGGCAACGTGCGCGAGCTCGAGAACGCGATCGAGCGCGCGGTCGTGCTGTGCGGCGGCGACACGATCGAGCTCAAGCACCTGCCGCCGAACATCAAGCCGGTCGCGGCACCCGCCTCGATGCCGATCATCCCCGGCGCGACCATGGCCGACCTCGAGCGCTACGCGATCCTCGAGACCATGAAGGCCACCGGCGGCTCGTCGTCGCGTGCCGCCGAGATGCTCGGGATCAGCACGCGCACGATCCAGTACCGCATGCACGAGTACAACTCGGCCCCGCGCTCGGGCGTCGAGGTCGCGCGCAAACCGGAGTCGGGCGGTGCCGGAGGGCAGTGATATCGACGACGACGAGGAGCGTGCGCGCCTCGTCGCGCTGCACGTCGCGAAGGCGATCCAGACCCTGTCGGCCGGCCTCGCTCACGAGATCCGCAACCCGCTCAACGCCGCGAAGCTGCAGCTCGAGCTGCTCGAGCGCCGGATCGAGCGCGACGGAGCCGACCCCAAGCTGCTCGAGCCGATCGGCCACGTCCGGTCCGAGATCGACCGCCTGGGCCGGCTGCTGAGCGAGTTCCTGGCGTTCGCGCGGCCGCCCGAGCTCGTGCGGCGCGATCACGACGTCGCCGCGCTCGCCCGCAACGTGGTCGCTCACGAGCAAGCCCTCGCGGCACAGCGCGGGCTCACGCTCGAGCTCGCGGTGCCGGAGCTGACCGGGTTCATCGACTCGCGGAGCTTCCAGCAGATCCTGCAGCACCTCGTGCGCAACGCGCTCGAGGCCGCGCGCAGCCACGTCACGGTCGCGATCGACGGCGACGACCGCCACCTCGCGCTGCACGTCGAGGACGATGGGCCGGGCATCCCCGATCAGGTCCGCGCCCGGATGTTCGAGCCGTTCTTCACGACCAAGGACCACGGCACCGGCCTCGGCATGTCGATCGTGCACAGCATGGTCACGCTGTACGGCGGGACCATCGCGATCGCGTCGCGCCCGACCGGCACGCGCTGCGACGTCACCCTGCCGCTGCGCGCCGATCCGTAGCGCTACGCCCAGCCGGGGTGCGCGCGCAGCCAGTCGCGCGCGGTGGCGCGGCCGATCGCGATCGCGCGCTCGATCGCCCCGCGATCGCGGCTGAGCCGTCCCAGCGGCAGCGGCGCCTCGGGGCGGATGACATGGATCGCGCCGGTGCGCTCGAGTGCGTCGATGCGATCGAGCACCGCGTTGGCGGAGCGGTCGTGACGGGCCATCGCGCGGCGCACGGCCGGATAGCGCGGATAGGTCCAGCCGATCATCCATGCCGAGATCGCGCCGCCGCGGCGGCGGTAGGTGCGCGGGCGGGTCAGCACCAGCAGCGTGCGGTCGCGGCCGAGGCCGAGCGCGTGGTCGAGCGGGATCGGGGCGACGACGCCGCCGTCGATCGCGAGGGTGCCGTCGACGTCGATCACCCGGCCGTTCGCCACCGGCAGCGCCATCGTCGCGCGCAGCAGCTCGAACACGTTGCGCGGCGTCGCCAGGACCCGGCGGCCCTCGCCGGTGCGGCAGTCCGTGACGCCGATCCACAGCCGGGTCGGCGATCGCGCGAGCCGAGCGGCGTCGAGCGGGACGACGCGTTCGAACACGCCGATCAGGCGATCGATGTCCATCAGCGGCCGGCCGCGCGACAGGTTGCGCACCGCGATCAGCTGGCTGCCGTGGGTGTAGCGCCGCCAGATCGCGAGGCCGTCCTCGGGCCGCCCGGTGGCGAGATAGGCCGCGGTCGGCGCGCCCGACGACACCGCGACGATGTCCTCGAACGCCGGCACGCCCGCCGCCGCGAGCTCCGCCGCGACCCCGGCCGAGAACGCGCCGCGCAGGCCGCCGCCTTCGATCACGAGCGCCGTCGTGGGCTTCATCCGCGCGTGTAGTAGCGCGCTCGCGCGGCGTTGTCTCGCCGCACGAAACCTCGCGTTCGATGGCGCTGGATTGTCGCGGCCGGGGGCGAACCCCACGATGCCGGCCATGTCGAAACGGATCCTCGTCATCGCCGCGAACCCCACCACCTCGAAGACCACCGGCTGGCCGATCGGCTTCTGGTGGTCCGAGCTCACCCACCCCCACGCCGCGTTCACCGAGGCCGGCTACGAGGTCGAGATCCGCAGCCCCGCGGGCGGCGCGCTGCGCGCCGACGGCTACTCCGATCCCGAGGATGCCAGCGGCTACTCGGCGCGCGATCTGGTGAGCCTCGGCTTCAAGAAGTCGCCGGCGCACGCCGCGCTGCTCGAGCACACCCGGAGCCTCGACGACGTCGACGTCGCCGCGTACGACGCGGTGTTCGTGATCGGCGGGCAGTCGCCGATGTACACGTTCCGCGGCAATGCCCGCCTCCACGAGCTGATCGCGCGGTTCTACGAGGCCGGCAAGGTCACCGCGCTGGTGTGCCACGGCACGTGCGCGCTGCTCGAGACCCGGCTGTCGAGCGGCGAGCTGCTCGTCACCGGCAAGACCTGGACCGGGTTTGCCAACAGCGAGGAGCGCTTCGCCGACGAGCTGGTCGGCAAGCGGATCCAGCCGTTCTGGATCGAGGACGAGGCCCGCAAGCTCGCGAACACGAGCTTCGTCGTCGGGCCGGCGTTCGCGCCGCTGGCGGTGCGCGACGGGAGGCTGGTGACCGGCCAGCAGCAGCACTCCGGCCGCGCCGCGGCCGAGCTCGTGATCGAGGCGCTGTCGGGCGTGGCGGCGGATCGCCCGGTGATGCGCGGCAGCGGCATCCGGCTCGCGCGGTTCGTGCATCCCTACTTCAATGCGAACGCGTGGCTGGTGATGAACGCGACGCACGCCATCCTGATCGACACCGCGAGCAACAGCAGCGGCGACGGCGAGCGGCTCGCGACGTGGATCGCGAGCTTCGGGCGCGAGCTCCAGGCGGTCGTGCTGTCGCACGGCCATCCCGACGTCTTCTTCGGCGCGAAGGCCGTGTCGGCGCGCTTCCCCGACGCGAAGATCGTGGTCGCGCAGCCGGCGATCGTCGACGACATCATCGCGATGGCGCGGACGATGGAACGGTACGAGATGCTGGCGTCGCCGGAGCTGTCCGCCGACCGGCTCGACTACCGCTCGCTGATCTCGGTCATGCCGGAGGACGGGATCGCGCTCGCGGGCACGCCGTCGCTGACGCTGCGGCCGTGGGTCACGACCGCGCCATCGGAGTTCACCCGGCTGACCACGCTGTGGATGCCGGAGCTCGCGACCCTGTTCGCGTCGGATCTGGCCTACAACCACGTCCACGCGTGGGCCGGGCTCGGCGTCGACCGGGCCGCGATCACCGCGTGGCTCGGCTTTCTCGATCGCGTGATCGCGGCGCATCCCGGCAGCCAGATCCGCGTGATCACCGGTCACGGGCCCGAGAGCGACGGCAACGTGCTGCACGCCCAGCGCGCCTACCTGCGCGACCTCGCCGCCGCGCTCGACCGCGGGCTGCGCGGCCCCGAGCTCGAGACCGAGCTGAAGCGGCTGTATCCGGGACACGCGGGCGGCGACTTCCAGCTGCACATGACCGCGACGAATCCGGCGTTCTCGGCGTAGCCTGGTCGAGTTGAAGCGGCTCGCCGACGTCGATCTCAACCTGCTCGTGTCGCTCGACGCGCTGCTCGCGACCGGCAGCGTGACCGCGGCCGCGCAGCGCGTCGGGCTCAGCAAGCCGGCGATGAGCCACGCGCTCGCGCGCATCCGCAAGCTGCTCGGCGACGAGATCATCGTGCGCTCGGGCAAGGCCTGGATCCTGACCGATCGCGCGCGCGAGCTGGTCGCGCCGCTCGCCGCGATCCTGCAGTCGACCTCGGCGCTGCTGCTCGCGGAGCGCAGCCTCGACCTGCGCACGCTCGACCGCGAGTTTCGCATCCACAGCACCGATCACGTGCTGTCGATCCTCGGCGTGCCGGTCGGCCGCGAGGTCGGCCGGCAGGCGCCCAGCGCGATGCTGCGCTTCCTTCCGGTCACACCCGACGACGTCGAGTCGCTGCGCGGCGACATCGATCTCGGGATCGGCGTGTTCCGCGACCTGCCGTCCGAGTTCCGCAAGCAGGCGCTGTTCGAGGATCGCTTCTGCTGCGTGGTGCGCCGCGACCACCCGCAGGTGCGCGGGCGGGTCTCGCTCGCGCTGTACACGTCGCTGCACCACGTGCTGGTCGCGCCGCGCGGCCGGCCCGGCGCCACGGTCGATCGTGCGCTCGGCCGCCTCGGCGAGCACCGGCGGGTGTCGCGCTCGCTGCCGTACTTCCTGTCGGCGCTGCACTGCGTGGCCGAGAGCGACTGCATCGCGACCGTATCGATCCGGCTCGCGCGCGCGCACGCCGAGCGCTTCGGGCTGCAGATCGTGAAGCCGCCGATCGAGCTGCCGCCCTACACGATCGAGCAGGTCTGGCACCCGCGGGTCGAGACCGATCCCGCGCACGTGTGGATGCGGCGGCTGGTCGCGCGCGTCGCGCACGCGCTGCCCGAGCCGGCGCTGCCCTGACCGAGGGTTCGCGCCGCGAAACCCGACGTTCGACGCCGGCCGGTTGTCGCGCCGCGCCGCCGTGGCGACCGTGGCGGCATGACCGACCCCGTCACCGTCGTCGCCACCCGTCGCGTCAAGCCAGGCCGCGAGCCCGACTACGAGGCCTGGCTCGGCAAGCTGATCCGGGACGCGTCGTCGCTGCCGGGCTTTCTCGGCTCGGTGATCCAGCGGCCGCCGCCGGCCGGGCCGCGCGAGTACACCAGCATCTTCCGGTTCGACTCGGTCGAGCACCTGCGCGCGTTCGAGGCCAGCGAGCTGCGCCGGCGCGCGCTCGCCGAGGTCGTCGCGTACGTCGAGGCCGACGCGGTGTGGAACGAGCTCACCGGGCTCGAGGTGTGGTTCGCCGCGCCGCCGGGGACGGTGGTACCGCAACCGTCGCGCCTGCGCATGGCGCTGCTGCTGATCGCGGTCGTGTTCGGCCTGGTGTTCTCGATCGGCAAGGTCGTCGCGCTCGCGCTCGCGCCGGCGCCGCTGCCGCTGCGCCTGTTCGTCACGATCGCGATCGAGGTGTTCGTCATGACGTATGTCGTGATGCCACCGCTGACCCGGCGGCTCGCGCGCTGGATCTATCCGCGCACCAGGGTGCGCTGACCAGATCGTGTACGATCGAGCCATGCTGCGCCTCGCGGTCGTCGCCATGGTAGTCGCGCTCGCCGCGCCGGCGTACGCCGGCGACGCCGCCCGGATCAAGCAGGTGCGCGCGATGTTCGACGCGCAGATCGCCGCGATCGCCGCGCACGACGAAGCCGCGTTCGCCAAGACGGTCACGCCCGACGCGCGCATCCTGTTCGACGTCTCGGCCGCCGACATGCATCGCGGCGGCGTCCCCGACGGCGCGCAGACCGAGCTCATGTACCTGCGCGGCGTCAAGGTCGGCGCGAGCGAGATCGGATGGGACGGCACCTGGGGCTGGATCGCGGCCGAGCTCCACGTCACGACCCAGATGTACGCCGAGCCCGAGGGCGCGGGCGATCCGCATCCGCAGCTCGAGCCGCACGTCGTGCACTGGGTCGCGCTGGTCACGCTCGACGGTGCGGCGATCAAGACGCGGGCGGCGATGATCGTCGAGACCGTGCCCGACCGGGAGCTCCGCGCGACCAACCAGGACCGGCGGCGCAAGCCGGCCGCGTCGCCGGGCGCGATCGTGGCGCTGCTCGCGAACCCGCCCGCGCTCGCCGCGCAGCTGTCGCGCGATCCCGCGACGACGATCTTCGGCTCGAGCGAGGACGATCGCGGGCTCGGCGCCGCCGCGGCCGGCAAGCTCGTCGAGCGCTGGAAGAAGCTCCGGCTCGCCGTGCTCGACGCGCCGACCGAGTACACCGGCCTGGGCCCGCTCGAGGTGATCGACGGCGACCACGCGTTCGGCTTCGCCGAGCTGTTCCTGACGCTCGGCAAGGATCCGGTCATCGTCACCGGCTTCGTGATCGCGAAGAAGGCGGGCGACGCCTGGCAGGTGGTCGCCGCGAGCTACGCCGGCGGCACGTGACCGCGGCACGGCACGTGCAACGTCGCATGCGCGGCCCTGCCGTTGCATGCGTGCGCTCGCGCTCGCCATGAACGCCCACCACAAGCTGATCCTGTCCTCCGGTCCCCGACCCGCGATCGAACCACTCGGCACCGACACGACCCGCGTCGTCACTCCGCTCGACGCGATCGTCCGGCTCGAGAGCTCGGAGGGGTCGAGCGCGAAGCACGAGGTTCGTCGCGGTCACACGTCGAGCTCGAGGCCGTCGTGGGCCGCGCCCAGTCGGGGATCGACGGCGCGCAGCCATGCCTCGAGCTGCTCGTGCGGCGGCGTCGAGCGCCCGAGCTGGGTGAACAGCACGCGGCGGACCGGCCAGCGCGCGACCTCGAGCGCGGCCGAGCGGAGCTCGAGGTGCGTGAAGATCCGGCGCCGCCAGGTCGCGCCATCGAGGATGAGCAGATCGCAGCCGCGCGACAGCGCGCGCAGCGGGCGTTCGAGCCGCGCGACGTCGGAGGCGTAGACCAGCGTGCGGCCGCCGTACGCGATCCGCCAGGCGAGCGTCGTCGTGTCGGCGGCGTGCGGCACGACGCACCCCGCGATCGCGAGGCCGTGCCACGCTCGCGCGCCGCGGAACGGCACGCGCTCGAGCGGCGCGAGCCGGCGATGGCGCGCCTCGAGCGCGCGAAGCGTGGCCGCCGCCGACCACATCGCCGCGCGCCGCTCGCGCGCCGCGAGCCAGCGCGCGAGCGCGGGAATTCCGCCGGTCGCATCGCGATGCGCGTGGGTGAGCAGCACGAGATCGATCTGCCGGAGTGGGCGCACCTGGCGCGAGAAGTCGCGCGTCACGTCGACCAGCACGGTCGTCGCGCCGGCGGTCACCGCGATCGAGCTCTCCATCCGGCGCGACCACCCACGGCCCGGCCTGCCGCGCGCCGGTCCGCTGCCGAGGAAGCGCACGCGCATCCGCGAAGTCTATGCCTGCGGCGGCGCGATATGCTCGTGCACCATGTACGCCATCACGATCACGATGCGCTCGCAACCTGGCAAGGAGCAGGAGCTGTTCGAGGCCAGCGGCCGGGTCATCGCTCCCAGCCGCGCCGAGCCCGGGTGCCTGTTCTTCGACGTGTTGCAGAGCCTCGAGGATCCCCGCGAGCTCGTGTTCTACGAGGCCTACGCGCGCAAGGAAGACTTCGACGCGCACCTGGCGCAGCCGCACACCAGGGCATGGCAAGCGGTCGCGATTCCGCTGGTCGATCGGACGACGATCCGGATGCCCTGCCACGTCAGCGTCGAGAGTCGGTGACCCCCAGCGCGCGCGCGACGATCTCGCGCACCGCCCCGGCGATGCCCGGCGCCTGACTCTCGCGCGACCCGGCGACGTTGAGCACCGCGATCGATTCGTCGGCGCACCACGCGCGGACGCGCGCGGCGGCCTGCTCGTGGTCGACCGCGGCGAGATCGACATGCAGCACGGGTCGCCCGAGCTTCCGCGCGTGGGCGAGCGTGAGCGCGCTGCCGCCGCCGGGCGCGCCACGCGTGAACACCACCGTCCCGTCCGACTCGCGGACGTTGCGCCGGGTCCGCACGGCGTAGTCGCGCGAGGTCGTCTCGCGCAGCTGGTACGTGCTCGGGATCGCGCCGTCCTCGGCCTTGCGCCCGGCCGGGCACCAGCCGCCGTGCGCGATGCCGAGCTCGATCGCCGCGTCGAGCCCGCCGCGATCGGCGCCGGTCTGACCGCCCGAGACGATGCGCGAGACCGTCATCGCCCCAGCGCGAGCTCGACGCGTGTACCCGCGAGGTCGACGGTGGTCGTGCCGATCGGATCGGCGAGCGGCACGCGCGTCACCGCGGTGACGCGGCACTGGCCGGCGAGCCAGTCGCCGTGCTCGCCGAGCACCGCCGCGAGCTCGGCCGAGTCGCCCACCACTGCGAGCCGCACCGCGTCAGCGTAGCGCAGGCGCGCCTGCTTGCGCAGCTCCTGCACCGCGCGC
>DATJAE010000086.1:0-9601 GCA_035516595.1 Kofleriaceae bacterium | reverse complement strand
GTCTATCCGATCCACGTGCCGCCGCTGCGCGATCGGCTCGAGGACCTGCCGCGCATCGTCACCCACCACCTGTCGGCGATCGGCGCGCGCGACAACCGGCCGGCGCTGCGCCTGAGCCCGGCGGCGCTCGAGAAGCTGCTCGGCTACGCCTGGCCGGGCAACGTGCGCGAGCTGGTGAACGTGCTGGAGCGCAGCGCGCTGCTCGCGCGCAACACGGTGATCGATGCCGAGCACATCAACTTCGCGCGGCCGAGCGGCGAGGACGATCGCGCGCGCTCGCCGAGCCTGTTGCCGTATCGCGATGCCAAGGCCAAGTTCGAGCGCGACTACTACGCGCAGCTGATGCACGCCGCGAGCGGCAACGTCACGCTCGCCGCCAAGCTCGGCCAGAAGACGCGCAAGGAGATCTACGACGCGCTCAAGCGCTCGGGGCTCGACACCAAGGGCGATGATCTGCCGCGGGCCCGCCTGCGCCGCGCGCGCACCCACCGCTAACGCTTGCGGTGATGCGGCTTGGCCGCGGCCGGCGCATCGACCGGCGGGCCGCCCGCCGCGCCGCCAGCGGGCGCCGGGGCCGGGCCCGAGCCGCGCGCGATCAGCGCGATCGCGAGCACGATCACGAGCAGCGCGGCCATCGCGAGCGCGACCGCGAGCGCGCGGTGCTCCTGGACCGCGGCGCGCCAGCGCGGCCGCGCCGGGGGGCCGACATAGATCGGATCGCGCGTCGCGGCGGTGGTCGGCAGGTCGTCGCCGTACGACTGGTGCGCGACGGTCGGTACGTCCTCGGTCTCGGGGTTCGAGCGACCGTGTGCGACGGTCGGCACGTCGTCGGTCGGCATCGCGACGTGCGCGCCCGCGACGGTCGGCAGCTCGTCGGACTCGGGCGGGTGGTCGACCGCGGTCGTGGTGGTCTCGTCGCCGAGCATCGGCGGGGCGTCCGAGATCACGGTCGGCGCGTCCTCGCCGTAGCCGCCGGCGAGCGGCGCCGACGCGACCGTCACGCCGTCGTCGTCGGGGTTCGGCCCGACCGAGCTGCCGTCGGCCAGCGCGTGGGCGAGCGCGATCGGCGAGCTCGAGCGCGGCACGTCCGCGACCAGGTCATCCGACGTCGGCGGCGGCTCGACGATGCCCGCGCTGCCGTCCAGCGTCCCCGGACGGCCCGCCGCACGCTCGGTCTGATCGTCGAGCCACGGCTCGGCCCGATCGCCGAACGTGCGGCGCATGTAATCGGACAGCGCCTTGGTCGAGGTGCGCAGCCCGGCGCTCAGCATGAAGCGCTCGAGCGCGGCGCGCAGCTCGTCGGCGCTCTGGAACCTGGCCTCGCGCGGCTTGGCGAGCGCGCGCAGCACGATCGCGTCGAGCTCGCGCGGCAGGTCGTCGCGAAACGTCGACGGCGGCGGCACCTCGCCGCCGACGATCGCCGCCATCGTCAGGAAGTCGTTGCCGGCCTGGAACAGCCGGCGCGCGGTCGCGATCTCGTAGAGCACGATGCCGAGCGCGAACACGTCGCTGCGCCGGTCGAGCGGCCGGCCGTGGCACTGCTCGGGCGACATGTAGCCGGCCTTGCCCTTGAGCGAGCCGGTGCGGGTCTGCACCGAGCGCATCGCCTTGGCCAGCCCGAAGTCGACCAGCTTCACGCTGCCGTCGAACCCGATCAGGATGTTGGCCGGCGACACGTCGCGATGGACGATGCCGAGCGGCGTGCGATCGGGGCCGAGCTGCTCGTGCGCGTGGTGCAGCCCCGACGCCGCCGCGATCACGATATGCGCGGCGACCTCGAGCGGCACGAGCTCGCCGCGCTCGCGCACGCAGTCGATCAGCGAGCGCACGTCCTCGCCGTGGACGTACTCCATCGCGAAGAAGTAGGCGCCGTCCTGCTCGCCGACGTCGTAGACCTGCACGATGTGCTGGTGGTGCAGCGATGCCGCGAGCCGGGCCTCGTCGAGGAACATCTGGACGAAGCGGATGTCGCTCGCGAGCTCGGGCCGGATCCGCTTGATCACGACGTGGCGCTCGAAGCTCTGGATCCCGCTGGTCCGCGCCAGCAGGAGCTCGGCCATGCCACCGTGTGACAGGGGACGGAGGATCTCGTAGCGACCCAGCTGCAACGAAACGAGCGTGGGCCGAATGGCCTCGCGCGGTCAAGAACTCAGCGCTTGCTGAACTGGAAGCGGGCGCGAGCGGCCTTCTGACCGTACTTCTTGCGTTCCTTCTTGCGCGGATCGCGGGTGACGTAGCCGGCCGCCTTGAGCTTGGGCCGCAGCTCGTTATCGATCTTCATCAGCGCGCGGGTGATGCCGTGCCGGATCGCGCCGGCCTGCGACGCGATGCCGCCGCCGTTCACCGTCGCGTGGACGTCGTACTTGTCGAGCAGGGCGACCTCCTCGAGCGGCTGGCGGATCACCATGCGCGCGGTCGGGCGCGAGAAGTAGTCCTCGTCGCCGCGCGCGTTGATCGTGAACTTGCCCTCGCCGGCGGTGAGCCACACGCGGGCAACGGCGGTCTTGCGGCGGCCAGTGGCGTAGGTCTTGTCCATAGCGTTCCTAGTTCTTGATCTCGAGCACGCGCGGCTTCTGCGCCGCGTGGTCGTGCTCCGCCCCGCGGTAGATCTTGAGCTTCTTCATCACGCGGCGGCCGAGCGGCCCCTTGGGCAGCATGCCCCACACGGCCTCGCGGATCGCGCGCTCGGGATCGTCGGCGATGACGTCCTTGGCGAGCCGCGCCTTGATGCCACCCGGATAGAGCGAGTGATGGATGTAGAGCTTCTTGTCCGGCTTGGTGCCGGTGAGCTGGACGCCGCCGGCGTTCAGCACGATCACGAAGTCGCCCATGTCGACGTTCGGGGTGTACGTGGCCTTGTGCTTGCCGCGCAGCACCATCGCGATCTTCGACGCCAGCCGCCCGAGGGTATGGCCGGTCGCATCGATCACGTACCACTCGCGCTGCGCTTCGCCGGCCTCTTTGGTCAGCCAGTGGGTCTTCTGCGTCGTCATCATGGGCGGACGTGTCCTAAGGGAGCGGATCGTCTACAAGATGCCCCCGCCCGTGTCAAGCGCCGCCTACGGAGGCTGGGGCTGGATGATGACCTGGCTGAGCGCCATCGGGGGAACCGAGGCATCGTTGCCCAGGGTCAGGTCGAACACCTTGGCGGTGAAATGCAGCTTGGCGGCGCCCGGCGGCGGGACATTGAGGATGATCGCCGCACCGCTGCTGTCGGTAGCCGTCGCCCCCGCCGACGGCTCGAAGTTGGACACGTAGAACACCTGATCCGCATTCCTGTCCGAGACCTTGGCGGTCGGGACCCCGGCCTGATCGCAGTCCTCCACGGTCAAGATGACCTGCGCCAGGGACGGGTCGATCGTGACGCCGTAGTCCGTCATGAAGTCGATCAGATTCGAGCTCGGGAGAGCCTCGATCACGAGCGAGGTGTCGCCCGCGATGGGACGGCCGGTGAAGACGAACGTCTCGCCGTAGTTCGCCATATCGGTCGGCTGCACGACGAATTCGGCCGTGATGGCTTCAAAGGCGGTCGACACGGTGGAGCTGAACGTGCCGTCGGAAGCCGTCGCGATGCCGCCAGACCCGAACAGGTCGTCGCCTGGATTGGTATCCCCGGCATGAAACATCGAGACCGTCGCCGGGACGCCCATGTTCTTGGCGTAGTCGAAGACCTGACCCGAGATGTGGATCGAGGCGGACGGCGTCGGCACCGGCTGGCCCAAGCACTCCCAGCCGGACAGCTCCTTCGTCGGATACGTGCAGGCGACGAGCGCGAGGAGCGCGAGCGCGCGCATCAGAAGCTCCCCCCGAACGAGACCGTCGCGCCGTCGCCGCGCGGCGTGATCGAGACGTGCTCGACCGCGTGCCGGCCGCCGGTCAGCCAGAGCACCGTCGCGGTGATCACCGCCGCGCCGCCGACGCCGAGCTCGATGTCGGTCGCCAGCCCGAAGTTGCGCGCCTTGGTGTTGTCGTCGACCCCCGTGATGTTGTTGCACGGCGAGGTCGGGCACAGCTTGTCCGACGTTTGCTCGAGCGAGCGCGCGTAGAACCCCGTGCCGGCCGCCGCGCCGAACGACGCCACGCCGAGGATGCCGATCACCAGCGCCGCCTTGCGCTTGCCGGTCATGCCGGTCGGCGGTGGCTCGGGCGGCGGCGGCTCCATGTCCCTGGCGGTCTCCGCGCCGTGCGTGGCCGGCGGCTTCTCGGTCGGCTTGGCCGGCGGCTCCGCGACCGGCTCGGTCTTGGTGAGCGTCGGGATCTCGACCTTGCGGTCGTGGCCTTTGACCACGACGCTCGCCTGGAAGCCGTCGTAGCCCGGCGCGTCCGCCGTGATCTCGTAGCTACCGGGGTCGACCGGATCCTTCTGGTTCCACAGCTCGGGATCGACGACCTCGCCGTTGCGCTTGATCACGAGGCCGTCGACCTTGGCGTCGTCGGACACCACGACCTTGAGGTGAACCAGGCGCGGCTCGAGCGCGGCCGCGCGCCGCCTGGCCTCGGCGGCACGCTTGCCGTCGGTGTCGCTGTGCTTCGCGGTGGTCGCGGCCTTGATGAACATCGCCCACGCGGTCGCGAGCTGGCCGTTCTTCTCGCGGCAATCGGCGAGGTTGAGCTCGGTGCCGGCGGTCGGCTCGAGCCGGTCGCTGGCCTCGAACTTGTCGCACGCGGCGGCGACCTCGCCTTGCTTGAGCAGGCGGCGGCCCTCGCGGAACAGGGTCTCGGCCTCGGCGCTGCCCGCGCGCGCGGGCGCGGCGATCGCGAGCAGGCACGGGATGAGGACGAGCCTAGCGTTCACGATACAGATCTTCGGACGATTCGGAGTTGGAGTGGGCCGTCTTGGGCTTGCCATGCCTGACGGGCTCTGGCGGCGGCTCGGTGACGCCGGCATCGATCGCGATCGTCGGCGCGGGCGGCGGTGGTTGCGGCGGCGGCTCGATCACCGGCCGAGCGACCGGCGCCTCGGTGACGTGCGCCGGCGGCGCCGGGCTCGGCTTTCCGCCGGCGGTCGCGAGGGCGAGCGCCACGCCGCCGGTCGTCGCGAGCGCCGCGACGCCGATCCACAGCGCCAGCCGGCCGCGCCGAGCGTTCGCGGTGACCGGCACGGCGGGCGGGGCGATCATCGGCAGCGACGTCGCCGAGATCGTCGGCGTCATGCCGGCGGTGATCCCGCGCAACAGCTCGTCGCACGCGTGCTGGAGCTCGAGCATGCTCTGGAACCGCGCATCGGGCGCCTTGGCCAGGCAACGCAGCACGACGGCGTCGAGCGCCGGTGGAAGGCTCGGCACGAGCGCGCTCGGCGGCCGCGGCGGCTCGGACATGTGCGCGAGCAAGATCGCGCCCATCCCGGGGGGATCGAACGGCGGCTGGCCGGTGAGCAGGTGGTACAGCACGCAGCCGAGCGAGTAGATGTCCGAGCGGTGATCGATCCTGCCGCCGCCGTTGCACTGCTCGGGCGACATGTAGACCGGCGTGCCGAGCACCGCACCGGTGCGCGTCCTGAAGCGATCCGGGCGGTCGTCCTCGAGCTTGGCGATCCCGAAGTCGAGGATCTTGGGGCGCTCGCCGCCGGGCGCCTCCGGGTCGCGGATCACGAACAGGTTCTCGGGCTTGAGATCCCGGTGCACGATGCCGGCGGCGTGGGCGGCCGCGAGCGAGCCGGCGACCTGCCGGGTCAGGCGGAGCGCGTCGCCGGCGGTGAGCACGCCGAGCCTGGCGAGGCGATGGTTCACCTGCTCGCCCTCGAGGTGCTCCATCACGATGTACGCGGTGTTGTCGGCGGTGAAGCCGAAGTCGAACACCTGGACGATGCCGGGGTCGGACACCGCGGTGGTCGCGCGCGCCTCGTTGAAGAAGCGCTCGACGTTGGCCCGCCGCACCGACATCTCCGGGAGCAGGACCTTGATCGCGGCGAACCGGCCGATCAGCGTGTGCTCCCCGAGGAAGACCGCGCCCATGCCGCCCTGGCCGATCTTCCGGAGTATGCGATAGGGGCCGATGGTGGTTCCCTCGCGCACGGGCCGAGGATAACCCCGTCGCGAGGTCGAGTGACGCACTGACGGTACGTTCAGTGTCAGCACGGCGTGCTACGAACCCACCGTGCGGGTTGGCTTCATCCTCAAGCCGGACAAGACCGAGGCCGGTGCGCTCCTCGAACAGCTGGTTCCATGGCTCTGCCGCGAGGGCCACGTCCCCGTCGTGCCCACCGAGGATCAGATCGCGCCCCCGGGCGTCGAGGTGATCTCGGAGGACCAGCTCGGCGACGTGGTCGACCTCGCGGTCGTGCTCGGCGGCGACGGCACGATGCTGCGGGCATCGCGCCTGGTCGCGGATCGCGGCCGGCCGGTGCTCGGGGTGAACCTCGGCCAGCTCGGCTTCCTCGCGATGTTCGCGCCGGCCGACGCGCAGCGCGCGCTCGCCGCCGCGCTGGCCGGCAGGCTGCCTCGTGCCGAGCGCATGCGGCTCGCGGTGACGTTCGTGCGGCCGGGCGAGCCGCCGGTCGTGCGCTACGCGCTCAACGACGCGGTGCTCCACCAGGGCGCGATGGCGCGGCTCATCGATCTGGAGGCGTACTGCGACGATCAGTTCATCGCGTCGTACCGCGCGGACGGCCTGATCATCGCGACGCCGACCGGCTCGACCGCGTACAACATGGCGGCGGGAGGGCCGATCGTCGTGCCGGGCCAGGCGACGATGACGCTGACGCCGATCTGCGCGCACGCGCTGACCAACCGGCCGCTGGTGATCGGCGCGAGCGCCACGATCCGGCTCGCGCTCGGCGCCGAGGCGCGCGGCGTGATGCTGACGGTCGACGGCCAGTGGGCGTGCTCGTTCGCGCCGGGCGACACCGTGTCGCTGACCGCGGCCGCGCAGCCGCTGGTGATGTTCGCGTCGCCGCAGAGCTTCTTCGACGTGATGCGCGACAAGCTGCACTGGGGCGTTCGCGTCGACCGGGGAGCGAAGTGATGCTGCGCCACCTCCGGGCCACCAACTTCGCGATCCTGTCGGACGTCGAGCTCGAGCTCGGCGCGGGGATGAACGTGCTCACCGGCGAGACCGGCGCGGGCAAGTCGCTGATCGTCGAGGCGGTGAATCTGTTACGCGGCGGGCGCGCCTCGGCGGATATCCCGCGCGCCGGCGCCGACGAGGCGGTGGTCGAGGCGGTGGTCGAGGTCCCGGACGACCTGCGCGCGCGGGTGTCCGGCGTGCTCGAGGCCGCGGGGCTGCCCGACGAGGGCGACACGGTGCTGGTCAGGCGCGTGATCCAGCGCGGCGGGCGCAGCCGGTGCTACGTCAACGGAGCGCTCACCACCGCGGCGCGGCTCGGCGAGCTCGGCGCGCTGCTGGTCGACCTCTCCGGCCAGCACCAGCATCAGGGGCTGGTCGATCCGGCGCGCCACCTCGAGATCCTCGACGTGCTCGCGGCGGCGCCGGGCGAGCTCGGCGCGATGACGGCCGCGTGGGCCGAGCTGCGGCGCTGCGAGGACGCGGTGGCCGCGCTCGGCGGCGACGAGCGCGCGCGCGAGGCCCGGATCGACTACCTGCGCTTCCAGGTCGACGAGCTCGACGCGGCGGCGCTGCGCGTCGGCGAGGACGCCGAGCTCGAGGTCGCGCGGGCGCGGCTGGCCTCGGTCGACGTGCTGCAGCGCGCGGCGCGGGGCGCGGAGCAGCTGCTCTACGGCGACGACCGCGACGCCGGCGCGCGCGATCGCGTCGCGGCCGCGGCACGCGAGCTCGGACGCGCGGTGCGGATCGATCCGACGCTCGAGCCGCTGCTGCGCCGGCTCGGCGAGCTCGAGAGCTTGATCGACGACGCGGCGGGCGAGCTACGCGGCTATGCCGACGGCCTCGAGGGCGATCCTGAGGAGCTGGCGCGGATCGACGATCGGCTCGCGCTGATCAAGCGACTCGTCCGCAAGCACGCCGGCACGGTCGCCGAGGTCGTCGCCAAGGCCGACGCGCTGCGCGGCGAGCTCGCGGCGCTGGTCGGGCGCGACGCGCACCTCGCCGAGGCGAGCGCGGCGCGCGCGGCGGCCGAGGCCGCGGCGTTCGCGGCGGCGGCGGCGCTCACGCGGGTGCGCGCGAAGGCGGCCCGCCGGCTCGAGAAGGAGGTGGGCTCGGCGCTCGCCGAGCTCGGCATGGCGTCGGCGCGGGTGACCGTCGCGATCGAGCCGCGGGCGCTGGGGCCGACCGGCGGCGATCGCGTCGAGCTCGTGCTCGCGTCGAACAAGGGCGAGGACACCCGGCCGCTCGCGAAGATCGCGTCGGGCGGCGAGCTGTCGCGGATCATGCTCGCGCTCAAGCTGGCGCTGCGGCGCGCCGACGAGGTCGCGACCTACGTGTTCGACGAGGTCGACGCCGGGATCGGCGGCGCGACCGCGCAGGTCGTGGGCGCGCAGATCCGTGCGGTCGCCGACCAGCGCCAGGTGCTGTGCGTCACGCACTTGCCGCAGATCGCGGCGTACGCCGACCAGCACTTTCACGTCGAGAAGTCCGAGATCGCCGGCCGCACCGAGACCCACGTGCGCAGGCTCGCCGGTGCGGCGCGCAAGGACGAGCTCGCGCGCATGCTCGGCGGTCATGCGACCGCGCGCGCCAAGGCGCACGCCGCGGAGCTGCTCGCCGAGGCGCGTCGCGCCGCGCGCCCGTGATACGACCGGGCGATGGCCAACCATCCCGCGGCGCAGCCCCACGGCGCGATCGAAGAGCTGTTCCCCGACGTGTTCGTCGTGCGAGGCAGCTACCGCGCCGGGGTCGGCGCGCGCTTCGATCGCAACATGGCCGTGGTGCGGCGTGGCGGCGAGCTCGCGATCGTCAATTCGGTGCGGCTCTCGGGCGACGGCGAGGCCACGCTCGGCCGGCTCGGCACGGTCAAGCACGTGATCCGGCTCGGCGCATTTCACGGGATCGACGACCCGTACTACGTCGAGCGGTTTGGCGCGATGCTGTGGGGACCACCGGGCATGTCGCACAAGGTGCCGGCGCGCGAGCTCACCGCGACGGACAGGCCGCTCGACGCCGAGGTGTTCCGGTTCGAGCGCGGACAGCTCGCGGAGGGCGCGCTGGTCGTGCCGGTCGCCGGTGGCGTGCTCGTCACGTGCGACAGCTTCCAGAACTGGACGACGTACGAGCACTGCTCGTGGCTGGTCCGCCAGATCGCGCCGCGCATGGGGTTCGGCCCGGCGGTGATCGGCGGGCCGTGGCTCAAGAAGCAGGGCGGCCAGGTGATGCGCGATGACTTCGCGCGACTGGTGGAGCTGCCGTTCGCGCACGCGATCCCCGGACACGGAACGCCGGTACGGGACGACGCGAAGGCCAAGGTGCGCGACGCGATGCGCGCGAAGTTCAGCTGAAGTCGCGCCCACGTGGGCGCGTGCATGGCCGAATGCCGGACCGGTCGCGCGGCGAGCGCGTGGGTCGCGCCCACGTGGGCGCGTGCAGGGCCGAATGCCGGACCGGTCGCGCGGCGAGCGCGTGGGTCGCGCCCACGTGGGCGCTGCAGGGCCGAATGCCGGACCGGTCGCGCGGCGAGCGCGTGGGTCGCGCCCACGTGGGCGCGTGCATGGCCGAATACCGGACCCGGTCGCGCCGCGAGCGCGAGCGT
>DATJAE010000085.1:0-9288 GCA_035516595.1 Kofleriaceae bacterium | reverse complement strand
CGCAAGATCATCTCGCGCGGCGGCAGCCTGTACGCGCGCACGATCCTCGGGATCGACGTGCGCGATGTCACCGCGGGCTTCTGCTGCTGGCGGCGAGCCGCGCTCGAGGCGATCGATCTACCGTCGATCACGTCGAATGGTTACAGCTTTCAGATCGAGATGAAGTACCGCGCACTCAAGCACGGGATGACGCTGGTCGAAACGCCGATCCAGTTCGTCGATCGCCGCGTCGGTCAATCGAAGATGTCGCGCACGATCTTCGCCGAGGCGCTGCTCAAGGTGTGGGCGCTGCGCCTACGGCGCTAGCGCTGCTCTAACCCGGCGGTAGCTATGTTAGGGTCGGATCGCGATCGATGGTCATCCTGCGCTTGAGAGTGAAAACCGCCGACGAATGGCGGGAGCTGGCGCCGAGCGACACGATCGCCGAACCGATCTTCGTGCCCACCACCGACGAGCTGAAGGCCGGCCAGCAGGTGATCGTCGAGGTGTCATCCAACCTGTTGCCCAACAAGGTGCTGATCCGCGGCAACGTCCAGGGCTGGCGCCCGGCGCTGCCCCGGATGCGGGTGCGTGCAGGTGCGACCGTGCAGCTCGACACCGACGAGCAGACCAAGCTCACGTTCCTGCACGACGTGCTGTCCGGCAAGCGGACCGACGTGTCGCGCCGCCGCCATCACCGCCTGCCGGTCCAGTTCGCGTGCCGCTACCGCCTCGCCAACAGCTCGACGTTCGTCGACTCGGCGATCTCCGAGATCGGCGTGGGCGGCGCGCTGCTCACCACCCAGCAGCCGCTGCCGATCGACACCGAGCTCACGCTCGAGCTGACCCCGCCCGGCGCGGCCGCGCCGATCGCGATCGCCGGCCGCGTGTCCTACCACGCGCCGACCGGCGGCTCGGGCCTGCGCTTCGTCAGCCGCGACGGCGACGGCGACCGCCGGCTGCGCGAGCTGATCCGCCGGCTGCGCGCGTCGTGAAGCCGCCCCGCGCGCTCGCGCCGCGCAGCGCGCGGGAGGCGATCGGCGCCGCGCTCGAGTTCCACGGAATCAGCGACGAGGTCCGCGCGCAGCGCGTGCTCGCCGAGTGGGCGGACCTGGTCGGCGCCAAGATCGCGGCGCGCACCCGGCCGTACGGCGTCGATCGAGCCGCGCCGCCCGTCGCAGCCGCGGCCGGCGGGGGACGCGCCCCCGCCGGCGGGGCGCGCGTCCTGTGGATCGAGGTCGCGAGCTCGGCGTGGATGCACGAGCTCAACCTGCTGCGCCCGCAGATCCTCGCCGGCCTGCTCGAGCGGGTCGGCGAACCGCGGCTGTTCGACGATCTCAGGTTCCGGCTGGCGGGGCGCAACCGCCGCGAGGCGGCTCCGCCGCGCCCGCGCGCTCGCCCGGCCGCGCCGCCCCGGCCCGCACCGATCCCCGCCACCGGCGTCGCGCGCGAGCAGATCGTGCGCGAGGTCGAGCGCATCGACGACGCCGAGCTGCGCGAGCTCGTCGCGCGCGTGCGGATCGCCAACGACCGGTAGCGGCTACTTGGTCGCGTTCGAGATCGCGCTGCCGCCGACCGCGAGCAGCGCGGCCAGATCCTGATCGTCGAACTTCAGCATCGCACCGAGGAAGTAGTCGCGGCCGATCCGCTCGTAGTCGAACTGCACCGGCACGTCGGTGTTGCCGGTGATGATCGGCAGGTAGCGCGGCGTGTTGAGCAGCTCGTCGACCCCGCCCAGGATGTAGATGTGCTTGAACACCTCGTAGGCCGCGGTGAGCTTGACCCGCGGATACTCGTCGAACGTGGTGTCGAACACGTCGGCCGAGAACTTGAGGTTGCGGTTCCACCACTCGACGTCGGCGTCGGCGCCGACGCCGCCGGTCGACTCCTTGATGCCGTAGCGCAGGGTCAGCCACGAGAACCGCTTCGCGAACTGGAACGTGAAGCGCACGGCGTCCTGGATCACCGAGCGCCGGATCCAGTGATTGGGATCGACCGTCGGATCGAACGTGAGCGTGACGTCGGGATAGTCGCCGCGCGGCTCCTTGACCAGCTCGATCAGGTAGAACTTGTCCGGCCGGGTGTGCAGCTCGATCGAGACGTAGTCGCGGGTCAGCCGCGAGAAGAAGTTGTACTCGGTGCGCAGCCCGACGTACGCCTTCATGCGGAACAGCGTGCCGAGGAAGCCGTTCGCGTCCTCGGTGATCTGCTCGACGTTGTCGGCGATCGCCGGATCGTTGACCAGCCGGCCGAGCGTGCCCTTGTCGGTGTCGATCTTCTCGGTGATCGAGCGGGTGTTCTCGATCACGCCATCGATCTTGTCGAGCTTCTGGCGCAGCTTGTCGCCGGTCTGGGTCAGCTCCGACTTCGCGGTCGTCACCAGATCCTTGGCCTCGGCCGACGCGGCGTCGAGGTTGTCGAGGATCGCCGTGACCTTGGGATCGGCGCCCTTGGTGATGTCGCGCAGGTCGTTGGTCAGCTGCTCGATCTTGGCCATCGATCGATCGGCGCGCTCGACGATGTCCTGCACCGTGCCGGCCTCCTTCTGGACCAGGCCGTCGACCCGGGTGGCGACGTTGGCCAGCGGACCGTTGACGATGTGGCGCAGGTCCTCCGAGAGATCGCGCACGCTGTCGAGCACGCTGTCGACGCGCGGCAGCGTCTCGTCGATGCGGTGCAGCAGCTGATCGGGCGTGGTGGCCTCGACCACGTTCTGGACCTGGCGGCACGGATCGCGCTTGGCCTCGTCGTTGGAGTCGTAGCCCTTGCACGGCGGCCCCAGCCGGGTGAAGTGCTGCGCGGTGCCGTCGGGCGCCTGCCGGGTCTCCTCGCCGGGATCGATCTCGAGGTAGTTCTCGCCGAGCAGCGACGTCGCCTTCTTGATGACGACCGCGCTGGTCCACACCTTGATGTCGGTCGACAGGTTGAACGTGACCTTCGCGTAGCGGCCGGCGACCTCGAGGTTCACCACCTCGCCCTTGGGCAGGCCGGCGACCACGACCTTGCTGCCCTTGGGCAGGCCCGACGCGTCGCGAAACTTCGCGAACAGCACCTGGGTGTCGTTGCCGCCCGGGCTCTGGCCGAGGTTCTTCCACACGATGTAACCGCCGACCGCGAGCAGGATGAACAGGATCGCGACGCGAACGCCGGCGGACACACCTTTCACGGACCACCTCGAACCGTCGGCATCAGGGTGAGCAGGATGTCCGACAGGAAGTAGTCCATCACCAGGGTCGAGACCGACGCGATCACGACGGCGCGCGTCGTGCCCATGCCGACGCCGCGGCCGCCGCCGCTCGCGTGATAGCCCTGGTAGCAGCCGACCAGCGCGACCATGAAGCCGAAGAACACCGCCTTGATGAAGCCCTGCATCACGTCGCGCACCTGCACGATGTCGCGCAGGTTGGCGATCCACTGGCCCTGATCGACGTGCATGATCACGACCGCGACCAGGTACGCGCCGCCCATCCCGATCACGAAGAACAGCAGCGTGAGGATCGGCGTGACGATCATCGCCGCGACGATGCGCGGCAGCACCAGGTATTGCACCGGGTTGACCGCCATCGATTCGAGCGCGTCGATCTGCTCGGTGATCCGCATCGTGCCGAGCTCGGTCGCGATGCCCGCGCCGGCGCGGCCCGCGAGCATGAGCGAGGTCAGCACCGGGCCGAGCTCGAGCGCGAGCGCCTTGCCGGTCGTGCCGCCTGCGAACGACTCGAGGCCGAACTGGCGGAACGCGTTGACCGACTGCAGCGACATCACCATCCCGGTGAACGCGCCGACCAGCAGCACGATCGGCAGGCTGCCGAAGCCGATGTACTCGGCGGCCTCGAGGTAGTTCTGGCCGCGAAACGGCGGGCGAACGAGCCACGAGAACGCGCGGCCGACCAGGATCAGGTGGCCGCCGACCATGTCGAGGAAGCGATACACCGGCGCGCCGGCGTCCTTGACCCCGATCCACACCGCGCCCCCGACCGACGGCGGCGGCGCCGCCGGCTTCTGGTCCTCGACCACGGACGGCTCGAGCGTCGGCGGCGTCTGCGGCTTGACGTCGGTCGGCTCGTCGTCGCCCGGGGGCTGGCTCACCGCGAGCCTCCCTGCGCGTCGACGTACGTCCGCGGGACGCGCTTGCTCATGCCGCACGTTACCTCGTACTCGGACAGTCCGGCCCATCCGGCGTACTCGGACGCGGGGATCGACACGCCGCCACCTGCCCGGCCGAGCAGGACGACCGCGTCGCCCACCGCGGCCTCTGGCAAGTCCGTGACGTCTGCGATCGCGATGTCCATCGACACCAGCCCGACCAGCGGCACGCGCTTGCCGCGGATCGCGACCTCCGCATGACCGCTCGCGCGACGCGGTAGGCCGTCGGCGTAGCCGCACGGCAACACCGCGATCCGGCTCGGCCGCGCGGCCCGCCAGGTCGCGCCGTACCCGACCGTGCCGCCCGCCGGCAGGTCGCGCAGCTGCGCGATCGCGGTGACGAGCCGCATCGCCTGCTGGCGCGCGAGCGCGACCGGCCACGTGCCGTTTCCGTACAGCGCGAGCCCGCAGCGCACGAGATCGAGGCGCGCCTCGGGGAACATGATCGTGCCGGAGCTGTTCGCCGCGTGGCGCACGCGCAGCGGCGCGCCGGCCGCGGTCACCGCGCGATCGGCCCGGGCGAAGCGCGCGAGCTGGGCGCGCGTCATCGACTGTGGATCGGCGGGGTCGTCGGTGTCGGCGCACGCGAAGTGGGTCATGAGGCCGACGATGCGCACCCCGCCGCGCGCCGCCGCCGCCGCGATCTCGCCGGCGCGCTCGACCGCCACGCCGAGCCGGCCCATCCCGGTATCGACCTTGAGGTGCGCCTCGACCTGGCTGCCGCGGGCGTGCGCGACGTGGGCGAGCGCGGCGAGCTCGTCATCGCTCGCGATCACCGGCGTCAGGTTCGCGGCGATCATGTCGGCCTCGCCGCCGATCTGACTCGGCCCCATGACCAGGATCGGCGCCGTGATCCCGGCGTCGCGTAACGCGACACCCTCCTCCACCAGGCTGGTGCAGAATCCGCCAGCGGCGCGCGCCGCGGCCAGCGCCCGGGCGACCTCGATCGCGCCGTGACCGTACGCGTCGGCCTTGACCACCGCGTACAGCTCGGTGGCCGCGAGCTCGCGGATCGCGCGCGCGTTCCCGACGATCGCGGCGAGGTCCACCTCGACCCGCGTCCGACGGATCATCGTCCCGGCAGCCACTCCCCGCGATTTGGCGCCACTCTTGGCGCCGGGTCAAGGTCGCGCGCCGGTTCGGGGACACGCGTCACTCGCGCTGGCAGATCGCGGCTACGCGGCCTTCTTCTTCTCGGCGCGCTCGATCAACGCGGGCGTCACGACCAGCGAGCGACCGCGCGGAATGATCAGGCCGTCGCGCGCGAGCTGGTTGAACGCGCGCGAGATGGTCTCGCGGCAGCTGCCGATCATGTTCGCCAGCTCCTGCTGGGTCGGCCGGCGGCGCACGACCAGGCCGTCGGGCCCCGACGCGCCTTCCTCGCGCGCCAGCCCGACCAGGCGATGGATCAGCCGCTCGTTGACGTCGCACAGCGCGAGCTGGGCGATCGTCTCGTCGGCGCGGCGCAACCGGCGCGCCATCTCGCCGAGCAAGTTCACCGCGGTCCGCGGATGCGCTTGCATGTGGCGCATGAGGTCGTCGCGCGACAGCACGAGCAGCGTGGTCGGCTCGATCGCGAGGCAGTGCGCGGAGCGCGGCCCCTGATCGAACAGCGACATCTCGCCGAACGAATCGCCGGCGCGCAGCAGCGACAGCGTGACCTCGCGGCCGCTCTCGCCGAACATGACGACCTTGATCCGGCCGGACATGATCACGAACATCGCGTCGCCGGGCTCGTCCTGCGCGACCACCGCGGAGCCGACCGGCACCTTGCGCACCGTCACCCGCGACGTCAGATCTTCGATCGCGGTGATCGGCAGCGCGGTGAACAGCGGCGCCCGCGCGATCGTCGCGCGGATGCGAGCTGGGTCCTCTCCGGCGGGCCGGGCCTCGGGCGTGACCGGGCGTGCGGTGGGCGGCGGAGACGACGGGGGGATGGCTGGCCGAGCGATTCCGAGCGACATAAGGGAAGCTCCTGGGGCGGTTCAGCCCGACGCGCTGTCGACATTGCGAGCGGCGTGCCCGACAGCGCGATCTCGCTCGGCGATCATAGTTCCGGGTGGTTGCCCGAAATGCCCCTCAGGAAAGCGTGATCGATACTTCACAACTTCGTGCACGCCTGGGGCGTGGATGTCGCGGTCGTCACACGCGGCCTCGCGCGTCATTGACTTCGTCGCCCGTTCCTGGCTGGGGCGGGGTGTCCCCAGCAGCCGCGTGGTAGCTTCCCCCCGCGATGTCCGACCGCATCGACGTCGTCATCAACGGTGAGACCCGCAGCGTCGTACAGGGTACGACCGTGGCCGGACTGATCGGCGAGCTCGGCCTGGGCGACCGCCGCGTCGCGGTCGAGCGCAACCGCGAGGTCGTGCCCCGCGCCGAGCACGGTTCGACCGTGCTCGCGGCCGGCGACCGGGTCGAGGTCGTCACCTTCGTCGGTGGAGGCTGAAATGTCCGAAGACTCCTGGAAGCTCGGGAACCGCACGTTCCACTCGCGGCTCATTGTCGGTACCGGCAAGTACCGGTCGCTCGAGGAGACCCGCGCCGCGATCGCGGCCAGCGGCGCCGAGATCGTCACCGTCGCGCTGCGCCGGGTCGATCTGTCCAGCGGCGCGCCGACCGTGCTCGACGTCATCGATCGCGAGCGCCAGGTGCTCCTTCCCAACACCGCGGGCTGCTTCACCGCCGACGAGGCGGTCCGCACGCTCCACCTGGCGCGCGAGCTCGGCATCGACGAGCTGGTCAAGCTCGAGGTGATCGGCGACCCCAAGACGCTGTTCCCCGACAACGCCGCGACGGTCGAGGCCGCCCGCCGGCTGGTCCGGGAGGGCTTCCAGGTCCTGCCCTACTGCTCGGACGACCTCGTCACGTGCAAGCGGCTCGAGGACGCCGGCTGCCTCGCGGTCATGCCGCTCGCCGCGCCGATCGGCTCGGGGCTCGGCATCCGCAACCCGCACAACATCCGGCTGATCCTCGACAACGTCGGCGTGCCGGTGATCGTCGATGCCGGCGTCGGCACCGCGAGCGACGCCGCGGTCGCGATGGAGCTCGGCTGCACCGCGGTGCTGATGAACACGGGGATCGCGGGCGCGCAGAAGCCGGTGCTGATGGCCGAGGCGATGCGGCTCGCGATCGACGCCGGGCGCAAGGCGTTCCTGGCCGGCCGGATGGCCAAGCGGGACTACGCCAACGCGTCGTCGCCGACCGCCGGCCTGATCGAGTGAGCGTGCGGCTCGTGGTGATCACGGACCGGCGGCTCGCCGATCCGGTCGCCGGGCTGCCCGCGATCCTCGCCGCGGCGCCGCGCGGCGCGGTCGCCGTCCAGGTCCGCGAGAAGGACCTCGACGGCGGCCCGCTCCACGCGCTCGTCCGCGCGGTGATCGCGATCGCGCGCCCGGCGGGCGCCGCGGTCTGGGTCAACGATCGCGCCGACGTCGCGCTGGCCGCCGGCGCCGACGGCGTGCACCTGCCCGAGCGCGGCCTGGCGATCGATGACATCCATGGCCTGGCGATCGGCTGCTCGCGGCACTCGGCCGACGACGCGCTCGCCGCGGCGCGCGCCGGCGCCTCGCTCGTCCAGCTCGGCCCGATCTGGCCGACCCCGGGCAAGGACGCGCCGCTCGGACCCGGCGTGCTCGCGATCCGCCGCGCGCTCCCGCCCACCACGCGGCTCGTCGCGGTCGGCGGGATCGATCGTCCCGAGCGCGCGCGCGAGGCCGCGGCGGCCGGCGCCGACGCCGTCGCGGTGATCCGCGCGGCGTGGACCGGCGGCGATCCCGCACGCGCGATCGCCGCGCTGATCGCGGGAGTCGACGCCGGCCTTCACGATCGATCGTAGGAATGCGTCGCGCGCGCGGCGCGTTGTGCCCGCGTGGGATCGATCCGCCCGTGCGTGGCCGTGCTCGCGCTCGCCGCGTGCGGCCATCCCGATCCGCCGGCGCCGCAGCCCGCGCGCCCCGCACGCGCGATCCCGGCCGCGCGCGCACCGGGTGTCACCCGACCGTCCAGCGCGTGCGCCGGCGAGCCGGTGGTGCTCGCCCCGGGCCTGGTCGCGCAGCGCGTGACCATGACGGCGACGCCGATCGCCGGCGGACCGCCGTGCCTCGACGCGGTCACCGCCGACCTCGCGCGCTACCGCCTGCGCGTGCTGACCGCGCGGCGCGACGGCGCGGCGCGACCGGCGCCGACCTGGCGCGCGCTGTTCCAGCTCGCCGCGGTCACCAACGCCGGCATGTTCCACGAGGGCGGCGCGCCGGTCGGTCTGATCGTCGAGGACGGCATCGCGGTCGGCGCCGACAACGCCAGGTTCGGCGGCGTGCTCGCGTTCGATCCGCGCGCAGCCGGCGACCCGCCCGCGGTGATCACCGGCCGCGACTGCCCGGGCTACGACCTCGAGAAGCTGCGCACGCATTACCGCTCGCTGATCCAGAGCTCGCGCCTGCTCGACTGCGACGGCGCCCCCGAGCGCTGGGCCGACGCCAAGCACTACAGCGCCGCCGCGATCGGCATCGACCGCGCCGGCCGCGTCGTCATGCTCCACGCTCGCGCCGCGCTCACCATGTCCGAGCTGGCGAGCGAGCTCGCTCACTCCGGCCTCGACCTCGCCGGCGCGCTGTTCCTCGAGGGCGGCCCCGAGGCGTCGCTGGTCGCCGGCGGCGATCACGCCGAGGTCGCGCGCACGGGCAGCTACGAGACCGGATTCATCGAGGACGACTCCAACCACGCGTTCTGGGAGCTACCCAACGTCATCGGACTCGAGCCGCGGTAGGCATGTCCTTGCTTTCCCAGCCCCGGTCGGTTACCTATCTGCCTCCCCGCCGGTGTAGCTCAGGGGTAGAGCAACGGTTTCGTAAACCGTAGGTCCCCGGTTCAAACCCGGGCACCGGCTCGAAATTGCAGAGTAGTTGGCGGCCACAACCGCTTATTTTGCGGCACCGGGTCCGCCCGACTTGACGGTTACCGGTTCGTACGGCGCCGCCCTTGGCACCCGAGCTCGCGCGCGGCGTCCACGCTGCGTCACCAGCCTCCGACGTCTTCGCGTTCGGCGCGCGCATGAAGGGCTCGACGCGACGGACCGAGACACGCTGTGGCTGTCTCGGGACATGCGATTTCGGTCGTCGCCTCGTCGAATCTCACTGGGAGTGCATCGGTGTCGTGTGCGGGCTGCTG
>DATJAE010000084.1:0-16142 GCA_035516595.1 Kofleriaceae bacterium | reverse complement strand
CGCCTCGATCACCGCGCGCGGCGCGCGCGCGACCGCGCTCGAGCGCGACCTGTCGGCGCACCTGGCAAGCGTGCGCGGCAAGTCGCCGCTGGCGGATGCGGTGGAGATCGCGCTGCGCGGCAATACCGTCACGATCGCGATCCACCTCGACGCTGCAAAGCTCGTAACGCTCGCGACAATGCTCGACGGCTGGCTGAACCAGAGCGCGATGTGAGCGGAGTTCGCGACCGGCGGTAGCGGCGCTGTTACCGGCTGCCCGGCGGTAGTTGTAGCGATCGCGCGACGAAGCGGCAGCATCGCCGTCTTACCAACGAGCCTGCCTCGTGTCCGCCGCTTCGTCCTGCTCGTTCGCCGTCGCCGTCGCATGCGCGATCGGGTGGAGCGCGCCCGCGCGCGCCGACGCGCCGCGCCCGATCGTCGGCTTCGAGGTGCGCGGTCCGACGCGGGTCACGGCCGAGACGCTCGCGCACCTGTCGCACGTCGACCTCGGCGATCGCGTCGCCGAGTCCGATCTCCCCGAGATCGAGCTCGCGCTGCTGTCGAGCGAGCTGTTCGAGACCGTCGCGGTCGAGCTCGTGCCCAGCGGCGACGGCGTGATCGTCGCGGCCACCCTGCACGACCGGCTGCCGTGGATCGCCGCGCCCGCGCTGTACGTGCTGCCCAAGACGTTCGCGATCGGCGCCGGCTACGCCGAGAGCGACCTGTTCGGCGAGGACAAGAAGCTGCTGGTGTTCGGCCAGATCGGCAACCGCGAATCGTTCGCGTTCGCGACCTACATGGACCCGCTGCTCGGCGGCACCCACTTCATCTTCCGCGCGGATGTGTTCCCGCTGCGCCGCATGATCGACGAGTACGACAACACCAACCCGCGCGCGCCGGCGATCGTGCGGCGCTCGACCGAGACCTACCTCGACGGCGGCCTGCTGCTCGGCTACGAGCTGACCTGGTGGCTCGTGCCGGACGTGCGCATCCGCGGCGCGCGCGTCAAGTTCCGCGGCGCGCACGCGCCCGACGGCACGCCGCTGCCGGAGCCCGAGCGCGACGGCTGGGACGTCAGCACGCAGGCGCGGATCACCGCCGATCACCGGTTCCACGACCGCGGCATCACGTGGGGGGCGTTCGCGCAGGCCCTGGTCGAATCGAGCGTGCCGCGGCTCGACAGCTACGGCTACCAGTTCGCCCGGCTGCGCGCGTACTACAGCTGGCGGCTGTTCGGCGACCACGAGCTCGAGCTGCGCAGCTACCTCGAGGCCGGCCGGCACCTGCCGTTTCACGAGGAGGTCACGCTGGGCAGCGAGTCCGACCTGCGCGGCTACGCACTCGAGCAGCTGCGCGGCGACGCCCGCGCGACGTTCCGCGCCGAGTACTCGGTACCGCTCGGCGAGGTCCGCAAGCTCGCGTTTCGCGGCCTCGGGTTCTGGGACTCGGGCTACGCGAGGTACGTCATGACCGATCCCAGCGGCATGCGCGACTACCTGCCGTTCCAGCGCGACGGCGCGCACTGGTGGCGCAACGACGTCGGCGCCGGCTTCCGGATCTACGTCGGCTCGGTCGTGCTGCCGCTGGTCGGGGTCGATGTTGGCTATGGCCTCGAGGGCCATAGCTTCGAGGCCTACGTCGAGCTCGGGCTCACCGACTTCTGAGCCGTCACGGCAGCGCCTGCTCGCTGCCGATCGCGCAGAAGCTGGCCGGCGCGCTCTGGTCGGCGTACTCGGTCTGGATCCAGCTCGCGCTGCGCGTGGTGGTCGCGATCCGCAGCTCGTCGATCACGCCGTCGAGCGGATTGGTCGTGTCGCCGCCCGGGCCCCACGGCATCGGCGCGTTGCCGATGTGCCCGCCGGTGCCGGTGGTCGCGATCCCGGCGGCGAACTGCGGCGAGGTCGCGGCGAGCGCGCCGTTGACGTAGAGCGTCGCGACCCGGGTCGAGCTGTCGTAGACCCAGTCGATCATCGTCCAGCCCGCGCCCTCGATCGAGACGCCGGTGTTGGTCCAGTCGTTGCCGAAGAACCCGACCGCCACCGCCGGGAAGTGGGTGTGAAACCAGCGCGACTCGTCGGTCGTGGCGTCGCCGATCGTGAGGATGCTCGAGAAGCCGCTGGCCGGCGCGACGACGTTCACCCACGCCGAGATCGTGTGCGAGCCGGCGCCGGTGAGCGGGTTGGTGAACGTGACCTCGTTGGCCACGCCGTCGAACTTGATGCCGTAGCCGAGCTGGCCGGCGACGTGACCGGCCGGGCCGAGCGACCCGGCGGCCGTGCCGGTCGCGTTGCCCAGCGTCTCGACCACCTGCGTCGAGGTCAGCGCGTCGTCGAGGTGCCACACCGCGAGGTAGCTGCTCGCGAACACGCCCTTCGGGTTCGCGGCCTGCGCCGCCGCGGGATCGCCGTAGCGCAGCTGGAACACCGTGGTCGTGCCGCTCGCGAGATCGAGCTTGATCCAGGCCTCGAGGTGGCCGGTCGTGTGATCCCAGCGCTGGATCTCGTAGTCGAGCGGCGTGCCGTCGGACTGCGTGAAGTAGATGTCGCTGCCGTCGGCCTGCGCGCGCGCGGCGAGCTCGGGATCGCTGGCGTCGAGCAGGTACACCGGAAACGCGGCGTCGACCCCCGCGATCGACGAGCCCGCGATGGTCACGACCTTCATCCGGCCCGAGCCCTCCGCGTCGATCGGGCGGCCGTCGATCGGGCGACCGTCGATCACCCGGCCGTCGATCACCGGTCCGTCGATCGCGCCGTCGCGCGGCGCGTCGCCGTGCGAGAACGAGCACCCTGCTGTGACCACCGAGAGCCAGACCCAGCGCACCACTCGACTGTGTCAGAACCGGACGGTGTACGCCATCCCGGCTCGGCCCTTGTCGAGCTGCAGCGACACCGGCGACTCGCCGTGGTGCGCGGTGACCACGAGGTAACCACCCGCCGCGACGAGCAACGCGCCGCCGATTCCCATCCCGATCGACACGCCGCGCAAGGTATGGCCATCGGACAGCGTCGACCTGGCGCTCGACAGGTCGCCCGGGCTGGCGCAGGTGTCGTCCGGACACCGCTTGTGGACGTCGTCGAACTTGCTCGACGACACCGCGAACACCACGGCCGAGCCGATCAGCACCGCGACCCCGGCGCCGCCGGCGATGTAGCCGTTGCGCTTGCGGTGATCGGCCGTCGCGGTGGGCTCGGCGGTCATCGCCGGCATCGCCGGAGCGGCGGCCGGTGCGGGCTCGGGCGTCGCGGCGGGCGCGAGCGCGGGCGCGGGCGGCGCCGCCGGCTCGGCGCGCGGCTCCATGCGGATGATGACATCGACGATCGCGCGATCGCGATCGACCGGCGCGGAGGCATGGCCCTCGTAACCGGGCGCGGTCGCGATCACCTCGTGCGGGCCGGTGTCGACCAGCGCGTCCTCGGTCGCCGACACCGCCATGCCGTCGACCTTGACCACGAGGCCGGCGGGCATCGGGTTGATCGCGAAGCGCAGCTTGGGCGCGTTGGCCTCGAGCCTGTGCGCGTGCGCGAGCGCGAGGTTCTTCCGCCCCGGGTCGGACTCGCGATCCGCGAGCGCGCGATACACCCGCGCCGCCGACACCGGCTTGCCGTCCTGCTCGTAGCAGGTGGCGAGGCTGTGCTCGGTGTCGGCGTCGGGCGCGAGCCTGTCGGCGGTCGCGTAGGCATCGCATGCCTCGTGGATGCGGCCGGCCTTGAACGCCGCGTTGGCGTGCTTCAGCGCGGCCTCGGCGGTGTCGTCGGGACCGGCCGCGACGACCGAGGCGTGCGCGACCAGCAGGGTCAGGATGAGTTTTCCGTGCTTCATGGTGGTGCTCAGGGTTGGCGCGAGTTGCCGAACTTGTCGGCGCTCGGGCCGCGCGGGCCGTCGCCCTTGACGTCGAACGTGATGGTGTTGATGCCGTCCTTGATCTTGATCTCGGACTCGCTGGGCTCGGCGCTGCGCTCGCTCCACACCCGCGCGCGGTACTTGCCCGGCATCAGGCTGCGGAAGTTGAACTGCTTCGCGCCGTCGACCGGCACGTAGGCCGGCGCGTCGATCACGAAGATGAACGCCGCCATGTTCGCGTGGACGTTGCAGCCGAGCCGGACCAGGCCGGGCTTCTCGAACTTCATGTCGCGCGACTGGCCGCTCTTGTACATGCCGATGTCGAACGGCTGCGTCGTCGAGAGCGAGAACACGTTGTGATAGAAGTCGTCGTAGTTGGGGAACGCGACGGTCGAGCCCGGTGGGACCGCGAGCAGGTGCGGCGAGAACGTCTTGTTGCGCTGCTCCATCACGCGGTGCTTCGGGATGCGCTTGGCGTAGGTCGCGTCCAGCGGATAGAGCTCGACCAGGCCGACCCCGTCGAGTGGCTTGCCGTCGACCGTGATCGTGCCCTTGAGCGAGGCCGGCAGCTGGGTCGCCGACGGGCTGTCCTCGTCGGACGAGCCCACGAGCTTGGGTTGCGGCGGCGTGTCGCGCGGCATCTGGGTGATCGGCGTGTCGATCCGGCGCGGCGCGCCCTCGCGGAAGGTCGGCGCGGCGGCCGCGACCAGCTCGGCGCCCACCGCGATCTCGACGCGGCTGAACAGCTGATCGGCGTAGTTGCGCTGGCCGCGCCTGGCCGCGAGGATCGCGGCGGCCATCAGGTGGTGCGCGTCCTGGTCGGTGATGCGATCGAGCACCGCGCTGGCCCTGGCGAGCGCGGCCTCGCTCGCCGGATGCAGCCGCGATCTCGGCGTGACGATCCGCGGCTCGAGCGGCCCGAGCGCGCCGAGCAGCTCGCCCTTCTCCTTCGCCGGCACCTTGAACTTGTCGAGCGTGGCCGACAGGTCCTCGACCAGCGCGGTGAACTCGTCCTCGACCAGCTCCATGCCGGCGTGCGTGGTCTCCATGTCGCGGCCGGTGTAGGTGCACGGCCCGCCGGTCGCGACGCACACGAACTCGACGAGCAGGAGCTTCAGCTTGGGGATGTCGGTGTTGGCGAACCGCAGGTTGATCCGCGGATCCGCGGCGACGCGGCCGATGAAGTCGTCGACCACGGCGACGATCGCGCGCTGGCCGCCGAGCCGATCGTAGAGCTCGTGCGGGCCGGCCGGCTTGCCGGCCTGGGCGGTGGGCGCGGTCTGCGACGCGGGATGGCCGCCGCCGCACGCGAACGCGAGACAGGCGAGTGCTGCGAGCTTTGTCACGAGACCTCCGTGGATCAAGGGAACAGGCTGCTGTACGCCGCGGTGTTGTTGTCCGAGCCGTCCGGATCGGGCAGCGTGCTGAACTCCGCGTACGCGGCCGGCGTCGGATCGCTCGAGTGGTTGTTGACCAGATCGATCACGTAGGACGTGAGCGTCGCGCCCGGCGGTCCGGCATCCGAGCCGGTCCCGGCGTCGCCGCCGAGGTGAAGCTTGTCGTCCGGCCCGCATCCGGCGAGCGCGAGCCCGAGCACGAGCCCGAGCAACATGAAGAGCTTGTTCACGCGTGTCTCCCCTTGTGGCGAGGCGCCCGATCGGGCGCGCTGCTAGGCCACTACGAGGGTCCGCGCAGATCGGATCACATCACGCGCAAGTGGCCGGCAGGTCGGGGTTGCGTTAGCGTCGGGCGATGAGACTCGTCCTTTCCGCCGTGTTCGTACTCTCCGCCTCCACCGCGGTCGCCGGGGCTCCGGCCAAGCCGGCGACGGTCACCGTGAAGCTCGCCGACGCCAAGGCCAAGAGCATCGGCACCGCCAAGCTGACCGCGAGCGCCAGCGGCGTGACGATCGCGCTCGACGTCCACGGCCTGTCGCCTGGCGAGCACGCGATCCACATCCACCAGGTGGCCAAGTGCGAAGGCCCCGACTTCAAGTCGGCCGGGCCGCACTTCAACCCCGACAAGAAGCAGCACGGCCTGGAAAACCCGCAGGGCCCGCACGCCGGCGACATGAAGAACTTCACGGTCGACGCCAAGGGCAAGGCGAAGGTGACGGTCGAGGCCACCGGCGTGACGCTCGACGACGGCCCGCACTCGGTGTTCAGCGACGGCGGCACGGCGCTGGTCATCCACGCCAAGGCCGACGACATGAAGTCCGACCCCGCCGGCAACGCGGGCGACCGCATCGCCTGCGGGCTGATCCAGAAGAAGAAGTAACTTCGGACGTGCACATTGGCGGATCGAGCGAGGTTGACCGCGTACGCGATCGCCGCGACGATCGCGCCATGCGGATGTGGATCGCGCTCGGGCTCGTCGTGTCGGCATGCAGCAGCAACCACCCGGCGTCACCCGACGCCCCGCCCGCCGACGCGCCGCCGATCGACGCGGCGCCCGCGGTGCTCAGCGGCACGGTGACCGACGAGAGCTCGAATCCGATCGCCGGCGCGAAGGTGTGCATCCTCGGTCACCCGGAGGTCGCGTGCGCGACCACCGATGCCAACGGCGGGTGGACGCTCGAGGTGCCGTTCCTGCCGCCGCCGCCTCCGATCGAGCTCGCGTGGAGCTACACCGCGACCGGCTACCTCGGCTTCGTCGGCCTCGAGGACGAGGCGGTGGCCGGCGCCTACATCTATTACAGCTCGGTGCCGCTGTTCGACGACACGATGGCGACGGCGATGCTCGCGACCCAGGCTGGATTCACGTATCCGAACGCGACCGCGGGGTTCGTCCAGGTTCGCGTCCACGGCCCGATCGGCTCGACCGCGGCGCTGTCGCCCGCGTCGGGCAGCGGCCCGGTCTACACGCGGACCGACGGCACGCCGGATCCGACGCTCACCGGCACGCAGGCGATCGATGCGATGGTGTACTTCGGCAACGTCGCGCCGGGCACGTACGACGTCGGCGTGACCGGCGCGCAGGTGACCTGCTACGACCGCGGCAGGGGCGAGACCAACCCGATCGCCGGCGACTGGGCGCCGACCGGCTCCGGCGCGATCGGAGTCGAGGTCGCGGCCGGCGAGATGACCCAGGGCCTGAACGTGTACTGCTACTAGCCTCCGGAGCCGCGGCCTCCGCGTTCGAGCCGCTTGCAACAGGTCGTCGAGCAGCTCGGCGGCCGAGGTGATAGGTTCGGCGCGTGGCAGGCAAGCGCTGGCGGCTCGGCGACATCGCGGTGTTCGCGCGCAGCTTGCCCGGCACCAAGGTCGGCCTGAAGTGGGGCCACCGCACGTGGATGATCGGCGACAAGGGCTACGCGTGGGAACGCCCGCTCGGCAAGGCCGACCTCAAGCGGCTCGGCGACGCCAGGCCGCCCGAGGGCGACATCGTCGCGGTGCGGGTCGAGAGCCTCGACGCCAAGGATGCGCTGCTCGCGATCGCCCCACCCGGGTTCTTCACGATCGAGCACTTCAAGAACTATCCGGCCCTGCTGATCGAGCTGCGCCTCGCGCGGATCGCCGACGTGCGCGCCGCGATCACCGACGCGTGGCGCACGGTCGCGCCGCCCGAGATGCCGGCCCGACCCGCCCGCAAGCGCGCCCGGCCGCGGAACTCGCGCACGCCGCGGCCGGTCTTGCGGCGCAGCAGCGTGCGCAGCGTGACGCCGTCGCGGTAGCCGACCGCGCTCGCGATCTCCTCGATCGACTGCCCGGTCGTGCGCAGGCGATGGATCGCGAGCTCGACCCGCACGTCTTGCAGGTACGACACCGGGGTCTTGCCGAGGATGGTGCGCAGCCGGCGTTCGAGCGTGCGCTCGCTCGTGCCGAGCTGGCGCGCGGCGCCCGCCAGCGTGAAGTCGTCGAGGTGATGGCGCAGCCAGTCATCGAACCGCGCGACCAGCGGGTCGGCGTGCGCGAGGTGATCGGGCGCGATGAAGCTCGCCTGCGACGGGCGCTCGTCGAACACCAGGTAGCGCGCCGCGAGCTGCGCGAGCGCCGGGCTGCGCTGGCGCACCAGCCACAGCGCGAGATCGACGTGCGCGAGCGCCGCGCCCGCGGTGACGAACCGCGACGACTTCACCAGCATCTTGTGGTCGTCGAGCGCGACCCGCGGAAACGCCTCGCGAAACACCGGCGACAGCCACCACGTGGTGGTCGCGCGCCTGCCGTCGAGCAGGCCCGAGCGCGCCAGCACGAACGTCGCGGTGCACGCGCCCGCGGTGATCGCGCCGGCCTTGCTCCACGCGCGCAGCAGCTCGCCCGCGCGGCGCACCTCGGCCGACTCGAGCGCGTCGAGGATGGTGTCGCGCGTCTTGGCGCCGAGCGCCGGCACGACCACGACGTCGGGGCTGCGTACGCCCGTCGCGTCGGCGAGCGCGATGCGCAGGCCGTTCGCCGTGGTCGCGGTCGCGCGCGTGCCGCATGCGATCACCTCGATGCCCGGGCGCCGGCCGGCCAGCTCGTTCGCGGTGGCGAACGTGTCGAGCATGATCGCCAGGCCGCTGTCGAACACGCGATCGAGGACGAGCACGGCGATCCGCATGCCTCAGCGTACCAGAGCGGATTGTCGGATCTCATATCTTTGTTGTCGGAACCGACACTGGCCAGCCGAGCCGAGGCGCTCTAGGTTGAGCGCACACCACAGGAGGACCCTCATGGCCACCGGATCGAACGTCAAGGTCGCGCTGCTCGTACGGCTCGTCGCCAGGCCCGACAAGGAGAACGAGCTCGCCCAGTTCCTCGCGGGCGCGCTGCCGCTCGCCAACGCCGAGCCGGCGACGATCGCGTGGTTCGCGATCCGGATCTCGCAGCGCGAGTTCGGCATCTTCGACGCGTTCCCGGACGACACCGGGCGCAAGGCGCACCTGAACGGCCCGATCGCCGCGGCGCTGATGGCGAAGGCCGGCGAGCTGCTCGCGGAGCCGCCGAAGATCGAGCAGGTCGACCTGCTTGCCGCCAAGCTGTGACGTATCGTGCGCGCATGCGCGCCACCTGGATCCTGCTCGCGATCGGCTGCGGGAGCTCGAGCCACTCGCCGACCTACCCGGCGGCACGCCACGGCGAGGTCCCCGACGATCCGTATCGCTGGCTCGAACAGATGGACTCGCCCGAGACCACGCGCTGGGTCGCCGCCGAGAACCGGCTCACCGACGCCGCGCTCGCCGACGTTCCCGGCGCGACCGAGCTGCGCGCCCGGCTGGCGCAGCTCTACGCGCGCGAGGAGGTCCGCCCGCCGGTCCACCGCGGCGAGCGCTACTTCTGGAGCAAGCGCGACGCCGCGCACGATCAATCGATCGTCGAGGTCGCGACCAGCGCGAGCGGAACGGCGACGATGCTGCTCGATCCCGGCGAGCTCGCGAAGGACGGCAGCGTGCAGCTCGCCGGCTGGTCGCCGAGCTGGGACGGCGAGCTGCTCGCCTACGGGCTATCCAGCGGCGGCGGCGACTGGACGCGCTGGCGGTTCCGCGACGCCGCCACCGGCACGGATCTGCCGGACGAGCTGCCCGACACCAAGTACTACGTGCCGGCGTTCACCGCCGATCACCGCGGCGTCTACTACAGCCGGTTTCCCACCCCGGCCAGGGGCAAGGAGCTCACCGAGCCCGATCACGACTGCCGGGTGTATTTTCACGCGATCGGCACCCCGGTCGCGAGCGACCGCGTGATCTACGAGCGTCCGGATCATCCGTCGTGGCAGTTCGAGCCCCACACCACGCGCGACGGCAGGTACCTGGTGATCGCGATCGGCGACGGCGAGGTCGGCGACTCGAGCAAGGAGATGATCGCGGTGCTCGACCTCGGGATGGCCGGCGCGGCGGTCAGGCCGCTGGTCGAGAGCTACGACGCCGAGTACGTCTTCATCGGCGCGCTGGGCTCGCACCTGTACTTCGAGACCAACACCGGAGCGCCGACCAAGAAGATCGTGATGGTCGATGCCGATGCGCCCGCGACGTGGCACGACATCGTGCCCGCCGGCCGCCATCCGATCGACAGCGCGACGCTCGCGGGCGGCCAGCTGATCGTCTCCGAGCTGGTCGACGCGCACATGGCGCTCGTCGCCTATGACCCCGAGGGTCAGCGGCTCCACGACATCGCGCTGCCCGGGATCGGCGCGGTCTACGGTCTGCACGGCAGCCCGAGCGACCGCGACGCGTTCTACTACTACACGAGCTTCACGGCACCCGGCGCGACCTACCAGCTCGAGCTGTCGAGCGGCCGCAGCACGCCGTGGCGGCCGACACCGCTGGCGTTCGATCCGTCGGATTTCGCGACGACCCAGGTGTTCTTTGCCAGCAAGGACGGCACCAAGGTGCCGATGTTCATCACGGCGAAGAAGGAGCTGCCGCTCGACGGCTCGCACCCGACGCTGCTGACCGGCTACGGCGGGTTCGGCGTGCCGATCCTGCCGTACTTCGATCCGAAGGTGCTCGCGTGGGTCGAGCGCGGCGGCGTCGCGGTGCTCGCGAACATCCGCGGCGGCGGCGAGTACGGCGATGCCTGGCACCACGCCGCGTGGCGCGAGCACGCGCAGGTCAAGCTCGACGACTTCGCGGCGGCGGCCGAGTGGTTGATCGCGCACCACTGGACCTCGCCGCGCCACCTCGGCATGTACGGCACCTCCGGCGGCGGCCTGCTGGTCGGCGCGGTGCTGGTCGAGCGGCCCGAGCTGTTCGGTGCCGCGGCGCCGATCGCCGGCGTGCTCGATCTCATGCGCTTCCATCGGTTCGGCCAGGGCGCGGGCTGGCAGGACGAATTCGGCCACCCCGACGTGCCTGCGGAGGCCGCGTGGCTGCGCAAGATCTCGCCGCTCCACAACGTCCGCCCGGGCACGCACTACCCGGCGACCTACGTGGTCACGTCGGACCACGACGTCCGGGTGCCGCCGCTGCACTCGTACAAGTTCGCGGCGGCGATGCAGGCGGCCCAGGCCGGCGACGCGCCGATCCTGCTGCGAGTCGAGACCGAGTCGGGGCACGGCGGCGGCGGCCTCAGGTCGCAGGAGATCGCGCAGAACGCCGAGCTGCTGGTGTTCTTCGCGAAGTACCTCGGGCTGCCGCTCGCCGATCGCGATCACTCCGAGCTGGTGACGCCGTTCTCGCCGAGCGACACGACCACGAGGCCGTGATCGCTGCAGATCATCACGAACGGCCGCCCCCACGGATCGCGGTCGGCGCTGCCTCCGGTGTACTCGTCGAGCTCGCGCAGCGCGCGCGGGCAGGTCTGGCCCGGATGCGTGGCCAGCCAGCTCGGATAGCCCTCGTGCGCGTAGCGCCGGGCGGCGAAGCGCGCGAGCTCGGCCTTCGACGGGTCATGGCACATCAGGCCCGGCCCGATCAGCGCCCCGAGCACGAGCGTCGCCGGGACGAGCAACACCGCCAGCCACACCGCCAGCCACACGCGGCCGTGCGGCCGCTCGACCTCGCACTTCAGCATGCTTCGCGCTGGAGCAACTCCGAGACCAGCGCGCGACGCGTGCAAGCCCGCGACGCGCCGTCGATGCCGCGCCAGCCGTGCGCCCGCGGCGCTCGCGCGTTGCCAGCCGGTCAGCGCCGCCGTGCGAACATCGCGGCGTGGACGCCCAATGGGATGACATGCGGGTGCTGCTCGGCCTGCTCCGCGCCGGCAACCTGCACGATGCCGGCGCCGCGCTCGGGCTCGATCCGTCGACCGTGAGCCGGCGGCTCGCCGCGCTCGAGAAGCGCACCCGCGCGCAGCTGTTCGTGCGCACGCGCGACGGCCTGCGCCCGACCGCGACCGCGACCCGGCTGCGCCCGCACGCCGAGCGCATGGAGGCCGAGGCCGCCGCGCTGATCGCGGCGCTGCGCGCCGATACCGCGAGCACGCGCGGCGTCGTGCGGGTCGCGACCACCGAGGCGTTTGCCCGCCTGCTCGTCGAGCACGGCCTGCTCGACGTCCGCGCCGACCACCCCGAGCTCGCGATCGAGATCCTCGCCGGCAATCATCCGATCGATCTCGTGCGCGGCGAGGCCGAGCTCGCGGTGCGGCTCGCGGCGCTGCGCCAGCCGTCGCTGCGCGCGCGCACGCTCGCGACCATGCCGGTCGGGCTGTTCGCGTCGCGCGCGTACCTCGAGCGGCGCGGCGCGATCCGCGGCGTGGCGTCGCTGCGCGGCCACGACGTGCTCGTGCCGTCGGGCGACCTCGGCAAGCTGCCCGAGGCGAGCTGGCTCGCGGCGCGACCCGGCGTCCGCGTGGTGTTTCGCTCGAACTGCATGCCGGCGCTGGTCGCGGCGGCGGCCGGCGGCTGCGGCGTCGTGCCCCTGCCGGTCGGCTGGGGCGATTCGGTGCCCGAGCTCGTGCGCCTGCTCGTGCTCGACGGCCTCGGCAAGCGCCAGATCTGGCTGGTCAGCCACGAGGGCGCGCATCGCCGGCCCGCCGTGCGCGTCGTCGGCGATCGCATCGCCGCGATCTTCGCGCGCGTGTTCTGATTGCAAATCTGCAAGAGTCGATTGCAAGGGCGACGGTTTGCGCGGGCCGCACGCGCACCTATCGTGGACGCATGACCACCACGATCCTCGTGACCGGCGCGACCGGCACGATCGGCTCCCACGTCGTGCGCGAGCTGGTGCGGGCGCCGGGCGTGACCGTGCGCGCCGCCGTGCACGCCGGGCGCGCGCAGGACGGCGCGATCCCGGTCCCGTTCGACTTCCACGACGAGGCCGCGATGGCCGCGGCGCTGCGCGGCGCCGACCTCGCGTTCCTGCTCGCGCCGAGCATCGCCGATCAGGTCGCGGTGTCGCTGCGCTTCGTCGAGCTCGCGCGCCAGGCCGGCGTGCGCCGCATCGTCAAGCTGTCGGCGATGCGCTGCGACGAGGAGCCGACGATCGCGTTCGGCCGCGCGCACCTCGCGGTCGAGCGCGCGCTCGCGGCCAGCGGCCTCGGCTGGACCCACCTGCGCGCGAACAACCTGATGGAGAACTTCCTCGGCGATCGCCACGGCTCGTTCTCGCCCGGGCCCGACGGCACGATCGCGCTGCCGTTCGGCGACGCGGCGTGCAGCTTCATCGCCGCCGCCGACATCGCCGCGGCCGCGGCGCGCGCGCTGACCGACGACCACCACGCCGGGCACAGCTACGAGCTCACCGGCGGCGAGGCGCTGCGACTCGACCAGTGCGCCGCGGCGATCGCCGCCGCGAGCGGCCGCCCGATCCGCTACGTCGACACGCCGGAGCCCGCGGTGCGCGCGCGGCTCGCCGCGGTCATGCCGCCGCCGCTGTGCGACGCCGTGATGGAGCTCTACGCGCTCGGCAAGGCGGGGCGCAGCGCGCTCGTCGCGCCGAGCGTCGCCGAGCTGACCGGCCGGCCACCGCACGGCTTCGCGGCGTTCGCGCGCGAGCACGCCGCCTCGTGGAGCACGCGATGAAGGCGGTCCGCATCCACGGCTTCGGCGGACCCGACGTGCTCGAGCTCGCCGACGTGCCGGCGCCCGAGCCCGGGCCCGACGAGGTCGTGATCGCGGTGCGCGCGACCAGCGTCAACCCGGTCGACTGGCTCGTCCGCGACGGCAAGGCGACCAGCTACGTCAAGGTCACGTTCCCGGTGATCCTCGGCTGCGATCTCGCCGGCGAGGTCGTGGCGCGCGGCGCCCGCGTCACCCGCCACGCGGTCGGCGACGAGGTGTTCGCGATGATGCCGCACGACTGGGGCGCCCACGCCGAGCGCGTCGCGCTCGCGGCCGAGCTGGTCGTCCACAAGCCGGCGAAGCTGTCGATGATCGAGGCCGCGTCGCTGCCGGTGGTCGCGATGACCGCGCTCAACGGCCTGCGCAACAAGGGCAAGCTGCAGCGCGGCGAGCGCGTGCTGATCAACGGCGCGTCGGGCGGCGTCGGGCTGTCCGCGATCCAGATCGCGAAGGCGCTCGGCGCGGGCAAGGTCACCGCGGTGTGCAGCGCGGCGGCGGCCGAGCTCGTCACGCGGCTCGGCGCCGACGAGGTGATCGACTACAAGACCAAGGATTTCCGCACCAGCGGCCAGAGCTGGGACCTGGTGTTCGACTGCGTCGGCAGCGCGCCGCACGCGACGTGCAAGCCGGTGCTCGCCGGCCGCAAGACCCACGTCACCACGACGCCGGTCGTGAGCACGTTCCTGCGCTCGTTCGCCAACCCGCTGTTCGGCATCAAGGTCCACGGCATCATCACCAAGGGCAACGGCAGCGACCTCGAGCTGATCAAGACCATGGTCGACGACGGCAAGCTCGTGCCGGTGATCGACAAGGTGTTCCCGTTCGGCGAGGTCGCCGCGGCGCAGGAGTACAGCAAGACCGGCCGCGCGCGCGGCAAGATCGTGCTCGAGCTGGCGCGCGCTTAGTGCGCGGCGAGCAGCGGGATCACGACCAGGCCGAGGAAGTCCTGCAGGAAGTGCATCACGATCGGCGCGACCAGGCTGCGCCGCCACAGGTAGACGAGCGCCAGGAACACCCCGAGGATCGCGACGAGCACGACCCCGATCACGCCCTCGTAGGCGTGGCCCGCCGCGAACAGCGCGGTCGACAGCGCGACCGCCGCGGTGGTGCTCCCCGTGGCCGCGCGCAGGCGCAGCAGCAGGTAGCCGCGAAAGATCGTCTCTTCCGCGCAGGCCACGACCACCACGAGCACGGCGGCCAGCGAGATCTGGCCATCGCCCTGCGGTACGACCCCGCCCGACGCCGCCACGGCGTGAAGGCCGGCGGCGCGCAGCAGCTCGCCCGCGACCGTGACCAGCAGCAGCATCGGCGCGTACAGCGCGATGCCGAGCAGGATCTCGCGGCCGATATGCTGCGCGCGCCAGCCGATCGCGGTCACCCCGTCGCCCGCGCTCCACGCGAAGAACAGCACGAGCGCGCCGAGGCCGAGGTCGCGCAGCATCGTCGCGATCGCCGTGATCACGAAGCCCTGGTTCGAGCCGATCACGACGAAGCCGAACGCGATCGCCGGCACGACCAGCAGCAGGAACACGGCCAGCTCGAGCCGATCGCGCCGGGTGGCAGGCCGCGCATCCAGCCGTAGCCGCATCAGCCGGTCACTGGTTTCGGTTGTCGGGCGGCCACACCGGCAAGCGGTGCAAGCGCTGCACCCCGGCGCCGTCCCGGACGGCCGCGAGAACTGCCGTAGCGCGGACGGCCGGGTCGTGCGTTGGATCGGGAATGGTCCGCCTGGTCTGGCTGGTCGCGCTGATCGCCGCGTGCGATGCGGGGCGCCACACCGAGCCCGTGGCACCCGTGGCGGTCGCGCCCGCACGGGTCGCCGCCGATGCGGCGCCGGTTCCCACCGATGCAGCGCCGGCGGATCCGCCCGAGCCGACCCAGCCGCAGCTCGAGTGCGCGTTCCAGCGCCGCGTGCAATGTCAGCGCGGGACCCCGACGCGCACCGCGCTCCAGCAGTCGCCGTTCGAGTGGTGCCCGAGCGAGCTGCCGGTCGCACGCAAGCCGTTCTACGGCGGCGACACGCTGCGGTTCAGCGCGGCCGAGACGCGCAACGCGCGGCGGCTCGACCACGACGCGTGCTGCTACGTGGAATTCGTCGCGACCGCGTGCGATTAGGACAGCCGCCAGTCGATCGGCGTGTGGCCGGCGCGCACGAGCGCGGCGTCGATCGCCGAGAACGGCTTGGATCCGAGGAACAGCTTGGCCGACAGCGGCGACGGGTGCGCGCCGGTCACCACGACATGCCTGGAGGCGTCGATCCGCTTGCCCTTCTTCTGCGCGTAATTTCCCCACAGCGCGAACACGACCGGCTCGGTGCGCCGGCCGAGCGCGTCGATCACGGCATCGGTGAACTGCTCCCAGCCGCGATTCTTGTGCGAGTTCGCCTGGTGCGCGCGCACGGTCAGGACCGCGTTGAGCAGCAGCACGCCTTGCTTGGCCCACGCCTCGAGGTTGCCGTGGTCGGGTGGCGGAATCCCGAGGTCGGCGTGCAGCTCCTTGAACATGTTCTTGAGCGACGGCGGCGGGGCCACGCCGCGCTGGACCGAGAAGCACAGGCCGTGCGCCTGGCCGTCGTCGTGATACGGGTCCTGGCCGAGCAGGACCAGCTTGACCTTGGCAAACGGCGCGAGCTGGAACGCGGCGAACACCTCGCGCTCGGGCGGGAACACCTGGCCGGCCGCGCGCTCGGCCGCCACGAACTGCCACAGCGAGGCAAACCACTCGGAGCCCAGCGCGGGCGCGAGCGCCTCGCGCCAGTCGGGCGGGAGGTCGAGCGCGGCGGTCATGGCACCCCGACCTTACGGCAGACATCGTCGAGCGCACAGCCCGCGCAGCGCGGGTTCTTGGCCGTGCACACCGCGCGGCCGTGCAGGATCAGCGCGGGCCCGAACGTGGTCCACTCGGCT
>DATJAE010000083.1:0-22891 GCA_035516595.1 Kofleriaceae bacterium | reverse complement strand
TGATCGCGATCTCGTGCGGCGTCGGCTTGTGCGGGCCCGACAGGGTCGATCGGGACGGCGTGTTCCCGGGCCCGGCCGGCGTGCCGCGGGCTGGAGCGGCCGAGCGCGGCAGCGTCGGGATCTGGTTGGTCACCCTGTTGGGCGTGACCTGCCCGGTCCCGGCCGGGCGCACCTGGCGCATCGAGCTCGAGCTCTCGGGCGCGATCGTCGGCATCCCGCCCGCGCCGGTGCCGTACGGCCGCAACGCCGCGCCGATCGCGCGCAGCATCGCCTCGTGCGCCGCCTTGATCCCGAGGAACACCTCGTTCGACATGCGCTGGACCTCGACCGACATCCGGCCGAACCGCGCGGGATGATATTGCTTGGTCAGCTCGAGAAACGCCGAGCGGATCTGCTCGGCGGTCGCGATCTCGGCGACGCCGAGCGCGATATGCGGCCCCTGCGCGATGCGGGACTGCATCTCGACCAGGGTGGCGCGAGCTCGCGCTTCGTCGTCCCCCGACACCTTCCGATCGTACCCCGAAATCACCGCCATGCGCCTCCCCCCAATTTCATTGTGTGCGATCGCCGGGCCGGTCCGCGAGCAAAAAGCGCGATCAATCCGGGCCGGATGATTGCTTCGAGAGGCTGTTCTTGCTGGGTGGTACGCGGACCCGCTTGGTGGTCGTGTACGGCGACGTCGGCTTTGCAACCGTGTCCACCGACTTGGGCGGTGGAGCCACGAGCTTGTCCCCCGCCGGCGCCGTGACCTCGAGATCGTCGCGCGCCGCGTCCGCTCGGACCAGCGCCGAGGTCTCGACGCTCCGGCGCTGCACGACGCAGTGGCCGTCGATCAGATCGAGCGCGAGCTTGTCGCGGCGCAATTCGAGCGCGTCGCTCGCGGGATCGTAGCGATACTCGACGTGCACGGTGACGTGGCAGCTCGGCTCGTCGGGCGCGCGCGGATCGACCACCTCCTCGTCCGCGGCGAACGCGACGCCGGCGTCGACCGCGACGAACTCGTAGTGGCGGTAGAAGTGGCGCGGCCCGGCGACCGCGTCGAGCTTGGACACGTCGACCTGGTCGCCGGCGCGCTCGAGCGCGCGCAGCTGGCCGTCGGGCAGCCGCCACACGCCGTGAAACTGCGTGACCTCGACCAGCGCGAGGTCGATCCGCGCGGGCTCGCTCGCGGTGACCGTGCGATGCGCCGCGAGGTAGCCCGGCCGGGTCGCGGTGAGCTCGACCACCGCGCCGCGCGGCAGGTCGATCGCCGCGGGCGTGGTGACCGGCGCGGCCGAGCCCGCGGTGACGCGCGCGCGATCCGGCGTGGAACGCAGCTCGAGCCGGATGGTGTCGGCGGCCGACGCGTGCGAGGCGGCCGGATCGCCGCCGCGCAGCGCCCACACCGCGAGCGCGCCGACCGCGAGCACCGTCCCGCCCGCGGCCGCCGGCAGCCACGGCCGGTGCGCGGGCGGATGCGCCGCCGCCGCGGCGCGGAGCGCGTCGACGAACGCGCGCGCGGTGGCAAACCGATCGTCGGGGTCCTTGGCGAGCCCGCGGCGCAGCACGGCGTCGACCGCCGGCGGCTGCGCCGGGCCGCCGCGCGCGCCGACCGTCGGGATCGGCGCGCGGAAGTGACGCTCCATCATCTGCGGCACGCTCGCGGCGACGAACGGCAGCACGCCGGCGATCAGCTCGAACGCGATCACCGCGAGCGCGTAGCGATCCGAGGCCGGGCTCGCGCCGTCGGTGCTCCATTGCTCGGGCGCCATGTAGCTCGGCGTGCCGAGCCAGGTGCCCTGGCCGGTCAGGGTGCCGGGCGCGATCGCGCCCTCGCCCGAGACGATCAGCTTGGCGAGCCCGAAGTCGAGCACGAGCACGCGCGGTGGCTCGCCCTGCAGCATGATGTTGTCGGGCTTGAGGTCGCGGTGGATCACGCCGCGCGCGTGCGCCGCATCGAGCGCGTCCGCGATCGGCCCGAGCAACGCCAGCGCGTCGGCGAGCGCCTGCGGGCCGGTCATCGCGTCGCGCAGGGTCTTGCCGTCGACCAGATCCATCACGAGGTAGAGCCGGCCGTCGTCGGTGCGGCCGTACGCGAACACGTCGATCACGTTCGGGTGATCGATCTGGTTGGCCGCGCGCGCCTCGCGCAGCAGGCGCTCGGAGGTCTCGGCCGACGCCGCCTCGCGGCGCAGCACCTTGATCGCGACGCGCTTGCCGATCACCGGGTGACGGCCGGCGTAGACCTCGCCCATCGCGCCGGCGCCGAGCAGGCGATCGACGACGTAGTCGCCGACCGGATCCCCTGCCGCGAGCTGGTCGGCCATCGCGGTGATGGTAGTGGTTGCGCGCCGCTCGCGCCCGTGTCTAATATCGCGGACAAATGTCCGCCGCAATCGCCAGGCCGTCGCTCCGCACCGCGCGCCGGCTCGCCGTGCGCGTCGACGCGCTGACGATCGAGGGCCACGCGCTCGACGGTGTCGAGCTCGCCGGCTACGCGCTCGGCCCCGAGCTCGGCAGCGCGCCGGTCGTGATCGTGGTCGGCGGGATCACGGCGTCGGCGCTGCCGTTCGGCGACGCCGCGACCGGCGCCGAGCCGTGGTGGCCCGCGCTCGACGCGCCCGACCTGATCGATCCGGCGCGCATGACCGTGCTCGCGCCCTGCTGGCCGGGCAACGGCTCGACCTGGCGCGGCTTCGACGCCGGCAGCGCCGCCGAAGCGCGGCGCGGGGTGATCGCCGGCGGCGCGCCGCTGCCGCCGCTGTCGGCGCTCGGCCTGGCCGATCTGGTCGCGGCGTGGCTCGACGGCATCGGCTGCACGACGCCGGTGACCTACGTCGGCGCGAGCCTGGGCGGGCTGGTCGGCATCGCGCTCGCGGCGCGCCACCCCGAGCGGGTCGCGCGGCTGGTCACGATCTCGGCCGGGCTGCGGCCCGACGGCTGGGGCACCGCGACGCGCCACCTCCAGCGCGAGCTGGTGCGCGACGCGCAGCGCGCCGGCGACGTCGCGACCGGCATGGCGCGCGCGCGCCAGCTCGGCATGCTGACCTACCGCGGGCGCGACGAGCTCGACACCCGGTTCGGCGTGCTCGCGCCCGGCCTGGCCGAGCCGCCGGTCGCGGCCTACCTCGAGCATCACGGCGCGCGGTTCGCGGCGCGCTTCCCGGTGCGCACGTTCCTCTTGCTCAGCGAGGCGATCGATCGCGCGCGGTTCGGCGTCGATCCGGCCGAGGTGCGCGCGGCGCTGGCGCGGATCACCGCCGAGGTCGTGATCGTCGGCGTGCCGGGGGATCTGCTGTTTCCGTACGCGCTGCAGCACGAGCTGTATCGCGAGCTCCAGGCGGTGGGCGCGGCGGCGTCGCTGTGGAAGCTCGACTCCGAGTTCGGTCACGACGCGTTCCTCGCCGACCAGGACAAGCTCGCGGCGCTGCTCCGCGACGCCGGCACGTTCGCGACGCCCGAGCCGGCGCGGCGCTGGCACGCGCTCGGCGCGCGGCCGCTACGCGAGATCCGGATCGGCATGATCGGCTGCGGCACGGTCGGGCGCGGCGTGCTCGACCTGCTCGATCGCCAGCGCGACCAGCTCGCCGAGCGCTACGGCGTGCGCTACCGCGTGACCCGGCTCGCCGTCCGCGATCCGGACAAGCCGCGCGGCGCGCTCGCCGACGGCATCCCGCGCACGACCCGCGCGCTCGACCTGGTCGGCGATCCCGAGGTCGACGTGATCGTCGAGGTCGCCGGCGGCGACGCGGTCGAGCCCGCGCTGCGCGCCGCGCTCGCCGCGGGTAAGCCCGTGGTCACCGCGAACAAGGCGGTGCTCGCGCGCCGGCTCGACGCGCTCGCGCTGCTCGCGCAGCGCACCGAGACCCCGCTGCTGTGCGAGGCCGCCGCCGCCGCGGCGCTGCCGATCATCCGCCACCTGTCGCACCGCGCCGACGAGGTCGACGCGCTGCAGGCGATCGTCAACGGCACGTGCAACTTCGCGATCACGCGGCTCGAGCAGGACGAGCTGACGCTCGATCGCGCGATCGCCGAGGCCCAGGCGCTCGGGCTCGCCGAGGCCGATCCGTCGGCCGACCTCGAAGGCCACGACGCCGCGGCCAAGCTGTCGATCCTCGCCTATCGCGCGTTCGGCGCGTGGATCCCGCCCGACGCGCTGCCGGTGCGCGGGATCGGCGAGCTCCGGCCGGCCGACTGCGATCTCGCCGAGCTGATGGGCTTCCGGATCCGGCTGATCGCGCACGCCGCACGCTCGGGCGACGCGCTGGTCGCCGCGGTCGAGCCCGTGCTGCTGCCCGACTGGCACCTGCTCGCGTCGGTCGAGGAGGAGTACAACGCGGTCTACATGAAGACCGCGGCGTCGGGCGATCTTTCGTTGTTCGGCAAGGGCGCGGGTGCGCTGCCGACCGCGAGCGCCGTGCTCGGCGACCTGATCGACCTCGCGCAGGACAACTCGGTGCAGTGGCCCGCGCCGCGCCGGCTCGCGCTCGCCGCGCCGCCGCCGCGCCGCCACTACGTGCGGGTGTCGGCCGAGGCGCATCCCGGGCCGGAGACGGAGGCGCCGCTTCGCCGCACCGCCGGGCCGGAGATGGAGGCGGGGCGGCTTCGCCGCACCGCCGGGATCGACCGGCGCGTCGACAGCCTGGTCCGGCGCGGCGGGCTGGTCGTGCAGGCGCGCGCCGCGCGCGGCGAGCCGCTGGTCACGCATCACGGCTATCTGATCTCGGCGTCCGACGACGCGACCGTCGCGCGGCTGTGCGACCAGCTGCGCGAGCTCGGCCGGGTCGAGCAGACCCTGTGGCTCGGAGTCGCCGAGTGATCGACGGCGGTGGCTCGCCCACCGCGGTCAGCGCCGCCGAGCGGCGGCGCGGTTCGGTCGCCGACTATCTCGACCCCGAGCGTGCGCCCGAGGCGCCGCCGAGCCGCGCCGCGATGTCCGCCGCGACCCGCGAGCTGCACGACGCGATCGATCGCAACGCGCCGTGGCTGCACCCCGAGCGCCGCACGATCCAGCGCGATCTCGGCGACTCGCGCGAGGTGGTCGCGTGGCAGGAGGCCAAGGCGGCGTTCGTGCTGCGCGGCGACGCGGCGTGGTCGGAGCTGCCGCACCTCTACGCGCGCTACGGCACGCCGGGCACGGCCGCGCTGATCGCGGCGCTGCGCGCGCTCGAGGTCGCGCGCTGCGCGATCGTCACCGACAGCGGCATGCAGGCGGTCGCGCTGGTCGCCGATGTCCTGCTCCAGCCCGGCACGCACGCGATCGCGATGCGCCAGGTCTACAACAAGACGCGCGCGTTCTTCGAGGCGAGCGCGCGCCGGGTCGGGGCGCGGCTGACCCTGGTCGACGACGGCGATCACGCCGCGCTCGCCGCCGCGCTCGTGCCCGAGACCCGGCTGGTGTTCGCCGAGACGTTCACCAATCCCTTGACCCGCGCGCAGGACATCCCGGCGCTGGTCGCGCTGGTCCACCGCGTGCCCGGCGCGAAGCTGGTGATCGACTCGACGATCGCCACGCCGTGGGCGATGCGCACGCCGCTGGTGACGCGCGGGGTCGACGTGGTGGTCGGCAGCCTGACCAAGGCGCTCGGCGGCGAGGACGCGCAGCTCGGCGGTTACCTCGCGACCGATCAGCCCGAGCTCGCCAACCAGGTGATGGACCTGGTCGCGATGCGCGGCGGAATTCTCGACGACGAGCGCGCGCAGCGCATCGCCGGAGGGCTGCCGCGCGCGGCCGAGCGCCACGCCCGGCGCTGCGCGACCGCGGCCCACGTCGCCGCGTTCCTCGCGCGCCATCCGCGGGTCGAGCGGGTGTTCCACCCGTCCCTGCCCGACCACCCCGACGCCGACGTGATCGCGCGCGACTACCTGCGCACCGGCTCGCTGCTGGCGTTTCGCGCGCGCGAGCTCGACGAGCCCGGCCATCGCGCGCTCGCCGACGCGATCGTCGCGACCGGCGTGCCCCGCTTCGCGCTGTCGTTCGACGGCCTGGTCACCAAGGTCAACCATCACCGCACGGTGTCGGAGTACTTCACGCCGCCCGAGCTGGTCGCGCGGCTCGGCATCGATCGCCTGATCCGGCTCGGGATCGGCCTCGAGGAGCCCGACGACCTGATCGCGTGCCTCAACTGGGCGTTGCATCGCGCGGCAGGGCGATGAGGTCGGCGCGGAACAGCCGGCCTTCGACCTCGCCCGGATCGAGCGGCACGAGCTCGGCGCGCTCGAGCTTCCACAGCTGGTAGCGCGGCAACAGCGCGCGGATCTCGCGCAGCGTCGCGACCGGATCGGCGACCAGCCGAGCCTCGAGCTCGAGCACGATCACCGGCCGGCAGCGCGCGATCAGCTCGCGCGCGCCGCGCAGCACCGCGGCCTCGTAGCCCTCGGTGTCGATCTTGACGACGTCGACTCTCAGCTCGGCGGGCAGCGCGCGATCGAGCGTGCGCATCTCGACCTCGATCCGCTCGGCGCGCTCGCCGGGCAGCGCGACGTCGTTCATGCTCGACGAGCCGCGGTTGTAGGCGCGGCCGGTGTGCGCGTAGAGCGCGACCGTACGCTCGCCGTCGCCCAGCGCGTACGGCCGCACGTCGACGGTGGCGAGCTCGTTCAGCGCGACGTTGCGGACCAGCTCGTCGCGCACGCTCGGGTTGGGCTCGAAGCACACCACGCGCGCGTCGGGCCGCGACAGCGCGACCCACAGCGCGTGGTAGCCGATGTTCGCGCCGACGTCGACGAACGTGCCGCCGGCGCGCATGAAGAACGCGATCGCGCGCGCGACGTGCGGTTCCCAGTTGCCCGAGCGCTCGAGCTCGTCCTCGATGTGGCCCGGGCGGGTCAGCATCAGCCGCATCGGCCGGGTCGCGGTCGGCGCGGTGAACAGCGTGTGGCGGCGCGGCGCGTCGCGCAGCGCGAGGCCGCGCACGAACCGGCAGACATCGATCGTGTGGTCGCGCGCGCGCCCGAGCGCACGGCCGATCGTGGACGGAAGGCCGAGCCAGTGCATCGCCGAAGCTGACGCGCACCGGCCGGGGTGAACAGCCCGTCGCGCGGCGATTCCGGACGTTGCCTCAAAACAGCCGGCCGAGCCGCGGGTTCGAGCGCCGCCGCCACAGCACGCCGTCGAGCACGTAGTGCGCGAGCTGGGGCACCGCGAGCAGCGGCGCGAGCACGATCGCGCCGTCGCCGATGTTCCAGCCGGCGCCGAACAGCCAGCTGCGGTCGTGCCACAGCGCGCGGTCCCACACCAGCTCCTCGGCGTAGGCGACCAGCCACAGCGACGCCAGGAACACGATCACGCCTCGGCCGACCACGCGCGCCGCCGCGCCGCGTCGCGATTCGGGCTCGCGGGAGGCCGCGCGCGCGTAGAGGTAAACCAGCGCCATGTACGGCACGCCGTGAACGAACACGTTGGTCACGGTGAACGCGTAGTCGCTGTCGGTCGCGACGATGCCGACGTACCAGCACGCGAGCGTGGTCGCGACCACCAGGTGCTTGCCCCACGACACCGGCTCGCGGCGAACGAGCTGCGCGATCGCGCGCCCGACGTAGCCCGCGACCAGCGCGAGGTAGACCGCGCGCGCCGGCGCGATCACCGCGTGCGGCAGGCCGCCGATGAAGTCGCCGTCCTTCATCCACGCGAAGTGGCGCGGCAGCGATGCGTGCCACCAGATCAGCGGGTACAGCGTCGCCGCATAGATCGTCGCGCCGTCGAGCCAGCGCCCGAGCCGATCGCGCTCGCCGTTGCGCGCGCGGTACATCATCACCCAGCCGAACTGCTGGCGCACGAAGTGAAACACCGCGAGGTAGGCGATCGCGCGCCAGAACACCGCCTCGCCCCAGGTCGCGTAGACCGCGATGCCGGCGGCGAGCGCCGCGATCGGCACGCCGGCGTAGAGCGTCGGCCGGCGCCGCCACTCCGCGGGATCGAGGTAGACCACGAACGCGGTCGACCACACGTGCGCGACGTCGACCAGCAGCACGCCGCCGATCCACGTCCACTCCGGCGACGCGCCGCGCGGGCCGAGCGCGACGAGCGCGAGCGCGATCGCCGCCGTCCCGCCGAACACGGCGAGATCGATCGGCGCGGAGAACAGCCAGCGCTTCACGCGCGCAGCGCCTCCGCGACCTCGCGCGCCGCGCGCAGGCCGTGATCGAACGCCTCCTCGAACAGCGCGACGCCCGACAGGTCGGTGTGCGCGAAGTGGACGCGGCCGACCGGCGCGGCGGCCGGCGGGCCGCCGAACATCGCGCCGACCCGCGGCCGGATCATGCCGTGGCCCCACAGCGCGACGTCGATGCGCTCGACGTGATCGCGCACGTCGGGGTGCGCGCGCTCGAGATCGGCGAGCACGACCTCGGCCCACTCGGCGTGGCCGGCGCCGGCGAGCCTCCGCCGCACGCTCGCCGCGTCGTCGTCGGTGAACGGGTAGTACCAGGTCCACACGGTCGCGCCGCGATCGCGGCCGCGCTGGTGGGTCGCGCACACGTAGCCCAGGCTCGGGCTATCGCGAAACACGTTGTCCCACGCCGGCGGGCAGCCGCGGCCGCGCTCGATCGGGCGCGCGCGCAGGTGGACATTCGCGACCACCCACGCGCCGTAGTCGCCGTGCGGCTGGCCGCGCCGCGATCGCACGATCCGGTTGGCGACGAACCGCGGCACGCACACGATCGCGGCGTCGGCGGCGATCCCGATCGGCCCGCTCGGACCGATCGCGATCGCGCGTGCGTCGTCGGCGAGGTCGACCACCGCGAGCCCGCGCTCGACCGCCGCGCCGCCGGCGAGGTGGTGGACCAGCGCGGCGTTGCCCTCCGGCCAGGTCACGACGCTCTGCGCGGGCGCGCCGGGCGCGCGCTGGCGCGCCGCGAAGTAGAACAGCCCGGCCCACGCGCTGGTGGTCGCGGCGCGCAGCGCGTAGTCGTCGCGGCACGCGTAGTCGCACAGCCAGCGCAGCCGCTCGGAACGGAGGCCGCGCGCGTCGAGCCACTGCGCGAACGACATCCGATCGAGCGCGGTGATCTCCGGATCGTCGGTCGAGCGCGCGCGCGGGATCGCGAACGCGCGGCGGCCGGCGGCGTCGCGCCACGCCGCGTAGCGATCGATCTCGCGCTCGAACGCCGCGAGCTGCGCGCGATCATCCGCGCTCGCGCCGGCGTCGAGGTACAGCCCCTCCCACCAGCGGCCGAGGTACCACACGCGCTCCTCCGGCTCGCGGCAGCGCAGCGCCTCGTCGACGATCGGCGTGCCGTCGGGCGCGTGGTCCTCGATCGCGCCCATCTCGGCCAGCAGCGCGGTGAGCTCGACCTGCTCGCGCTGCGGCGCGACGATGTAGTGCGCGCCCCACGGATACGGCGTGACCGCCGAGCTGCCGCCGCGCGCGGTGCCGCCGATCGCGTCGTCGAGCTCGAGCACGCGCACGCCGTCGATGCCGCGCCGGCGCAGCTCCCACGCCGCGGCGAGCCCGGCGACGCCCGCGCCGACGATCACGACGCGCGCGCGCTGCCAGGTCGCCACCGCCGGCACCGCGCCGTCGCGCACCACCGCGTGGCCGCGCCGCATCCCGGTCTCGATCAGCTCGCCGTCGGGCAGGCGACGCGGCGCGCGCCGGCACGCCGCGGCCGCGAGCGGCGCGCCGAGCAGCATCGCGACCAGCTCGCGCCGGGTCGGGCTCACTCCCACCTCCGCCACTCGCGCTCGTAGTAACGGACCAGCGCCTGGTTGTCGAGCTGGTTGATCTCGACCGGCACCGGCGTCATGTCGGCCGGCAGCTCGAACATCGCGGCAAGCGCCGCGTCGTTGAGGTAGCGCAGGCGATGGCCCGCGATCGCCGGCACGCGGGTCGGCGGCTGGAACGCGCCGCGGCGCGCGAGCGCGTAGCCCCACACGCCGAACGACGGCACCGTGACGTGATACGGCTGCACGCTGAACCCGGCCGCGCGCATGGTCTCGACGATGCACCAGTACGAGCGGCGCGCGAACAACGGCGACGTGGCCTGCACGCTGACCGCGCCGCCCGCCGCGAGGTGGGCGTAGACCCGCTTGTAGAACAGCCGGGTGTACAGCTTGCCGAGCTGGAACGTGTTGGGATCCGGGAAGTCGACGATGATCGCGTCCCACGTGCCGGGATGCTCGTCGAGCCAGACCAGCGCGTCGTCGTTGATCACGGTCACCCGGGGATCGTCGAACGAATGGTGGTTGAGCTCGCCGAGCGCGGGAAACGTGCGCGACAGCGTGGTCATCGCCGGATCGAGGTCGACCAGCGTGACCTCGCCGACGGTCGGATACGCCAGCACCTCGCGCAGCGCCAGGCCATCGCCGCCGCCGAGGATCAGCACGCGGCGCGGCGGCGCGTCGGCCGCGGCGAGCGCGGGATGGACCAGCGCCTCGTGGTAGCGGTACTCGTCGGCCGACGAGAACTGCAGATTGCCGTTGAGGAACAGCTGGAAGCCGGCGCGGCCGCGCGTGACCACGATCCGCTGGTACGGCGTGGTCTGGCTCCACACGATCGGATCGGCGTACATCTCCTCCTCGGCCCAGCTCGTGAACCGGCCGGCGAGCGCGACGCCGATCACCATCACCGCGAGCACGACGATCGCGCGCACCCGCGCGCCGGTCACGCGCGCGCCGAGCCTGGGCGCGAGCAGCCACGTCCCCCACAGCGCGACGCTCGCGTTCGCCACGCCCATGACCAGCGAGCTGCGCACCAGGCCGAGCTTGGGCACGAGCACGAGCGGGAACATCACCGCGGCGGCGAGCGCGCCGACGTAGTCGAACGTGAGCACGCGCGAGACCAGGTCCTTGAACGCGAGCTGGCCCTCGAGCAGGCGCATCAGCAGCGGCAGCTCGAGCCCGACCAGCACGCCGATCGCGACCACGAACGCGAGCAGCACGACCTGGAAGTGCACGACCGTGCCGAACGCGAGAAACAACACCGGCGCCGACCAGCCGCCGACCAGCGCGACCGCGAGCTCGATCTCGACGAAGCGCAGCGCGAGCTCGCCATCGAGCCGGCGCGATAGCCACGCGCCACCGCCCATCGCCGACAGGTAGAGGCCGATCACCAGCGAGAACTGCGTGACCGAGTCGCCGAGCAGGTAGCTGCCGAGCGTGCCGGCGATCAGCTCGTAGACCAGGCCGCAGATCGCGACGACGAACACGTTGACGTACAACGCGTTCGCGCGGATCTCGCTACTGTCCGGTGATCGCGGCGGCGATGATGAGGCTGACACCGATGATCACTCCGGCCATGATGATGGCCAGCGCCGTGTTCTGATCGTCCTCGATCTCCTTCTTGACCGAGAACGGCGCGATCTTGGTCATGATCCAGAACGCGATCGCGAACACGGCCAGGCCGATGCCGGCGAACACCGCCGACGACACCACCGCATCACCCACGTTATCGAGCTTCATCATTTCCCTCCGTGGTAGCCGGAATGCCAGAAGTGATAGGAGCGGTACCCGCCGGGCGAGCTGCGCACGCTCGCCGGGATCTCGGCGCGCTCGGGACCGCCGAGCTCGCGCTGGCTGTAGGCCATCGCGGCGTAGCCGCCGCACACCGCGAGCGCGAACACGATCGCGACGCCGCGCAGGCGCGCGTGAGGCGGCCGCGGCACGGCAGGATGATCCGGCGGGCGCGCGGTCATCCCAGGCTCCCGAACAGCTTGAACACCAGCCAGGCCGCGATCACGAACCCGATCGCCATCGACACCCACACCACGACCGGCCGGCGGACCTTGTGCTCGACGTTCGCGTCGTCCCAGCGCCGGCGCTCGAACGACCAGGTGTGCAGCCCGAGCAGGAACAGCGGCAGCCACAGGATGCCGAACGCCCACGCGAAGTAGCGCAAGCGAAACACGTCCTGGCGCACGGTCACGGTGAGCGGGACGTCGCCGGTGGTCGCGCCGTGCTGCATCTCGAGCCGCAGCACGTAGCTGCCGGGATCGACCGGGCCGATCACGAGCGACGCGCGCGGGCTGCCCTCCGACCACGAGCCGTCGGAGTCGGTGCCGCTGTAGTACTCCATCTCGGCCTCGCCATCGACGACGTTGCCGGTCGCGCTGTCGACCAGATCGAGCGCGACGTACGCCCAGTTGTTGACCAGCGGCGCCTCGAACGCGATCTCGACGTTGTGCTTGCCGTCGAGCTCGAACGGCTCGGTGAACACGACGTGCGGGTCGGGCGGCAGCGGCGTCGCATCGGCCGAGCCGGAGCCGGAGCCGGTCGCAGGCTCCTCGGGTGGCTTGCCGCTCGGGATCGACAGCGTCTGGCCGAACCGCTTGGTGTTGGACGCGCTCGCCCACGCGACGATCGCGATCGCGATCAGCCCGAGCAGCCCCGCGAGCAGCGCGCGATCGGAGTGCCGCCAGCGATCGGGCTGGTTCGGCGCGACGCCGCGCGGCGAGCCGAGCGCCAGGCCGCGGTCGCCGAGCGCGCGCTGGACGTCGCGCACCGCGAGGTAGCTCGACAGCGACCAGTTCTCCTCGTGATCGTCGGCCTCGCGCGACAGCATCGCCGGCGCCGCGACGAAGTCCTCGGAGTCGACCACCTCGCCCGCCTTGACCTTCCAGTACAGCTCGCCGAGCACGGTGTCGACGCGCAGCGGCGCGTGCTGGAACCGCCGGAACAGCGTGCCGTCGTAGACCCGCCACGCGAGCAGCGTCTTGATCGCGCCGGCGGCGACCGGCTGGACGTAGCTCCAGTGCCCGTCGGACTGGACCAGCCAGCGAAACCCGATGCCCGGCGCGTACAGCAGGTACTCGTGGAACGGCCACCACGTGTCGTCGACGTGCGCGCTGCGCTGGAGGTAGCCGATCACGGTCATCTCGCCCTCGGCGAACCGGCCGGTGCTGCCCAGCGGGATCGCCGGCTTGGCCTTGCTGCGCAGCTGGGCGAGCACCTTGGCGGCGCCGCTGTCGAGCGCGAGCACGCGATCGCAGTACGGGCACACCACCGACTGGCTCTCGCCGGGCACGCGCAGCTCGATCGAGCCGTTGCAGTTGGGGCACGCGATGCGCTGCGCGCGGATCGGCGCCTCGGCGGCGGGCTCGCGCTCGCCGCCGCGGATGCCGAGCTCGGCGAGCGTGACCTGCTGGCCGACGAACAGCGCCGGCGGCTCGGCCGGATCGCCGAAGTCGAGCGTGGCGAACGTGCCGGCGCCGTCGTCGAGATCGACGTAGCGGAACTGCCCGCCGGGGACCAGCCGGAACGGCAGCTCGCCGCGCGCGGTGAGGTAGGTCGCGGTGTTGGTCTCGTCGACCCGGAACGTGCGCGGCGCGCCGCCGGCCGGCAGGACGATCGCGCCGCCCGGCACCAGCGCCGCCGGATCGATCGGCTGGGCGAGCGGCTGCGCGAAGGTGAGATAGTAGCGGCCCTGCGCCTCGGCCAGCCACGCCCACTGCCCGCCGTCGAGCTTGGCGTACCACTCCTGCCACACGCCGCCCGCGGGATGGCGGACCTGCGCCATGCCGACCAGCAGGAACGAGGTCGAGCCGTAATGGCCCTCGGCGAACAGCTCGAGCGGCGACTCGACCGGCACGAGATCGGCGACCTTGCCCAGCGTCTCGATCCCGCGATCGCCGCGCAGCACCGCGTTGTGGCAGTGATCGCACACCCGCACGAACGAGTCGTCGTAGCGGAACTCGACATCGGCGCCGCACGTCGGGCACGCCGCCTTCACGGCTCGCCTCGCGCCAGCTCGCGCACCCGCACGTCGCGCGCACCGAGCGCCTCGCCGATCCGCGCGGCCCACGCCGGCGCCGGGCGCGGCGTGCAGCAGTACGCGTCGAGCGCGGCGTAGCCGGTCTCGGGGAACGTGTGGATCGACAGGTGGGACTCGGCGAGCAGGTAGATCGCGGTGACGCCGGCCGCGCCGCCGAACACGTGGACCGCGGTCGCGACGACGCACAGCCCGATGTCGGCGACCAGGCGGTCGAGCAGCGCGGCGATCGCGGCGCGATCGCGCAAGCGCTCCGGCGCGCAACCGTGCGCGTCGATCAGCCACTCGATGCCCCCGCGCATCGAGCGCAGCGTAACACCAGCTCAGCGCGCCCACACGCCGTTGACCCGCACCATCACCGTGCTCTGCGCCAGCCCTTCGCCCTCGCGGTGGCGGACGTCGAGCTCGATCGATCCCCAGCGCAGCGCCTGGTAGCGCACGCCCCAGCCCGCGATCCACTCGGTGCCCGGCGCGCCACCGAACCTGGCGAGCCACGCGATGTCGCCCACCACCGTGGTCTTGGGATACTGCGGCGGCACGAGCTCGAGCGCGGCGAGCGGGCGCACCACCACGCCCGGCCGGCTCGCACCGTCGCCGGCGTCGATCGCCTCGACCCCGGCGTGGACGCGCGCGAACGCGAGCACGCGGCTCGCGACGAGGTAGGCCTCGCCGACGCGGCGCGCCGGCGTGCCGATCGTCGCGCGCACCCCGAGCGCGATCGCCGGCATGCCGGCAAACCACGCGTCCTGGTGCGCGCCGAGCCGGAACGCCGCGCGCTCCTCGAGGATCGGCGTGCAGCTCGGCTCGCACGCGCGCACGTCGTGGTCCGCGCCGAGCTCGACCTCGGCGAGCCCGCCGAGCGCGTAGCCGAGATCGATCGCGGTCTCGCCGCGGTGATCGAGCGACGCGCTGCCGTACGCGGTGCCGTCGGCGGGCAGCCACGCGGTCGGCGCGGTGACGACGTGATCGAGCGGCGGATCCGCGGCGGCGGTCCGCGCGATCGCGATCGCGGTGATCGCGATCCGGCGCATCACTTGAGGCGATCGACCGCGTGGCGGAGCGCCCAGGTGGTGAAGATGACCCGGCCGAAGATCTCGGCGTCGAGCAGCTTGGCGTTCTGGATCTCGGGCACGCGCACGCCAGACTCGAGGTACATCCAGTCGGCGACCTGGTAGCGCACGCCCCACGCCAGCTCGGGCACGAGCCGGATCTGGTCCTTGGTGGCGGTGCACTGGTAGCAGAACTCGGGCGCGTAGCTCCAGTCGACCAGGATCACCGAGCGCTCGAACGGGCGGAGCTCGACGCCGCCGAACGGCCGGATCTGATCCGACAGCGCGTGGGCGCTGCGATCGTGCAGGCTGGTGTCGATCGCCTCGCCCTGCAGCGACGCGTCCCAGAACGCGGCGCCGAAATGGACCGCCGCGCGCGAGCCGAGGTGCTTGCTCGCGACCAGCGTCAGCTCGGCGATCTGGCTCTTGAACCCGCTGTCGTCGCGCTCGAACGACTTGCGGAAGCCGAGCACGAGCCCGGGCTGGGCGTCGAACAGCCGGCTCTCCGCGACGCCCATGCGGAAGGTCGCCGCGATGTAGGGCTGGATGCGATCGGCCGCGCTGCTCGCGTCCTCCTTGTCGCGGATCTGGTCGAGCGTCGACACGCCGAACTCGGCGACGTCGCCCAGCCCGACCCGGTTGTCGGACACCACGCCGCCACCGGTGTCGAGCCCGGTGCGCGAGTAGATGACGGCCGCGGGCAGGAGCCAGCCGGTCGGCGCCGAGAGCACCACCGGCATGTCGATCTTCGGATCGGGCTTGGCGGGCGGCTTCGGCGCCGGTGCGGGAGACGGAGCCGGCGACGACGCCGGCGGCGGCGACGGCGCCGGCGGCGGCGCGACCTCCGGCGGCGGCGCGACCTCCGGCGGCGGCGGCGCGGGCGGTGCCGCGGAGCCCGAGCCGCTTGCGCTTCCCGCATCGGGCTGCGGATAGGGATCGCCCGGCGTCCCCTGCCCTCGTGCCGCGGGAATCAGCGCGAGCGCGCCGGCGATCACGATCGCGATCTGGCTTGCATGTCTTCGCTTCATGGATCCTCCAGCCCGCGCTAGTCGCAGAACACCCGGAACGCGCGGCAGGCCAGCGCGCCCCACGGCACGAACACCTCGGCACCGAGCCGGATGTCCCACGCGCGCACCACGTCGCGCGGACCCGTATCCGTGTCGGCGGCGCTCGCCAGCTCGGTCTGATAGCCGAGCGTGGCGTCGAGCGTGACCGCCGGCACCACCGCCCAGCGCAGCCCCGCTCGCGCGATCACGCCGTACCCGATCGATGGACTCGCGGTCGACGTCGGATCGGTCGCGCCGTCCCAGCGAAACCGCGGCGCGGCCGAGACCTCGGCGACCAGCCGTGCCTCGCGGTTCATCGCCACCTCGATGCCCGCGGTCGGCAGCAGCAGCTGCTTGGGCGAGCCCATCGCGTAGCTGCGATCGCCGCCGAGCGTGATCGACGCGTACGACAGCCGCGCCCCGGCGTGCAGGGTGAGCCAGCGCACGCCCGGGATGCGCTCGCGCACCACGAGGTAGCCGTCGGTCACCTTCTCGTCGACCGTGGTCGCGCCGAACTGCTCCTGGCGCGACACGCCGAGCCGCAGCGCGACGCCGACCGCCGGCCAGCCCGGGCGATCCGGCAGCGGGATCTTGAGCTGCACGCCGATCGCCGGCACCGGCGCGTTGACGCCGGTCACGCTGATCGCCTCGGTGTGGCGGTACTCGAGCTGCATGATGTCGCCGAACCCGATCGCGATCACCCCGGCCGAGGTGAGCAGGCCCGGCTGCTGCAGCAGGCTGCCGTCGCCCGAGAGGCTGAGGATGTACGCGCCGACCACGTCGGCGGTCGGCATCGAGAACAGTCGCGACGACTGGAACGGCCCGCGCAGCATGTCGCCGAGGCTGGCGTCGGGCGTGCGCGGCGGCGCGCCGTCGTCGGCCTCGGCGCCGCGCGCGAGCGCGATGACCGCGAGGAGCACTGGCAGGCGAGCCATTCCTGTTCGTATCGAGGTCGTGCGTGAGGCCGACAGCATCGCGACGTGAACGACGGCATCGTCACGCGTGAGCTCCGCGTGATCGACGGACCGTTGCGGCAAGGCCGAACCAGCACGCTTCGTGCCGCGCGCTGCCGAGCGGCAACGCGGCGATCGCACGCGCGCGGCCCTCAGGAATCAGCGGCACGGAGCGACACCGGTGCCCGGACCGCGGCGTGAGATCCGCGTGATCGGCGCGACGATCTGGCAAGATCGCGCAGAACGTGGAGACCGTGGCAGAGCCAGCGCGCTCCAGGCGGATGATCGTCGCGCCGTGGGGAACGCACGAGGAGGAGGCGCGCGCGTACCTCCAGGCGCGCCTGACCGTGTTCTCGAAGGTGATGTTCTGGGCGCTGATCGCCGACGTCGCGTTCACCAACGCGCTCTACCTCTGGCGGCCCGAGCTGACGCCGCACCACAACAACCTCGTGCTCGTCGAAGCGACGCTGTCGCTCGCGGCGCTCGCGGTGTTCTGGCGCGTGCTGCTGCTGCGCCGCGAGCTCTCGCTCGGCGCGCTCGAGCGGCTCGATCTGATCTACGGGCTGTGGGTCGGCAGCGGGCTCGGGCTCAGCGCGTCGCTCGCCTGGGAGTTCCGCCCGGCGGGCTATGCCGCGCTCACCTGGACGTGTTTCATGGTGCTGTTGCGCGCGCTGCTCGTGCCGTCGACCGGCCGCCGCACGCTGGTCGTGTCGTCGATCACGATGCTGCCGCTGCTCGCGGCGGCGGTCGTGCTCGCGACCTTCGCGAACGAGGACCTCCCCGGTCCGGCGTTCGTGCTCGGCGCGACGATGTTCACCGGCGTCGCGGTCGTGCTCGCTTCGATCGGCTCGCGCATCATCTACGGCCTGCGCCGCCAGGTCAGCGCCGCCGAGCAGCTCGGCGCGTACTCGCTCGAGCACAAGATCGGCGAGGGCGGCATGGGCGAGGTATTCCGCGCGCACCACGTGCTGCTGCGCCGCCCCACCGCGGTCAAGCGCCTGCTGCCGGATCGCCACCGCGCCGAGGATCTCGTGCGGTTCGAGCGCGAGGTCCAGGAGATGAGCCGGCTCACCCATCCCAACACCGTCGCGGTGTTCGACTACGGCCGCAGCTTCGATGGCGTGTTCTACTACGCGATGGAGTACCTCGACGGCATCGACCTCGACAAGCTGGTCAAGACCTACGGCCCGCAGCCGTCGGGCCGGGTCGCCCACGTGCTCGCGCAGGTGTGCGGCGCGCTGCACGAGGCGCACGCGCGCGGCCTGGTGCATCGCGACATCAAGCCCGCGAACATCATCCTGTGCGAGCGCGGGCTCGTGCCGGACTTCGCGAAGGTCGTCGACTTCGGCCTGGTGAAGGAGATCACGACCGACACCGGCGCGTCGACCCAGGTCGTGCTCGGCACGCCGGCGTACATCGCGCCCGAGACGATCACCGATCCGGCCGCGGTCAGCCCCGCGGTCGACATCTACGCGCTCGGCGCGGTGGCGTACGAGCTGGTCACCGGCCGGCGCGTGTTCGAGGGCAAGACCACGCTCGACGTGTGCGTGCAGCACGTCACCGCCGTGCCCAGGCCGCCGTCGCAGGTCGCCGCGATCCACGTCGATCCCGCGCTCGAGGCGGTCATCCTGCGCTGCCTCGCGAAGAAGCCGGAGGAGCGCTACGACAGCGCCGCCGCGCTCGGCGAGGCGCTGCGCGCGGTGCCGCCGACCAAGGGCTGGGATGACACCGAGGCGCGGCGGTGGTGGCGCGAGATGCGCGCGCAGCGCGACGCCGCCGCCGCCACGTCCGCGGCGCCGACCGCGACGCTCACCATGCCGATCGATATCGGCCGGCGCCGGTGACCGCGCGCACGACGTGAGATGCGCGTGAACCGGGCCGCGGTCCGACCTGTGGCGAGCTACACCGTCAGCGTGGAGCTGACCGTGCTGCTCGTGCTGGCCGCGGTGGTCGCGGTGGTCGCGATCGACGTGGTCGCAAGGCGGCCGCCCCGGCAGCAGCCGCGCGACGAGACGCTGATCAGCACGCAGAAGATCATCGTCGATCTGTCGCGGCGACGCTGACCGGGCACGTCAGGTAGTAGCCGCGCCCGGGCGCGACCGCGAGCAGGTTGTCGACGCCGAGCTCGCCGAGCAGCGCGCGCATCCGGCGCACGACCTGGCGCACGTTCTCCTCGTTGGCGTACTTGGACTGGAACGGCAGATCGCGCGCGAGCAGCTTGGTCGGCACGCAGCCCTTGACCGCGAGCGGCGAGCTCGCCTCCGCGACCGCGCGCTGGCACAGCGCGCGCAGCAGCTGGTACTCGAGCGGCGCCAGGCCGCGCTCGGTCCAGCCGCCCGCCCCCGCCTCGCGCGCGAGCAGCGCGCCGCCCGCGTCGGCCGAGCCGACCAGGCAGAGCTCGACCGTACCGGACGCGAGGTTGTAGCGGACCAGGCCGGTGCCCGCGCTGCCGGTCGCGTTCGACAGCGGCGCGGCGAGCTCGTGCACCAGCTCGGCGACGAACCACAGCGCGACGTCGCCGATCTTGACCTGGGCGCGCTGGCCGAGCGCGACCCGGCCGTGCGCGCGCACGCCGTCGACGAACGTGCCGTTGCGGCTGCCGAGATCGCGCAGCTGCCAGCCGGCGTCGGTCCGGCGCAGCTCGGCGTGCTCGCGCGACACCGAGCTCGCGAGGATCACGAGCTCGCCCTCGTGGTTGCGGCCGATCGTGGTCTTCTGCGCGCACGCGTGCGGCCGGCCGAAGCCATCGATCAGCCACGCGACCGCGGCGCCGGCGTCCACCGTCGAGCGCACGTGATCGGGAATCAACCCGTCGCACGGCGCCACTCCGCCCGCACACTCGTCGCACAGCACGCCGACGCTCGGCGTGCCACCACAACACGCACAACCCATCGAGGCGGATCACACCACCGCGCGGCGCAGCGCACAAGTGCGGGGCAACATGCCGCATCATGGCACCGCGGCCGGCAAGGTCAGCCACGCGACGCCGCCCTGATCGTCGCGCACGACCAGCGCGACCGTGCCGGTGTCGGACCGATCGGACTCGAACGTCGCCTCGCTCGAGCGATAGCGCTCGAGCGAGCCGAACGAGGCGTACCACGCGTAGCTCGCCGTGCCGTCGACCGCGACCTCGGCGGCGAGCGTGGCCGGCGCGTGCGGCGCGGCCGCGATGGTCTCGGCCGCCGCGCCATCGACCTGCATCGCGGCGATCGTCGGGTTCGGCCGGTCATCGGCGAAGTCGAGCTGCTTGGTCGCGAGCCAGATCGCGCCGTCGATCGTCACCGCGGCCGTCGCGGTGGGCGCGACCGGCAGGCTCGGCGACGACTGCACGTACCAGCCGTCGCCGGCGCGGGTCACCGCGTAGCCGTCGACCTCGACCGAGTCGGGCACGACCACCGAGACCGCGCCGCTGTCGTCGCCGATCAGCGCGTCGATCCGGACGCTACCGCCCGCGGCGACGTGCGCGGGCTCGCTGCGCACGGCGAGGATCTGCGCGTGATCGAGCCGGTACGGATCGGTGCTGGAGGTGCACGCCGCGAGCGCGGCGCACGCGATCGCGATGCGCATCACAGCTCTCCTCTCACCCCGAGCGCGGGCAGGATCGGGATGCCGGTCACCGCGGTGCGCTTGGTGTAGTTGTCGTTGTACTGGTACGAGTAGACCGGCGCGTTCATGTAGACGTTGGACACGTCGAGGTAGGCCGACAGCTTCCAGCGCTGGAACGTCCAGTAGTGGTCGATCCGGATGTCGAGCTGGTCCTGCGCCGGCTCGCGCAGCGAGTTGGTCGTTCCGTAGCTCGGCAGGTAGCGGTTCTGGTCGCTCGCGAAGATCGCGCCGGTCACCGGCGTGTACGGCGCGCCCGAGGTGTACTGGAAGCGCGCGCCGAGCTGCCACTGCTTGGCCGCGCCGAGCTTGTACGATCCCAGCACGATCAGGTTGTGCGGCTGATCGTCGTCGAACATCCGCCACGCATCGTCCGGGTGGTCGCGGCGCTCGCTGCGCGAGAACGTGTACGACGCCCAGCCGAAGAACCGCTCGGACTGGATCTTGAGCAGCATCTCGACGCCGTACTCCTTGCCGATGCCGGTGTTCTCGTAGGTGTCGCTGCCGTCGCTCGCCATCGCGCCGGCGCGCTGCTCGCGCGCGACGATCAGATCGCTCTGGTCGTTGTAGTACGCGGTGGTCTGCAGCGTGACGCCGCGCCCGAGCTTCTGCTCGACCCCGAGCGAGCTCTGCCAGGCGCGCTCCGGTTTCAGGTCGGCCTGGAGGTTCTCGTCCTGGTTGTCGGGCGGCCGGGTGTACAGCCCGAACGCGCCGAGCAGCGCGGTCGAGTCGCCCAGCGCGATCCGCTGCTGCGCGCGCGGCTCGGCCACCACGACGTGGTTGCGCCTGAAGTCGTCGACCCGCACGCCGAGCGTGGTCCTGGTCCACGCCGCGGGCTCGAGCTCGGTCGCCGCCCAGGTCGCGAGCTGCGAGGCGTCGCCGGTCGCGTGGGTGTCGAGCAGCGGATCGTACGTGAAGTTCGGCATGTCCGGATCGCCCTCGGCCGGCGGGCGCGGCAGCTTGACGTCGACGTCGTAGCTGCGGATCTCGGCCTGACCGCCCGCGACCAGCCACACGCCGTGCACCGGCTCGATCCGCGCCTCGTCGCGCGCGGTCAGCGAGTCGATCCCGGTCTCGAGGTAGCGATCGCTGCCGACCCGCAGCGAGCTGTCGGTGGTCATCGCCGACACCGCGAGCCGGTTGTAGACGCCCGGCCGATCGTAGGTCGCGGCGAGGATGCCGCGGGTGAACGACGTGGTCTGCGAGAACTGGCCCGACAGATCCGGATCGTCGGGGTTGGTCGCGTCGGTCGCGATCCCGAAGTCGTCGTCGCTGCCGATCACGAACGCGTCGAGCTTCCAGTGCGGCGCGAGCTGGTAGTCCGCGCGCAGCTGGTAGTCGTAGTAGCGCGGCAGCGCGGTGAACGACAGGCTGTCGCTCGTCGGCACGACCAGCGGGATCACCGCGTCGATGTAGCTGCGCCGGACCGCGGCCGCGAAGCTACCGTCCTTGCCGATCGGGCCCTGCACCAGGCCCTGCGCGGTGAGGAACGACACGTCCGCGAAGCCGCCCCACTGCCTGCTGCCCTCGCGCGTCGTGACCTGCACGATGCCGGACGACGCGTCGCCCCACTCCACGCCGAACCCGCCCGGCTGATACAGCAGGTCCTCGATCATCTCGCCGGGGATCACCGACTGGATGCCGCCGAGGTGATAGAGCAGCGGGATCTCGAAACCGTCGACGAAGATCTGCGAGTCCTGCGGCGCGCTGCCGCGGATCACCAGGCCGGGCTGGAAGCCGAGCGGGTTGGTGTTGGCGACGCCCGGCAGGTTGCGGATCGCCTTGAGCGGATCGCCGTTGGAGCCCGGCACGTGGGTGACCTCGTCGCGCGGCAGCTCGGCCTCGCCGGCCGAGTCGTGATCGCGCGTGGCCTCGACCACGATCTCCTCGCCCTGCACCGACAGCGGGACGAGCTCGAAGTCGAGCGCGGCCGAGCCGTCGCTCGGCAGCTCCGCCTTCTGGTACGACGGATCGATCACCGCGAGGTGCCAGCGCCCCGCCGGCCCGGGCGGGAAGCTGAACGCACCGCGCTCGTCGGTGACCGCGACCTCGTCGGTCTCCTCGCGATACACCGAGACGCCGGCGAGCGGCTTGCCGGTCGCCGAGTCCTTGACGACGCCGCTCACCACGACGTCACCCTCCTGCGCGCGCGCGACCGCGGATGCGGCGAGCAGCGCCGCGATGATCCAGCGTGACCTCATGCGTCTCCTTAGCCCCGCACGCGAAAGCGATACGGGATCTGGTAACGGATCGGGACCGGCTGATCGCCGGCGTAGGCGGGCTCGAACTCGGTGCGGCGCGCGGCATCGAGCGCGGCCTGATCGAGCCCGAGCTCGCCGTGGCGCACGACGCGCGCGTCGATCACGCGGCCGTGCTCGTCGAGCACGACCTCGACCACGACCACGGCCTCGCGATCGAGCTCCTTGAACGCGGCCGGCACCTCGGGGGCGACCGGATGCTTGGCGCGCGGCAGGCGCGACACCTCGAACGGTCTCCACACCCGCCGGGCGGGCGGCGCCGGCGGTGCGGGCGGCGCCGGCGGCGCGGGCGGCGCG
>DATJAE010000082.1:0-6983 GCA_035516595.1 Kofleriaceae bacterium | reverse complement strand
GAGGGCGTGTTCGACCTGATGGAGAAGTTCGCCGGCTACGGCTTCAACCGCAGCCACTCGGCGGCGTACGGCTGGCTCACGTACCAGACGGCGTGGCTCAAGCACCACTACCCGCACGAGTTCATGGCGGGCCTGATGTCGTGCGACGCCGACAACCTCGACAACATCGTCAAGTTCATCGCCGAGGCGCGCGCGATGGGCCTGGTGGTCGAGCGCCCCGACATCAACGAGTCGGCGCAGGACTTCACGGTGACGCCATCGCCGTCGGCCACCGGCGGCAAGGTCATCCGGTTCGGGCTCGGCGCGGTCAAGGGGGTCGGCGGCAGCGCGGTCGAGGCGATCCTCGAGGCGCGCGCGACCGAGGGCCGGTTCGAGTCGCTCTACGAGCTGTGCCGGCGGGTCGACACCCAGAAGTGCAACCGCCGCGTGCTCGAGCAGCTGATCAAGGCGGGCGCGCTCGACGGCCTGCCGGGCGGACACCATCGCGCGCAGCTGCTCTCCGCGCTCGACGCGGCGCTCGAGCGCGGCGCGGCCGAGCAGCGCGATCGGCGCAGCGGGCAGACCTCGCTGTTCGGGCTGCTGGCGGCGCAGGATCCGATCAAGCCGCCGGACGGCGCGCCGCGCGCCGGCGAGATCTACCCCGAGCTCGAGGCGTGGAGTCACAAGCAGCTGCTCGCGTTCGAGAAGGAGGCGCTCGGGTTCTACGTGTCGGGCCACCCGCTCGACCGCTATCGCAGCGACCTCGGCCGCTACACCAGCGCGACCACCAGCGACTTCGGCTCCGGCGCCAAGGCGGCGGGCGATCACGCGATCGGCGGCATCGTCAGCCAGTACCGCGAGATGATCACGAAGAAGGGCGACAAGATGGCGCGCTTCATGTTCGAGGACGCCGAGGGCGCGCTCGAGGTGATCGCGTTCCCCAAGACGTTCGAGAAGGTCCGCCACGTGCTGGTCAGCGACGAGCCGATCCTGTGCACCGGCCAGGTCAAGAACGAGGGCTCGACCGACGCCCCGGAGTGGAAGATGCTGCTCGAGTCGGCGCAGCCGCTGTCCGAGCTGCGCGCGCAGAAGACCTCGCGGGTCGATATCCATCTCAACGCCGACGCGCTGACCGCCGAGCAGGTCGACGAGCTCAAGACGATCCTCGCGGGCGCGACCCGCGGCGGCTGCCAGCCGGTGCTGCGGCTGTCGATCGCGCAGCGCTCGGAGACCGTGATCGCGTTGCCCGACGCGTGGGCGGTCGCCCCCACCGACGAGCTGCTCGCCCAGCTCGAGCGCCTGTTCGGCGAGCGGGTGGCAACCCTAGGCTAGGATCGACGCCCACCGGGACGGTCTGGCGCGGCCAGCACTGGCCAGGCCCGGTCAGTCGAAAATCGTTGAAGCGCGCCCCAACGCTACTACGATGCCGCGCGAGGGTAACGTGATGAGACGAGGTTTTGCGGTCCTGGCGTGCGTCGTCGTCGCGGCGTGCGCGGCGGCCGGTAACAACGCGATCAGCGACGGGCCGCAGGCCGACTCCAGCGTTCACCGCGACGGGGCGGTGCACCGCGACGGACCGGCCCACGGCGACGGCGGTCCACCCGACGCGTTCGTCCCCAAGGACGCGGGGATCGACGCTCCGGTCGGCGGCGAATTCTGCACGGACAACATGGGGTGCACCGACCCCGGCACGTGCTGTTACTTCTTCGTGTGCACGCTGGGGACCGGGGTCGGCTCGAACCTATGCTTCCCGGCGAACTAGGGCGTCCGACAGCCCTAATCGAGCCCGAGCTTCTCGAGGTCGTCCTCGTCGAGCCCGAAGTAGTGCGCGGTCTCGTGTAACACGGTGATGCGCACCTCCTCGGCGAGGTGATCGAGGTCGGACGCGGCGCGCTCGAGGTTGGTGCGGTAGAGCACGATGTTCGTGACGCTCGGCACAGCGCTGCTGCCTTCGGGCATCGGCGTGCCCTGGAACAGGCCGAGCAGCCGAGGGTCGAGGCCGTCGGCGACCTGGTCCTGCGAGGGTGCGCCGTCGATCAGGATCGGCACGTTCTCGAGCCGCGCGCGCACGTCGGCCGGCAGCTCGGCGAGCGTGTCCAGCGCGATCCGCTCGAGCTCGTCGTCGCTGATCGACACCGGGCCGGGCGGAGCGGCGGCATCGAGCTCGCGCACCTGTTGCCACGCGGCGATCATCTCGGTGCGCTCGTCGCGCGCCTCGTGGATCCGGCCGAGCAGGTGGAGCGCGTCGGCGCGCAGCGCGGGCGTGTGCTGCGCGATCTCGGCCCAGCGCGCCGCGCCGCCCGGATCCTCGGCCGCGAGCGCGAGCTCGCCGAGATCGAGCGCGAGCTCGCCGTCGTCGATCACCGAGCTCGCGAGCTCGGCCAGCGAGCTGCGCGCGTTCTCGGTGTCGCCGATCGCGAGCAGCGCCTCGGTGCGCACGACCACCGCCTCGACCAGATCCGCTTCCTCGTCGATCAGCTCGAACGCGGCCTCCACCGTTTCGAGCGCGGCGTCGGGATCGCCCGCGTGGTGGAGCTCGAGCCGCGCGACGCAGATCCGCGGCATCGCATCGTCGGGGCGGAGCTCGGCAACCTCGCGGTACTGCGCGAGCGCCTCGTCGAGCTCGCCGCGCGCGTCGGCGAGCGCCGCGCCGAGCAGCACGACATCCGGGTTCTGGCGATCGATCCGGCGGCAGCGCTCGACGCACGCCTCGGCGGCTGCGAATTCGCCGGCTTCCAGCGCGGCGAACCCGCGATCGAGGTCGGCGGACAGACGATCCTGACGCGTCATGCGGAATAACTACCGCATTTGCGGTGACGCGTGCGCATCGCTATCGTTCGGGCGTGCTGCGAATGTTGCTCGCGTTGCTCGCGTTGCTCGTGCTCGCCGGGTGCCCGCGCTCGACGCGCAAGACCCTGGTGCCCGAGGTGCCGCAGACCGGCAACCCGACCGCGCGCGCGCGCTTCCTCGACGCGCGCTCGCAGTTCCTGCGCGACGGCCACGACGGCGACTTCGCGAAGATCGTCGAGGACTACCCGGATGACCCGATCGCGCCGTGGGCCGAGCTGTACGCCGGCATCGCCGCGCTCAAGGGGCGCGACTTCGCGTCGGCCGATGCCCAGCTGGCGAAGGTGATGGCGGGGAGCCCCGATCCCGGGCTCACGCTGCGCGCCCAGCTGTTCCTCGGCATCGCCAAGAACTACGAGGGCGACACCGCGAGCGCGCGCAAGCTGCTGGTCAAGGTCGACGCCGCGATCGAGAACGACGACGAGCGCACCGAGTACCTCGCGGCGCTCGGCTACGCGACCGCGGACGGCGAGCGCCCGCTGGCCGCGCTGCCGGTGTTCGACGAGCTCTACGGCCGGGTCACGCCGACCGAGCGCGCCGCGATCGTCGAGCGCATCGAGCAGCTGGTCGCCGCCGCGCCGCCCGACGCGGTGAGGCGCGCGTACGACGAGGTGGCCGGGCGCGAGGGCCCCAGCCGCGCGATCGCGGGCGGCCGGGTGGCCGAGCTCTACGCGCAGGCGGGCGATGCCGCGCACGCCGCGCAGCTGCGCGACGCGATCGCGCAGCAGCGGCTCGCGCTCGGCCTGCCGCGCACCGCGACCGCGCTCGAGGCCGCACCGGCCGGCGGCGGTAACCCGGGCCTGGTCGGCGCGGCGCTGCCGCTCGGCAGCGCGGAGAATCGCGTCGCCGAGAAGGCGATCGCGGGCCTGGGCCTCGCCGCGGGCGCGCTCGACGGCAAGGGCGTGGTCGCGATCGAGACCCGCGCCGCGCCCGACAAGACCGCCGCGGCCGAGGTGGTCGATCAGCTCGCGAACGACAACGTGATCGCGATCGTCGGCCCGATCGACGGCGCGGCGGTCGACGCCGCGGGCGGCCGCGCCGAGGGGCTCGGCGTGCCGCTGCTCTCGCTCGCGACCGCGCCCGAGCAGCGCGCGACCGGCCGGTTCGTGTTCCACATCCGTCACTCGGCGGAGGCGCGCGCCCGCATGCTCGCGCAGCGCGCGCTCAAGCTCGGGGTCACGCGGTTCGCCGTGTTCGCGCCCGACAACGGCTACGGCAAGGCGGTCGGCGCCGCGTTCGCCGACGCCGTCCAGAAGGGCGGCGGCACGATCGTCACGCGGGTCAGCTATCCCAAGGACGCCAAGTCGTTCACCGGCCCGGCCGGCAAGCTCGGCGACGGCTGGCAGGCGGTGTTCGTGCCCGACGTCGCCGACCGGCTCGCGCTGGTCGCGCCCGCGCTCGCCGCGACCGGCGCGATGCCGCGCCCGCTGGGCACGCGCAAGGTGATCGGCGGGCGGCCGGTGCTGCTGCTGTCGACCGCGGAGGACCTCGCGAGCGGCTACCTCGCCGAGGCCGGCCGCCATTCCGATGGCGCGCTGCTCGCGCCCGGGTTCTATCCCGACGACGCCGACCCGCTGGCCAAGCCGTTCATCGATCGGTTCGTCGCGGCGTACGGCCGCCCGCCGGGTGCGACCGAGGCCTACGCGTACGACGCCGCGCAGCTGGTCGCCGCGGCCGGCGCTCGAGGTCGCGCCGCGCTCGCCGACGCGCTCGCCAAGGGCCAGCTCGCGGGCGTGACCGGCACGATCGCGTTCGACGCCGATCACCGGCGGGCCGATCCCGGGACGATCTACACGGTCGTGGTCGAGACCGGCAACGTCTACGCGATCCGGGCGGAGCGCTGACGTGCTAGATCTCGGCTCGTGGCGTTCTCCGTCGGAAACCGGCTGATCGCGGCGCTCGACGCGCCGAGCCGCGGCCAGGCCGATGCGCTGGTCGAGCGGCTCGGTGGCGTGCCGAGCTGGCTCAAGATCGGGCTCGAGCTGTTCGGCGCCGAGGGCCCGCCGATCGTGCGCGACTACGCGCGGCGCGCTCACGTCATGCTCGACCTCAAGCTGCACGACATCCCGGAGACCGTCGCGCGGGCGACCGCGCGGCTCGGCGCGCTCGGCGCCGGCCTGGTCACGGTGCACGCCGCGGGTGGCGGCGCGATGCTCGCCGCCGCGGTCCGCGCCGCGCGCGAGGCCGGCGACACCGGCGTGCTCGCCGTGACCGTGCTGACCTCGTTCGACGAGGCCGACCTGGTCGCGACCGGCTGCAAGGGGCCGCTCGACGAGCTGGTCGCGCTGCGCGCCGACCTCGCGATCGAGGCCGGGTGCGCCGGCGTGGTGTGCTCGCCGCGCGAGGCGGGGCTGCTGCGGCCGCGCGTGCCGGCGGGCTTCCTGCTGGTCACGCCCGGCGTGCGCCCGGCGGGCGCGGCGCAGGGTGATCAGAAGCGCGTGACCACGCCGCGCGAGGCGCGCGCCGCCGGCGCCGACCTCGTGGTGATCGGCCGGCCGCTGCGCGACGCGCCGGATCCCGCGGCGGCGGCGCGCGCGATCGCGGCCGAGCTCGCCTGAATGGCGCCGCCGGGCGAGCGCTGCATCTACGGCGCCGGGCCGGTGCGCGAGCTGATCGCGCGGCGCCCCGCGAGCGTCCGCGTGGTGTGGGTCGATCCGCAGCGCGCGGGCAAGGCCGCGGGCGACCCGGTCGCGCAGATCGTCGCGGCGGCCCGCGCGGCCGGCGTGCGGGTCGAGGATCGCGTGCGCGCCGAGCTCGAGCGCGCGGCGGGCGAGGGCGCGCGCCACCAGGGCGTGGTCGCATGGCTCGGCGCGTTCGGCTACACCGAGCTCGACGCGCTGGTCGCGCCGCGCGGCGAGCCCGCGCTGCTGGTCGCGCTCGACGGCGTCGAGGACCCGCGCAACCTCGGCGCGATCCTGCGCTCGGCCTACCTGCTCGGCGCCGGCGGCGTGATCATCCCGGAGCATCGCGCCGCGCAGGTCACGGCGGTCGTCGCCAAGGCGAGCGCGGGCGCGAGCGAGCTCGTCGCGATCGCGCAGGTCGGCAACCTGGTGCGCGCGCTCGGCGAGCTGCGCGAGCACGGGCTGTGGCGGATCGCGGTGCACGCCGCGCCCGGCGCGCAGCCGATCGACCAGATCGACGGCGCGCTCCCGCTCGTGCTGGTGCTCGGCGCCGAGGGTGGCGGCGTGCGCCCGCTGGTCGCCAAGCAGTGCGACTTCCACGCGGTGATCCCGATGGCGCACGACGCGGTCGGATCGTTCAACGTGTCGGTCGCGGCCGCGATCGCGCTCTACGAGATCCGGCGACAACGCGCCGGACGTTGAGCGTATTCCATGCTCTTGCGCCGGGAATTCTCGCGACGGTGGCGCGTACTACTCGCATGGGACTCACCGAACGACGCGCCGCGAAGGACTTCCAGGACAAGCACTACCCGCAGCTGCTCGCCGAGATCAAGGCGGTGGCCGGCGACGTGCCGGTCGAGGTGATGTGGGAAGAGCTCGCGGAGGCCGGCTACTCGCACCTCTACAACGACTCGTGGCCCGAGCTGTACTTCAAGCCGATCATCGAGGGCCTTCGCCAGATCACGCGCGACGACATCGGCAAGGAAGCGGTCAAGGCGTCGCTCAAGAAGATCCAGATCCGCAACGCCAAGGGCGCGTTCTCGCCGCACAGCGCGATCTCGTTCGACAACGGCACGCTGGTGATCGATCACAAGCTGTCCAACGTCGGCGACACGCTCGATCGCACGAAGTACTTGATCGAGATCGTCGAAAAGGGCCTGTGACCGGCGTCCTCGACGAGCTCGCGGGGCGTTCGCCGCGCGCGCTGCTCGAGGAGCTCGTCCGGCTCGCGGTCGGGCTCGCCCGGCTCGATCGGCCGCGCCCCGAGGTCGAGCTGTTCCTCGCGAGCGGCCAGATCGTGCGCGGCCGCGTGGTGTCGCTCGACGACACGCGCGACGGCGCGATGCTGCTGCTCCACGTCGCGGGGCGCGATCAGGCGCCGACCGTCGCGTTCGTGCGGATGGACCACGTCGCGGCGGTCACGGTGATCGACGCGAGCGTGCTGGTGCGCCCGCCGGTGTCCGACGAGCCGGCGCCGAGCCGGGTCGAGCTGATGCGGCGGGTCGCCGCGCAGCACGACGCGCTCGCCACCCGGCT
>DATJAE010000081.1:0-6098 GCA_035516595.1 Kofleriaceae bacterium | reverse complement strand
AGCCCTGGCCTTGTGGCTCGCGGCGCGCGCGGCGAGCAGATTGGCCTGCGCGTTCTCGACCGCCGCCTGGAACAGCCGGGGATCGATCTGCGCGATCATCTGGCCGGGCGCGACCTCCGAGTTGAAATCGGCGCCGAGCGTCTGGATCGTGCCCGAGACCTGCGAGCCGACCTGGACCTGGACGATCGGGTTGACCGTGCCGGTGGCGGTGACCTTCGCGCGGATCGGTCCGCGATCGATCGTGGCGGTGTCGAACACCGGCCCGGGCTGACTCGCTCGCGATCGCGCGACCAGCCGCCAGCCGATCAGCCCGACCGCGACGAGGACGACGATCGAGACCGTCGGAATGCGCCAGCGATGTGCAGCTCGGGAAACGTCCACCATGCCGCGACGAGCTGCACGCGATGTGCCGCGATCCGCTCGCGCGATCGCGCACCACGTGCAGCGCGTTCGAGCGGCGGCGCAAGCGCGGCGCGTGTCGTCAGCGTAGGTGCAGGTAGGCGCGAGGAACGGCAAATGCACCGACACGACGCGGGTACGAAAGGAGGCTCATATGACGCGCAACAACACCGAACAGGCTCTGATCAAGCCGGAGGTGGATCCGTTCCGCTGGATGCGGGAAATGATGCGGTGGGATCCGTTCCAGCCGGCGACGGTGCCGACATTCTTCGGCCCGGGCTACGAGCGCACGTTCACGCCGGCGTTCGAGGTCAAGGAGACCAAGGACGCTTACCTGATCAAGGCGGATCTGCCCGGGATCAAGGAGGCTGACATCGACGTGAAGCTCACCGGGGACCGCCTCGCGATCACCGGCAAGCGCGAGGCTGAGCGCGAGGATAAGGGCGATGCGTACTACGCCTACGAGCGCACCTACGGAGACTTCCAGCGCACGTTCGTCCTTCCCGAAGGGCTCGATAGCGATCATGTCCATGCGGAGCTCAAGGACGGCGTCCTGACCATCGCGCTGCCCAAGTTGCCGGGCACCGAGACCAAGACGATCGCCGTCAAGAGCGGCGAGAAGACCAAGTCGTAGCGGCACTGGTACGAGCATTGCTCGTAGCGATGGCATGAGGCTCGCTACGATCCTGCTGCTGGCAGCATGCACCGCGCCGCCGGCGCCGCCGTCGCTGCCGTGGGTCAGCGGCTTCACGACGACGGCGAGCGGCGACACCGAGTCGCTGCCGGCCGCGCAGCGGCTCGCCGCGGTCACCGGGACCCGCGACGAGGCGGGCTACGGTGCGATCGCGGTGTCGACCGGCTCCGGCGCGATCCTGGCGTCGTATCACGACGGCGTGGCCGTGCTCGACAGCAACGATCGGCTGGTCGCACGCGCGCCGGGGTTCGATGTCGAGGGCTCCGCCGACGATCTGGTCGCGCTCGCCACCGGCGATGCCAAGCTCGACGCGCCGGTGATCGTGCTCGCGGTCACGCGCGGCGGCCATCGCGTGAGCACGACCTCGATCGTCGTCTATCAGGTCGGCGCGGACGAGCAGCTCGATCAGCTGTTCGCCGGGGCGATCGAGGAGCGCGACGGCGACCAGACGCGGAGCGGATCGCTCGCGTTCTTCCCGCACGGCCTGATGTATCGCCCGCCCGGCGGCGGCTTCCAGCGCTGGACCTTCGATCCCACCGCGCGCAAGTACGTGCACAAGCGGCAGGTCAACCGGCGAGTCGAACCCGATCGCCTGGTCCCGGGATCGTGACGGCCGAAACCCCGCGCTCGGCGAGCCTGGCCGCGAGCGCGGTCTGGGCCGGCGATTCACCGTGGACGAGGCACACCTGCTTCAGGCTCCCGCGCTGCCTGACCGCGTCGGCGAACGCGAGCAGGCCGCGCTGATCGGCGTGCGCCGAGAACCCCTCGAGCACGATCACGTCGGCGACCACGTCGTGCATCAGACCGAAGATCTTCACCTTGTTCCGGTGCTCGGCGATCCGGCGGCCGAGCGTGTGCTCGGCCTGAAAGCCGACGATCGCGATCGTGGTGCGGGCATCGCCGATCATCACGCGCAGGTGATGGAGCACGCGCCCGCCCTCGCACATCCCGCTGCCCGCGATCACGATCGCGGGCCCGGGCGACGCGTCGATCGCCTTGGACTCGTCGACGCTCGCGATGTAGGCGAGGCCATCGAACTCGAACGGCGTGCCGCGGTGGAGCAGCTCGTAGGCATCGTGGCCGTAGCAATCGGGATGGAGGCGGAACACGTCGGTGATCTTCGTGGCGAGCGGCGAGTCGAGGTAGACCGGGATGCGCGGGATCGCGCCGCGCGCGCGAAGCTGGGCGAGCGCGAGGATCAGCTCCTGCGCGCGCTCGAGCGCGAACGCCGGGATCACGACCTTGCCGCCGCGCGCCGCGGTGCGCGTGATCGCCGCGGCCAGTGCATCGTGGGACTGCGCGATCGGCGGATGCACGCGATCGCCGTACGTGCTCTCGCTGATCAACCAGTCGACGGCCTCGGGGACTTCCGGATCGCGCAGGATCGGCATGCCGGGGCGGCCGAGGTCGCCGGTGAACGCCAGCCGGCCGCGCTGGTCGCCGTCGACGATGTCGAGCACGACGATCGCGCTGCCGAGCACGTGGCCGGCGTCGATCAGCTGGAGCGTGACGCCGGGCGCGATGTCCTGGCGGCGGTGATACGGCACGCCGACCATGAGCGACAGCGTGGTGATCACGTCGTTCTGGTCGTAGAGCGGCGTGACCGGATCGAGCTCGACGCCCCGCGCGATCAGCCGCGCGATGTGGCGGGCATCGGCGTCCTGGAGGTTCGCCGCGTCGCCGAGCATCGGCGCGCACAGGTCGCGCGTCGCCGGCGTCGTGTAGATCGGGCCGCGATAGCCCTGGCGCGCCAGCACGGGCAGCGCGCCCGAGTGATCGAGGTGCGCGTGCGACAGCACGACCGCGTCGAGCGCCGCGGGATCGAGCCCGAGCGTGCGATTGCGCCGGTTGGCCTCGTCGCGATGGCCCTGGAACAGCCCGCACTCGAGCAGCACGGTCGCGCGCGACGTGCGGAGCACGTGCTTGGAGCCGGTCACGGTGCGCGCGCCGCCGAGGAATTCGAGCTCGATCATCGGTCTCGCAGCGCCGCGTGACAGTGCGCGCAGGTCGCGAGGATGCGTCCGAACAGGTCCGCACGCGCGTCCTGGTCGACCGTGCCCGGCGCGCGCGCCGCGTACAGCTTGATCCGGGCGACGTCGTCGACATCGTCGGACTCCGAGCGCGTCATCGCCTGGGCGAGGATGTTCGCCGGCATGGCGGTGAGGCCCGCGGCGCCGGTGCGCCACAGCGCGTCGTCGGGTCCGATCAGACCTTCCCACATCTGGAGCGCGGCCCACTGGTGCCGGCTCATGTCCTCGGCGAGCGTGGCATGCGCGCTCGGCGCCGCGATCTCGGCGAATTCGACCCTGGCCCGGCTGGCCTCGTGGCAGCGCGCGCAGGCTCGGCCGAGCGAGGCCGCGCGCTCGGCGGCGGTGTCGAGCGACTCGGCGATCGCGACGCGGTGCGCGTCGACCCGGACGAGCTCGAGGTACGGCCGCCAGCGTTCGAGCAGCTCGGGCTCGTCGAGCGCGTCGATCACGCGCGCCTGCCGCCGCGCGCGATCGAGGTCACCGCGCGCGATCGAGGCCTCGACGCCGAGCGCCTCGGTGTAACGCGCGTGCATGCGCTGTTCGACGGCCTGCGCGCGCGCCGCCAGGGGCGGCTCGGTCTCCGGCGGCAAGGAGTCGTAGGCCTCGCAGCCAGCGAGCATCGCGAGCGGGACGAGCCATCGGGTCACAGCGATCTCACCAGCACGCGACGTGCCGGACTTGTCGCCGCGGTGTGCCGGCGCTTCACGCAGGCCTTGCGGCGCGCCGCGCGATGACCGCAAGCGGTGCGGCGCACTCGCGCTGATGCTCCGATGATGCCCGGCGCGCGGCCGCGCTCGGCCCGTCATCTCGCGGCATATCCGATGCACCAGCCCATGTCATGCTGATGCCGCAGATCGCGCGCTACATGACGCACCAGCCGTGGACGATCTCGCCGCGCGGCACCTTGCGCGACGCTCACGCGCTGATGCGCGAACACGACATCCGGCACCTGCCGGTGGTGGACGACGGCAAGCTGGTCGGCATCGTCAGCGAACGCGATCTGGGAATGCTCGAATCGCTCGGCGTCCGCCGTGGCGCGCCGGTCCGCGAGGCGATGAGCGAGCCGGTCTACGCGGTTGGCGCTGCCGAAGCGATCGACGTGGTCGCGCGCACGATGAGCGAGCACAAGTACGGCTCCGCCGTCGTGATGACGCGCGACGGCGCGGTCGAAGGCATCTTCACGATGATCGACGCATGTCGTGCGCTCGCGGAATTGCTCGAGCGCGCCGTGGCGTAGGCACGTCCCCTGCACCGATGGAGGGCATGACCACTCACCCGGCAAGTCCCCGCACGCACTCGACGTTGTATCTCTACATGACGCGCAGCCATGCGTACCTGCGCGATCTGCTGCGGCGGGTGCTCGAGGCGATGGCCGCCAACGCGCGAGACGACGTTCGCGAGCTGTGGAACACGCTCGATCACGGCCTGCTCGCGCACATGGAAGCCGAGGAGCGTTACGTGCTTCCGGTGTTCGCGCACGTCGACCAGGACGAGGCGCGCGCGCTGCTGCGCGAGCATGGCCTGCTGCGCGATCAGCTGCTCCGGCTCGGGGTTGCGGTCGATCTGCATTACGTGCGCTACGAGGAGTCCCGGGAGTTCGCGCAGTTGCTGGAGCGACATGCCGGCCGCGAGGAGAATCTGCTGTATCGCTGGGCCGACGAGAACCTCGGCGCCACCACGGTCGAGCGCGTGAAGCTGCACGTCGCCGCGCCGTGACCGTTCAGCCCTGGTGGGCGTGCAGCGTCGGATGCGGGTGATGGAACTCCGGCAAGTGCTCGCGGCAGCCCTCGGGCAGCTCGTCGCGCAGGATCTGGATCGCGTGGGCGGCCTTTGCGAGAAAGTCGGCCTCGGCGCGGACCTCGAAGCGGCGCGGATGCCGGGCCCACAGCGCTGCGATGCGCTCGTCGATCGCGTGGGCCTGGGCGCGCGACTCGATGCGCAGCGGATTGCTGTGGTCGTAGCCGGTGCGCGGCGTGCGGAGGTGGATGACCGCGTGATAGCGCGCGAGCTGCTCGTCGAGCGTGGTCCCGACCTCGGGCCAGAGCTCGCCCGGACCGGGCCAGTACGCGCCGCAGTCGACGGTTCCGCGGTCGCACAGCACGATCGCGAGCGGGTCGTCGACCACCGACGCCTCGAGCTCGCGCTGCACGTAGAAGATCGCGCGCTGCTCGGCGCGGCGCAGCGCGGCCGCGGGCCCGCGCGGGAAGCCGCCGCCGAACACGATGCTGGCCGCCTCCGGCAGCACGCGCACGTGCTCGCACAGCAGGCGGCGCACCAGCTCGAGCACGGCGGTCTTCCCGGCGCCCGGCCCACCGGTCAGCGCGATGCGACGCGCGTTCCAGGTCTGATCGGTCATGACATGGTGCGGTGCATCGCCGATGCCATGCGAGCCCGAACGCCTTGCGCGGGAGGGCCTCGAGATGCAGTCCGTGCGCGCTCGGGCCGGCTCTCGAGCGGCACGCGGGATGCTCTGAGGGCGTCGCATGACCGCGACCATCCTCGCAAGCCGCTACCGCCTCGGCGCGCTGCTCGGCGCGGGCGGCATGGGCGCGGTGTACCAGGCGGAGGACCTCGAGCACGGGCGCGAGGTCGCCGTGAAGCTGGTGCGCCCCGAGCTCGCGGGCGACGCCGCCGCGCGCGGCTATCTCGACGCCGAGGTGCGGATGACCGGTCGGGTCGTTCATCGCAACGTCGTCGCGCTGCTCGCCGCCGGCGAGACCGAGCGGCACGAGCCCTACGTCGTGATGGAGCTGGTGCGCGGCCGGTCGCTGCGCGACGTGGTTCGCGCGGCGGGCCCACTCTCCCCGAGGCGCGCCTGCTCGATCGTACAGCAGGTGCTCGCCGGGCTCGAGGCGATCCACGCCGCGGGCTTCGTCCACGGCGACGTGAAGTCCGAGAACGTGCTGATCGACGAGTCGGGCCGCGCGCTGCTGATCGATCTCGGGCTGTCGCGCCGGCACAGCGAGGTGCCCGGC